>JAJYWF010000088.1 GCA_021791635.1 Actinomycetes bacterium
CTGCGTCGCAGGCTGGCCCGTTGGGGAAGACCACCGGATAGGACGACGACACGACGTAGAGCACCCCGTAGGCTGTGGAGCTGCCGGTGTACCCGTCGGCGTCCCCGTAGGCGATGTCGAGCACCGGCTGACTGGCCGAGCCGTCGACCGTCTCCGACACCCCCGAAGACACTCCTCCCCCGGGGATGGTGTCCCACGCGAGGCAGGCACTCCCGTTGGCCCGGACCAGCGAGCTGTTCATGGCGCAGAGATAGGAGGAGTTGGATGCCGGCGGTGCCGACGACTGCCAGGTGACCGCCACGATGGCCGATGCGGCGACGATGTTCCCGCTGTCCCCCATGAGGGCCTGGAAGTAGTAGGTGCCGGCGGTGTACTCGGTGACGGACTCGGTGTTCCCCGAGACACAGGCGGTGTCCTGGCCCTGGGGCGCCGTGGGTGAGTCGCAGATGGCGACGTTGGCGCCCGATGGCTCGTTGGCTGTCGCTGCGGTCAAGGCGGTGGCTGACCCGGTGGCGAGGGTGACCGGGTTGGCGGCGAGGGTGACGATCGGGCCGGCGGACCAGGTGACCGCCACGATGGCCGATGCGGCGACGATGTTCCCGCTGTCCCCCATGAGGGCCTGGAAGTAGTAGGTGCCGGCGGTGTACTCGGTGACGGGCTCGGTGCTGCCCGGGACGCAGCCGGTGTCCTGGCCCTGGGTCGCCGTGGGCGAGTCGCAGATGGAGACGTTGGCGCCCGGCGGCTCGTTGAGCATCGCCGCCGTCAAGGCGGTGGCCGACCCGGTGGCGAGGGCGGTCGGGTTGGCGGCGAGGGTGACGGTCGGGGCGGACCAGGTGGCGGTGACCGAGTTGGACGCCTCAGTGACTCCGTTGGCCGACCCCGTGCAGACCGAGTTGTTGTTGGTGTTGGTGATGTAGGCGACGAACGTGTCGGTCTGGGCGGTGCTCTCGGAGATGGTCCCCGACGCCTGCGTCGCGTTGGGGACGGCCGTCACCCCACCGGGGGTGGAGGACCCCGTTCCCGCGGTGGTGGTGAGGTCGCAGATGTAGACGTCGTAGGAGTAGCCCGGCGGGCTGATGGTGGCAGTCAGGGTGAAGGCCGACCCGGTGGATTGGGACGCAGTCGGCGAGATCGCCAGCGAGACGCTGGACGGGTTCGTCCAGTTGATGACCACCGGCGACGAGCACGCTGCGATGAAGGCGGCGACCCCGTCCTGGTACTGGATGATGTACGCCTCGAAGAACACAGTCTGGGGACCCGGCGACGGCGTGTAGGTGGCCCTGCACGTCGTGTAGTTGGAGAGCGGGCACTCGTCGAGGATGTCGTTGGCCGTGATGGGGATGGTGGCCCCCGAGGCCGGGACGGCCCCGGGCGGCTGAGGGGACGCCAGGATCCACAGTTGCGAGTTGGCCGGCACGGTGCCCGCGTTGTACTGGGCCTTGATCTTGGTGGGGGTCCCCTCGGTGAGGGTGGATCCCGACGCCTGGGACGCGTTGAGGAAGACCGCCCCGACTCCGGAGTAGGCGGAGATCCAGGCGAAGGTGAAAGTAGTCTGTGGCCCGAGGTCGCTCCCGGTGCTGGGGTCGACCGCCTTGGCGACGTAGACGTTGACCTGCTGGACGTCTGCGGTGGCGGTGACCGTCTCCGACGCGGTCGTCTGGGTGTTCTGGTAGGTCGACGGGCCGCCGTTGACGGAGAGGTACAGGGCGATCCCGGTCCCCGACGGCTCGCCGGACATGGTGATCGTGTTGGTGATGGTGCCACCGAGGGAGTCCGACTCCAACAGGGCGGTGGTGCTGAGGGTGGCGGCTGCGGCCGCGGTAGCAGTCACCACCGACAGCATCAGAGAGACGGCCGCCGCGGCGGCCAGGCGGCGCCAGATCGGCCGGTGGCTGGGCCGACCGGTCTCAGGAGAGGGTCGCTGCATCGCTGGGCTCCTTTAGATGGGGTCCGAGGAGGGACCCGTGCTCATTCCAGTGGTGGTCGGTGACGAGGAACGACGGGGCGGCGACCGCGTCGGGGCGGGACCAGTAGGCGGTGATGGTCCAGTCGGTCGGGACCAGTGCGCCCTGGCGAGGGGCGAGGGTGAGCGTCCCGGCGACGAAGACGTGGGCGTCGCCCGACGCCGAGCGGTAGGAGAGCTCCACGAAGGTCGGCATCGCGACCGAGGTGACCGACCCGTAGAGGGCGGGGTACACCAGGCGGTGGGCGGGGATCTTCTGGCCCGCCATCTGGGGGGTGACGAACGCCCCGGTGGTGGCGATGCGGGGGAAGTTGGACACCCAGTTGCACATCGGCCGGGTGACCGGACCCGGCACCGGAGCAAAGACCGGTTGAGCGGCGATCCCGGCCGGGTTGTCGGGAGCGACCTGGGTGAGGGCTTGGCTGCTGGCCCGCTTGGCTCCCGGGGACCCGGGGGCGAACAGGGCGGCCACCGAGGACCGGCCGGGAGGGCGGCCGGCGAGGACCGGCCCGCACCAGGCGGCGTCGACGTAGGCGCTCATGGCGGCCCGGGAGGAGGCGACCAGCGCCCCCTGTCCGGTCAACAGCGGGTACTCCTTGCCGGAGTAGACGGTGGAGAGTGGCGGCTGCCACCCGAGTGCCTGGTCGGTCGCCGCCAGCGCAGGCTCGCCCGTGGACCGCGTCGCACCAGCGACCAGGACAGCCAGGACAGCCAGGACAGCCAGGCAGGCCAGGACAGTCAGGCAGGCCAGGACCGGCCGGCGTCGAACGAGCTCACGCGTCTCCACGAAAGAGACCATGCGTAGGGTGGTCCGGCTCTGGGATTTCGCCAGACAAAACAGGACCGGGCGGCGAGCCGCCCGGTCCTGTTGGTGATCCTGCTGTCCGGCCTCTTAGGCGGCTGACCCCTCGAAGGGGGCGTTGCCGAAGTCGAAGATCCCCCCGTCCGAGGCGACGAAGCGGTAGCCCGAGCCGTCGGAGGACGCCTCCATGCCCACGATCGGCCGGTTCAGCACGAGCGACCCGGTGGAGCCGTAGAACGGGGCGTCGAAGGAGAAGATCCCCCCGTCCGAGGCCACCAGCCAGTAGCCGCCGGTCGCGGGGTCACTGGCCATGCCGACCACCGGCTTGTTGAGCGGTTGCCCACCCATCGACCCGTGGAAGGCGGCGTCCCCGTAGGCGAACACCCCGCCGTCGGAGGCGACGAACCAGTAGCCTTGTCCATTCGGCGTGGCGGTCATGCCGACGATCGGCTTGTTCAGGTGGATGTTCCCGGTGGAGCCGAAGAACGGGGCGAAGAAGGAGAAGATCCCACCGTCGCCCGCCACCAGCCAGTACCCGCCGGTGGCGGGGTCAGCGGCGATGCCCACGACCGGCTGGTTGAGGGCGGCCCCGGCCATCGACCCGTGGAAGACGGCATCCCCGAAGGCGTAGACGGCACCGTTGGCGCCGACCAGCCAGTAGCCCTGGCCGTCAGAGGTCGCCGCGATCCCGACGATGGGGGCCGCAGGTGCCGCTCCCAGTTGCCCGAACGACCCGGCGGAGCCGCAGGCGTCCACCTGGCCGGCCGCGTCTGTGATCCAGTAGCCACCGTTGCCCGACGAGGCGGCCATCCCCGAGACGGTGCCCGAGGGCAGCGGCGCACAGGTGGTGGTCGGCGGAGTGGTCGGAGTGGTCGGCGGAGTGGTCGGCGGAGTGGTGGTCCCCCCAGACAGCGTGTACGGGTAGTAGCCGTACCCGTCGAGGCCCCAGGTGACGCCGCCGACCTGGAGGTAGGCCACCCAGCCGAAGCCGGCGGAGCCACCGTTCACTTCGGTGACAGCGGTGAGGGATCCGGCGGCGGCGGTGACCGCCAGGGCGACCGACTGGCCGGGGGCGAGGGTGATCGGCGAGGTGAGGGCCAACCCGGCGGTCCCGGTGCCGACGTACTGGGGGTCGTTGCCCGTCGGATACCCGGGGGCCTGCTCCAGGGTGACGGTGGTGCCCGAGACGTTGGTGAACGTCGAGTCGGCCACCTCGACCTGGTTGGGGTGGACCAGGGTGAAGGCGGGGGCGGTGCAGTGGACCAGGTTGTACGAGTAGGTCGGCGGGTCGTGCAGGGTGCCGGCCTCGCAGACGTTGGCGGGGTTCGGGGGGACCGTGCTGGCCCCGGCCGGGGTGGCAGCCAGCCCGGCCAGCCCGGCCAGCCCGGCCAGGAGGCCGAGGGGGAGGAGCGCCGTGGCGAGGACCCGGCTGAACCGGGTCCGGCTCTTCTGCTGGGTGATGCTCTGTTGCTGGGTGAGGCTCTTCTGCTGGGTGATGCTCATGGCGAAATCGTCCTTTCGTTGCTCTCAGTATGTCCGACGGCTGGGATGCTTGGTTGGTTCACATGATCGACGTCGGTGGCGACCGAGATTCCCGCAACCAACAAGAGGCGACAGCCACGTGGCACGCCGTGAACCATGCGTCGGGTGGCGGGTTCGCTCGGCGCAATCGCATTTCGCCGGACGGGCAGCGTTAGGCCGGGCGCCGGAAGGCGGCCATCGAATCTCGCATCAAGCCACCAGGTAGCCGATCGAGCGGGCCACTCGTTCGATCGAGGGGCCGAGGCCCGGGTCGGCGAGCATCCGGAGCACGTCCGGCCGGTACGGCACGGCGTCGGCCGCCGACTCGAAGAGGACCACGTTGCGGCCTGGTCCGAGGACGCTCGACGGCCAGGTGAGCCCATCGACCGGCGCCGACCAGCTCGATGCAGCGTGGATCGAACGTGCCCACGATCGAGAGACGGAGCGTTCGCCAGAGCAGAGTGCCTGGTTCCCGCCCGCCCTGGCCAACCAGGTGGAGCCGAGGTCCAAGAGGCGGACCGGACGTGCTGGCGTCCACCACACCACCCACGGGTCCCTGGACGACGTGTCGATCACGCGGGTGGCTTGGAACGTCTCGGCGAGAGCGCAGGACAGGGCGTCCAACGGCGCCGGGTGGCGTACATCACGCCGGGTGGCGAGCCCGATCGGTTCCGTTGGACGACGTGGTGGTCGAACCGACCGGTCGGCAGCGGCCCAGCGGTTCGGAACTCCATCCAGTCCGTCGGATGCGGCCCACCGCGAAAGAAGACCCGGAGCACTCTCGATCGCAGCACGAACAGCTCGTCCGATCGTGGCTCCGGGAGCTCGTCGGGTGGCTCGGGGCATCGCTCGGCCACCGATCAGAGGTCTCCAGCGAGCGCCTGGACGACAGAGGGGTCTCCGCCCTGGCGGAGCCAGGCGAGCGGAGAGAGTGTGGCGCCACCGACTTCCAGTTCGGGTTGGTCGGTGCGAAGGAAGCCGTCCACCGCCAGTGGGTGGCAGTCCCGGGGGAGTGCCTGGTTGACCACCTCGACCCCGGGGAGCAGCCGATCGCCGGCGAACTGCCACGACGGGAGGACCCATGCCCGTCCCCTGGGGCGGACGCCGTACAGGAGATGCTGTCCGAGCATCTGGCGAACCCGCGACCCGGTCACGCCGAGCCGGTCCGCCGCCTCGGCAACCGACAGGCCGGACGCCAGGATGTCCAGGTAGCGGCGGTACCCGGCGGCGGTTGCATCCAGGGTGACCGGCCGCTCGTCGGACACGTCGACGCCTTCGCTGACGAGGATGTCGACCTCTGCCTGGGTCCAGTCGGCGTCGGGGTGGAGGGTGGCCGGTGCCGACCGGGCGAGAGCGTCTTCCAGCCAACCGACGAGCTCGTCCGGATCTCGCCGATGACTGTCGGCCAATCGCTGGAAGGCCGATCGCTCCATGTGGCTAACGATAGCAGACGCCGTTCGCTATCGTTAGGTGGCAGGCGTTAGAGGTTGGAGCGGAAACCGTCTAGGAGCTCGCCGATCTGGAACGCCAGGTCGAGCGATTGATTCGCGTTCAACCTCGGATCACAGGCAGTGTTGTAGACGTCGTGGAGTTGCTCGTCGCTGATGCGATCCGACCCTCCGAGGCATTCGGTGACGTTGTCGCCGGTCAGTTCGAGGTGCACCCCTCCGGGCCAGGTCCCGAGGGACGCGTGCACGTCGAAGTAGGCGGCGATCTCCCCGAAGATGTCGTCGAATCTCCGGGTCTTCAGCCCACCTTCGCTGGTGAAGGTGTTCCCGTGCATGGGATCGCACATCCAGACGACAGGATGGCCGGCATCGCGCACGGCGGCGATCAGCCTGGGTAGCCGGTCCGCTATAGCGGTGCGGCCCATCCGGCTGATCAGGGTCAGGCGACCGGGCGTCCGTTCGGGGTTGAGGCGCTCGCAGAGACCGAGGACGTGGTCGACCTCGGTATCCTTGTCGATCTTCACGCCGAGGGGGTTGCCGACCCCGCGGAGGAACTCGACGTGGGCATGGTCCAGTTTCTTCGTCCGGGTCCCGATCCACAGCATGTGGGCGGAGCAGTCGTACCACCGGTCGCCAAAGGTGGAATCCTGCCTCGTGAGCGCCTGCTCGTAGGCGAGGACGAGCGCCTCATGGCTGGCGTACAGGTCGACCTCGTGCAGGGACCGCGAGTCGACGCCACACGCCCGCATGAGTTCGAGGGCCTTGTCGATCCCCGTGGCAATGGCCTCGTATCGCCGACCTTCGCTGCTGGACGCCACAAAGGCCCTGTTCCACGCGTGCACATCAGCGAGGTCGGCGAAGCCGCCCTTCGTGAAGCCGCGGAGAAGGTTGAGAGTCGCAGTTGCCTGATCGTACGATCGGATGAGGTTCTCCGGGTTCGGGGTCCTGGCGTCAACATCGGCGAATCGGCTGTTGACCATGTCGCCCTGGTAGGTGTTCATGGTCTCGCCGCAAACGACCTCAGTGTCGGCCGAGCGGGGCTTGGCGAACTGACCCGCTACTCGCCCGATCTTGACGGTCGGCACTCCGGCGGAGTAGGTCAGCACGATCGCCATCTGCAAGATGACCTTCAGCCCGTCGCGAACCCGGTCGGCCGAGAACTCGTCGAAGGTCTCGGCGCAGTCTCCGGCCTGGAGGACGAACGCCTCCCCCCGCTCGACGCGCGCCAACTCGTCTGCCAGCCGGCGCGCCTCACCCGCGTAGATCAACGGCGGCATCCGACTGAGTCGCTTCGTCACCTCTTGTAGGGCGTCCTCGTCGGGCCATGCCACCCGCTTCTCGGCGTCGCAGTGGGTCCAGGAGTCGGGCGACCACGCCGTCGTGGGGCCGCCCTGCGTCTGGGTGGAGTTGACGGACATCGGGCCAGACTACTTCTTCGGCAAGTGGCCGACCAGCGTCCAATGTTTCGGTCCAGACACCGGAGCGCAGTTCCGAAAACGGCCACCCTTGTCCGGCCAACCGGACAGGCGCCTACATGAACACCCGACCCGACTTTCCACACCGTGCCGCCGACATCAACGACCTGATCGAGCGGGTCGCCCGGAGATCGGCTCGTGCCGCCGGGATCGAGCATTCCGACCGGGTCGCCCGGATCGTCCGGCAGGTTGCCGAAGACACTCCCGACGCACTGGGGGCCGAGATGGGTGGGTTGGAGGCGGCAGTCCGGACCCGAGCCTGGATCCCCGTCCTCAACTACGCCCAGTCCCAGTCGGTTGGCCGTCCTCGGTGCCAACGGGCGGTCGCCCGCACCTCGACGCTGCTGGTGGCGGCCGCAGTCGACCCGGCCGGGTTGGGCTGAGCCGTGTCGGAAGGCCCGGTCGCCACGCTGCGGTGGGACGACGACGGCTTCCTCGGCGCCCACCTGACCTTCCCGTACGACGCTGTCGCCCCCGACGGACTGAGACTCGCGGGTCGGTCGTTCCGGTCCAAGCCGCTGCGGGAGGCGGTGGCTGACCTGCCGGGAGCCTCGTGGCGCAGGTCCGCCAAGACGTGGGTGGTCCCCGACGTCACCGACATCCCGCCGGGATGGCTCACCAAGGCGGGGTTCCGTGTCGTCTGCGAGGACGGGACTCCCGCCAAGCGGTCGGACCTCGTCGGTCGGCTGGGGCAGGACCGGTCGCCCGGGTACCTGGCCCAGCCGGCCGCCACCGGGGTGCCCGACTGGTTCGGGTTGGAGCTGTGGCCGTACCAGGTCCAGGGGGCGATGGCGGTCGCCGCCGGCAAGCGGCTGCTGGCGGACGCTCCCGGTGTCGGCAAGACCCGCCAGGCGTTGGCGGCGGCGGCGATCCTCGGAGCCCGAAGGACGCTGGTGCTGTGCCCACCGGTCGTGCTCTCCCACTGGGAGCGAGAGGCGGCCGCATCGGGGCTGGCGGGAATCAGTCCGGGTGAGTGCAGTCGGGCCGGAGTGGGGAAGCCAGGGGGCAGGGCGAGCGACCTCGTGCCACCGGAGCCACAAGAGCCACAGATGCCCCCTGGCTTCCCACCGAGCCTACCGGAGCAGGGCTCCGTAGTGGTGTTGCGGGCCGGGAAGCGGATGCCAGCACCTCCGCCCGCCGGGGTCGTGATCGCCTCCGCCGCCCTGGTCGCAGGCCGTCCGGAGCTGGCGGCCGCTTTGGCTAAGTGGCACCCCGACGTGTTCATCCTCGACGAAGCGCACTCGGCCAAGTCGTGGGGTTCTCGACGCTCTCGGGTGATGAGGCGACTGGCCAGGTCGTGCGGGGTGACCATCCCGACCACTGGCACTCCGATGCTGGCGTCCCCGCTGGAGCTGGCGGCGCTGCTGGACCTCACCGGAGACCTCGAACCGCTGTTCGGGAGCTACCTGGACTATCGGCGGCGGGTGGCCACCAAGGGGAAGTGGGGATGGAGGGCGAAGAAGGACGCCCTGGCTCCACTGCGCTCCATCGTCGACCAGTCGGTCTGGGTCCGCAGGACCAAGGACGACGTCCTGTCGGACATGCCGCCCAAGACCCGGGCCGCCCTGTGGGTCGACGTGCCCCTCGGCGAGTACGAGGCAGCGACGGCGGAGATCAACCAAGAGATCGACGAGTGGTTGGACTCTTTTGGCCGAGGCTCCGTCGACCAGCCCACTTCCGACGAGGTCGCCGAGTGGTGTGCCTCGAACGTGGGGATGGTGTCTCGGCTGCGTCGGGCGGCGGGGATGGCGAAGGTCGAGGCGGCGGTCGAGCTGATCGAGGAGCGGCTGGTGGACCAGCCCGGCCGGCCGCTTGTGGTGTGGGCGCACCACAAGGTGGTGGTCGCCGCCCTGGCGGAGGCGGTCGGCCAGAGATGGCGGGCAGAGATCGTCGACGGGTCTGTGCCCGAGCAGGCGAGGTCGGCCCTGGTGGACCGATTCCAAGCCGGCGAGATCGACGTGCTGGTCTGCTCCATCCAGGCGGCCGGCGTCGGGGTGACACTGACCAGGGCCTCAGAAGCGATCTTCGTCGAGTCGGACTGGACCCCGGCTCTGGTGGCCCAGGCGGAGGACCGCATCCATCGGATCGGCCAGACCAGGTCGGTCACCTACACGACGCTGGTGGCGGCGGGGACGCTGGACGAGCACATCCAGACGGTGCTGGCCCGCAAGGCGAGGACGCTCGACGCCATGATGGACGGCGATCACTCGGTGGGCGTGGTCACTCCGAGGAAGCTGGCGTCAGACGTGCTGGCGGACATGGTCGGTGCCAGGGTCCGTGCACGGCGCCGATCGCTGCGGCCGGCGGCTTGAGCCGGACGGGAGCGCAAC
>JAJYWF010000010.1 GCA_021791635.1 Actinomycetes bacterium
GAACAGCCCACCGTCGGAGGCCACCTCGTAGTACCCCCCGGTGAGGGTGTCGTAGGTCATCCCGACGATGGGCTTGTTCAAGGGCTTGCCGCCCATGGATCCCGAGAACGGGGCTGTGAAGGCGAAGATCCCTCCGTCAGAGGCCACCTCCCAGTAGCCGCCGGTCGACGGGTCGAAGGCCATGCCCACGATGGGCTCGTTCAAGGGCTTGCCCCCCATCGAGCCGTAGAAGGGGGCTGTGAAGGCGAAGATCCCTCCGTCAGAGGCCACCTCGTAGTAGCCCCCGGTCCGTGTGTCGAAGGCCATGCCCACGATCGGCTTGTTGAGAGGCTTGCCACCCATGGAACCCTTGAACGGCGCTGTGAAGGCGAAGATCCCTCCGTCAGAGGCCACCTCGTAGTAGCCCCCGGTGTAGGGGTCCGCGGCCGAGGAGACGATCGGGGCGTTCAAGGGCTTGCCCCCCATCGATCCATGGAACGGCACTGTGAACGAGAAGATCCCCCCGTCCGAAGCCGCTTCGAAGTAGCCCGAGGGGGCGGTGCCCGTGGTCTCGAGGAGGCCCTCGGTGCCGCCTGTCGAGTTCTTGAACGAGCCGCCGGCGGCGCACGTGGCCCCCGAACAGCCGATCGCTTCGAAAAACGCGTCCTGGTGCGTCCCGGTACCCGCTGTCGAGGGCTCCGGAGCGGCAGTGGCCGTCCACGTGCCCCCCGAGAGCGCCGTGATCAGGCCGTGGTCACCACCTGTCGCGTCCCGGTACTCGCCCACCGCGGTGCAGGCGCCCGCGGCCGGGCACGCGACCGAGGTCAGGTACGCGTACTGGTCTGCCCCGGAACCCGCTGTCGAGGGCTCTGGAGCGGCGGCGGCCGTCCACGTGCCCCCCGAAAGCGTCTCGATCAGGCCGTGGTCGTGCCCTGTCGAGTCCTTGTATGTGCCCACCGCGACACACGTGCCTGCGGCCGGGCACGCGACCGATGCCAGGTACGCACCCTGGTCTGTCCCGGTGCCCGAGCCCGCGGGCTCTGGCGCCGCGGTGGCCGTCCACGTGCCGCCCGAGAGCGTCTCGATCAGGCCGTTGGTATGGCTGGCCGTGTCCATGTATTGGCCGACCGCTGCGCAGGTACCGGCGGCCGGGCACGACACCGATGCGAGCTGGCTCGAGGTGCCGGCCCCTGCTGGTTCAGGCGCCCGGACCGACGTCCAGCTCCCACCTGACAGCGTGTCGATCAGAGCGTGGCGCTGTCCGCCGGTCAGTTGGTATGTGCCGACCGCCGTGCACGTTCCCACGGCAGGACAGGACACCGACAGGAGTGTGATGTTCTGTGTTGCACCCGTACCGGCCCCTGCCGGCTCGGGTGCCTGCGCGGCGGTCCAGGTCGTCCCCGACAGCGTGTCGATCAGGCCGAAGTAGTGCCCTGTGACACCCGTGTATGTGCCGACCGCCGTGCACGTTCCCACTGCAGGACAAGACACCGAATACACTGCTGTCACCCCCACTGTCGTGCCGGAGGTGGCGGCATTTGCCGGCTCGGGTGCCTTCGTGGCCGTCCATGCGGTGCCCGAGAACGTCTCGATGAGACCGAATATGTGGCCTGTCGTGGCCTGGTACTCACCGACCGCCGTGCAGTTACCAGGGGCGGGGCACGACACCGAATGCAGTGTCACCCTCTCCTTTGTCCCGGAGGCGGCATTTGTCGGCATCGGCACTGTCATCCGAGCCCAGGTCCCGTCCGTGTAGAGCTCGGCCACCGGCGCGTAGCTTGTCACGCCGGAGGAAGTCCGGTAGCTCCCAACGGCAACGCAGGAGCCCGGTGACGGGCACGTGGTGGCCCTGAGGGAGGCATCAGCCGGCGTGGCCGAGTTGGAGGGAAGGGGAGCGCGGGCGGGGGTCCACGTCGCCGACGAGCCCCCCGCTGTGGCCGCTCCCGCCGCCGGGAGAGCCCCACTGGCCACCAGCGCTCCGAGAAGGGCCGCCACGGGAAGCGCCATCGCTGCCCGCTTCACGAGTTGAAGTCCCATGTCGCACCTCCGTGCGTCTGGCGCCCACAGTCGGTCGCCCGCAAAGTATGCCAGCTCACGCCGGCCCGTTGCCCGCCTGTCCGGCGGCTCTGTAGCTGATCCTGCGTCAGGCGCTTCGCTACGCCAAGCGCCACGGCCGAGCTGTCCCTGATCGTGCCGGTGGACGACTACGTGGTGGAGCCCGCCCGCGTCGGGCGGGACCGGCTCCCCTCCAGGTACGCCGAGGTCGGACCACGGATCGGGCGCATCCCCGTTGGCGAGATCACCTCCTTCGGCGGGACGCTCAGGGTGAAGCCCGGCAGCGAAGGCAGTCCCCCGGCGGGTGGTACTTCGAGAAGCTGAGGCGCCCGCACCTGCGGGTCGACTCGACCGCGGGCGCCCCGCATCGAGGTGACGCCGAACGCAATCACCTACGAGGACATGCGCCCCGGCTCCTACGAGCTGTGGTCCGGCTTCGAGGACATCGACCTGAATCACGTCCAGGCGGTGATGTCCTTCCCCAATTTCCCGCGGTTCCGCGGTCAGACGTTCCCAGAGGAAAACGACACCGATCTGGTACGACTCCGTGTGAATGCCTACAACGAACTTATGGTCGACGGGTGTGTGGCGGGTCCGGCGGGCGCCTGATCCCGCCCACTGTGGTCCCGCCCAGCCTGGTCCCGCTGTGGGATGCCCACCTTGCCGCCCACGATCCCGACGGCTTTCGGGGTCCGTTCTTCGACGCCTGCTCCGAGGCCGGAGCCACCGTAAACATGCCCACCGGCTCGTCGTCGAAGCTGCCATGTACCTCGGCCTACGCACCGGCGGCGGTCAGCTCGACCCTCACCGACACCAGCGGCACCTTCTCGATGGTGGACTTCCTCTACGTCCCGAAGCCAACGTCCGCGCAATTGAGGGACCACAACTGCGGTTCCTTCCTCGAGCCCGCCCACGGCCTCAGATCGGTCGACGAGTCGGGCGAGGACAACACCACCTACGAGTCCGACGACCCGCACTCCGACTTGACGTGTCCCCGCACCAGGGAGATCACCAAGAAGCAGATGGCCGGGCCGACCGAAGACCAGAGGTGCAGGACTATCCGGGGCAACGCCATGTGGCACTTCCATCTCGACGCCTGCCGACCAGACCGGCGGTCAGCGGCGGGCACGGGCACGGGCACGGGGCGCAACGTCTTTCGCCGGGTTGCTCACCCTGCGAGCGCCAGCTCCGTGCACCGCACCGTCGTGGGCTTCGAGTAGGGATGGTCTCTCGACACTTGTTCTCACTCTTCACCCTGCGGGACACGTCCGGCGCCGATCTGGCCGCACCCGTGATTCGTGTAACGGGTGAGCCATGGCGATCGGACACGACGTGAGGGCTTGCTGGCATGGTCCGGTAGTCGGGGACCGTCTCGACCGGTGTCGACAGGTGTCGGTCGGTTGGATCGTCCTGCATACCCCGGACCTTGCACCGACCGATCGCAATCCACCGTGGCCGTTGCAAGCCCCCGAAGGACGACCGAAGTGGGTGTGACGCCGATGATCGCCGTCAGCTGGGACGCGGGTCCGTCCCTGGAGTGCCTGCCCCCGATGCCGCGAGCCGCGGTGACTTCGACTTACGGTACGACTCGAGTTCTCTTCGAGCGGAGTCGACGCGGGCCAAGAGCTGCGGGCTGGAGGTGACCTCGTGCACCCTCAGTCGCGCCGCCTCGATCGGTCCACGGGCGGCCTGCGCCATCGCGAGCCTCTGTTGCGCCTCGCGGATCCTCTGGGGCCGCAGGGGCTCCTCGATCGCCGCTCGCGACGCTGCCGTGTTGACGTTGGCGGCAAAGGACCGGACCCGCGCTCCGGCGTCCGGCGGGCACGGCACCACACACGAGAGCGCCGGCGCCTCGATGTACAGGTAGAGCTCGCGGGCGTCGATCTCCTGGGTCTTCTGGAACCCCGCCGATCCTACGACCGCCCCCACGGGTCCGGCCAACAGCCCACCGGCGACCGTGCGCGTGAGCGTCGCCCGCCTCGTCACCACCAAGTTGCCGGCACTCTCCACGCCTGCTCTCGCACCGATGAGAGAGACGGTGCCCTGCGGGGTGGCGATCGTGCGTTCGAACAGGGTGACGCCCCAGCACGCGTCCAGCCGCATGCCGTGCTCGTCACACAGAGCGTCGAGATGCTGCCCGGCGGCCGCCACCTCCCAGTCATAGGCGTACTGCAGACGCGACAGCTCGGCTTCGGCTTCTCGAATGGCGCGTCGGCGGGCACGCTCGGCGTCGGACACCCGGTGCTTCAGTGCCAGGGTGGTGCGACCACTCTTGGCGGTGTCGATACAGAGGCCACAGATAGCGACGAGCAAGAGGGCAGCCATCCACAGGACTGCCGCAGACCAGAACAGGACCGCCATCCCGTACCGGGCGACGCCGCCGAACCCGTCAACCCTGGATCTGGCCCAGCGGGTCGCCCGCGAAATGGCCGTCGCGTAACGGTCCATGCGTCCCCTTCCTCGCCCAATGACGACAATGTTACGTGGAAGGGGGTCTCGGTGCGACGGGAGGGCCTGGCCTTTCGATCCGGGACCACGGTCATATCGGATCACGGACGCCGATACGGTCGCGCGCCGACGAGCGGTGCCGATCACGACGATACCTCCGCAGCACTGGACCAGGCGCAGCGGGAATGCCGAAGACCGTCACGGTGACCTTGGAAGGCCAGTTCACCTGCGTTGGGACCGAGCCGCCGTCCCGACATATCGGGGCGAGGATAGATTCGTCGGGTGGACCGGGAGCTCGGCACGCCGCGGGGGGACGGTCCTCGCCACGCCCGATCTCGCCCTCGGAGGCGTCGCCGTCTGACGATGACTGTCGGTGTGGCCGTCATCGTGGCCGCAGCGACGGTGGCCATCACCCAGGTGGTCTCCGGGAGTCCCCAGCGCCCGGGACGCCAGGCGAAGGCAACCGTGACCACCGGCCGGGGAGTACGAAAGCAGCACCGGACGAGCACCCCGGCGAAGACCAGCGTCTTTCTGGGCAGCTACGGCGAGGAGTCGTCGGCGGTGATCGCCCAGAACCTGCTGCCGGGCACCACGACATGGAAGATCTCCGGCACGCCGGCGACGGGAAGCATCGCCGGGTTCGCCAACACCACCTACGCCTCCACCGGCCAGCAAGTGGTCTTCTACGTCTCGACGACAGCGCCACAGTTCCAGGCCGTGGCGTACCGGATGGGTTACTACCAGGGGAAAGGTGGCCGCCAGGTCTGGAGCTCGGCGGAGGTCCCCGGCAAGGTGCAGCCGGCGTGCCCGCTGACTCCGGGGATCAACATGGTGAGCTGCGACAACTGGACCCCTTCGTTCACCATGACCGTCACCACGGCGTTCATGCAGGGGGACTACCTGATCAAGCTCACCGGGTCGGGGAACCAGCAGAGCTACGTGCTGCTGACTATCTGGGACCCGTCCAGCACGGCGGCGTACCTGGTGATGAGCCGAAGCTTGACCGAGGAGGGCTGGAACACCTATGGCGGCTACTCCTACTACCAGGGGCGTGGCCCCTGCACCCTGGGACAGACCGGTTCTTACCCCCCGTGCAACCGGGCCCGAGTGGTGTCCTTCGACCGTCCGATGGCCACAGGCCAGGGTGCGTCGGACTTTCTGGGAAACGAGTACCCGCTCGTCCGGCTCATGGAAGAGCACGGCCTGGACGTGGCGTACTGCACGGACATCACGGTGGACGAGCATCCGACAGTGCTCGCTCACCACCGAGTCCTCCTGTCGCTGGGGCACGACGAGACGTGGACGACCACCGAGCGTCAAGCGGCTCAGACAGCCCTGGCTCACGGGATGAACCTGGCCTTCATGGGCGCCGCCCCGATGGTCCGGCACTCCCGCCTCCAAGCTTCTCCGCTGGGACCGGATCGTGAAGAGGTGGACTACCGCAACTCGAATGAGGATCCCCTCAACGGCACCGGGCACACAGCCACAGTGACCGGCAACACCTTCGCCACACCCCCGACGAACGATCCGCCGACAGCGCTGGTCGGGGGGGAGTACAGCGGCTACATGGACCCAAAGGCAGCACCACTCCCGTTGGTCGTCCACCAGGCCACATCGTGGCTGTTCAAAGGGACCGGACTGAAGTCGGGTACATCGGTGTCGGGAGTAATCGCCTCGGACATCCAGCACGTGGATCCGACATCGTCCCCGTCGAATCTCGAGGTACTGGCCCATTCCCCAGTGCCCCTCACCGAGGCCTACACGAACCAGGGATCCTGGAGCGGGAAGACCTACGCCGACACCACCTACTACACCCAGACGCCGGGGAACGGCGGCGTGTTCCAGAGTGGGACGGTGAACTGGATCAACGCCCTCAACCCGTGTCTGGCCAACGGCGGGACCTGCGCCAACGCCACCCTCCAGAAGATCACCGGGAACCTGCTCTGGCTGTTCGGACAGGGACCGGCAGGGAACCTCGAGCCATCGTCGTCGAACGTGAGCGGGGTCACACCTCCAGGCTCGTAGAGCGGGAGCATGGGTGAGAACGGGGGTGACGGGTGGAACCGGGCATCGGGAGCTGAGAGGATGGCGAGATGGCGGATCAGCCGGTGAGCTTCACGACGGGACCACCTGAGACCGCCCTCCCCGAGCCTGAACCTGAATGTGCGCACGCACTGCGCGAGGCCGAGGCGAACGAAGACGAGACGGCGCGGCAGAGCGCATGCCGGGCGCTGGTGGCGCGCTGGCCCGGTTTCCTCGAAGGATGGGCGGCGCTGGCCGACCAGGAAGCGACACACGTGGCTCGCTATGCCTACGCCCGGGTCGGCTACCACCGGGGACTCGATGCCCTGCGGGCCGCAGGCTGGAGAGGATCGGGTCTGGTCAGGTGGGCCCATCCCGGAAATCGCGGCTTCCTACGCTCGGTCGACGCCCTTCGCGCTGCCGCGAGCGACCTCGGAGAGGAAGACGAGGCCCGAAGATGTGGGCTCCTGCTCCGCCAGCTCGACCCTGACTGGCCGAGGTCCGGACGACCGCCGACGTAGGCGGGGAACGCGGGGACGAGCGAGCCCAGCAGGGACGTGATCAGTTCGGTGTGCCCGATCAGTTCGGTGTGACCGTCACCAGGCTGCCGTAGTAGGTGTACTGCCAGATGATCGAGGCGGGTCCCAAGGGGATCTCGACGCAGCCCAGGCTCTGCGGGTAGCCGTACTGGGCCCGGGGCATGTAGTGGATGGCGTCACCCCCGGTGAAGTACGACACGTACTGCACCGGGTCGGCATAGGGCGTCCCTGTGGGGTTCAGACCGGTCATGACCTGGTTCCGGTAGCGGATGTAGACCGGGAAGGTTCCTATGGCCGTGGGTGTAGAGGCGATCCCGGTGTTTGCCGGCGTCGACTGGACCACCACGCCTGTGTGCCAGACGGTCAGGGTCTCGGGTGTCGGCGTCCCGCTGGCTTCCTGGGCGAGAGAGTACGTGTAGCCGTTGGGGTTCATGTTGGCCGAGGGGTCCTGTGCGGCCGCTGTCAGGGCGGCGATCTCGGGGCCGGAGATCTGCCCGTCCATGGGCAGGCCGACCACCGCCTCGAACGCCCAGATCGCCCCTTCGAGCACGGTGTTGTACTGGCCGGGTGTCCAGAGCCGCGTCAGCTGGCCGGGGACGCCGGCCCACCGCCAGGCGAATCCCTGGGGAGTCCAGGTCAGCGGCAGATAGCCCAGACGGGCCAGGATCTCCTCCTGGCCGAGTGGCGTGCCCAGGCTGGCCGTCTGCCCGTAGAGGATCCAGTAGCCACCCGGTCGGGCGGTCATGGCCAGAGCCGGAGCGGTGATGGGACTCCCGGTGCCCGAGCCGTAGAACTGGGCATCACCGAACGAGAAGATCCCACCGTCGGCGGCCACCAGCCAGTAGCCCCCGCCGCCGGGGACCGCCGCCATGCCCTGGACCGGTTGGGACAGGTCCATCCCTCCGGTCGATCCGTAGAACGGTGCGGCGCCGAAGGAGAAGATGCCCCCGTCGGCGGCCACCTCCCAGTAGCCACCGCCACCGGGAACCGCGGCCATGCCGACGACGGGCTGGTTCAGGGGGTGCCCACCCATGGAGCCGTAGAACGTGGCGGCGCCGAAGGAGAAGATGCCCCCGTCGGCGGCCACCTCCCAGTAGCCACCGCCTGTGGGCGTGGCCGCCATGCCGACGACGGGCTGGTTCAGGGGGTGCCCACCCATGGAGCCGTAGAACCGGGCGTTGCCGAAGGAGAAGATGCCCCCGTCGGCGGCCACCTCCCAGTAGCCACCGCCTGTGGGCATGGCCGCCATGCCGACGACCGGCTCGTTCAGGGGGTGCCCACCCATAGAGCCGAAGAACCGGGCATCGCCGTAGCTGAACACCCCACCGTCGGCCGCGGCAACCCAGTAGCCGTTCCCGTCGGGGGTTGCGGCGATGGAGACATTCGGCCCGGGCATGCCGCTCACGTCCCCGGCACCCGAAACCCCGGACGCCGAACCGAAGGCCACGACGGCATTGGGTCCGGGGGCACTGGCCGCCCCGGCAGTGCCCGGCGCGCTCAAGACGGCCGCCAGTGGAGAACCGGCCAGACCGGCGATGGCGATCGCGGTCACCAAACGGCGCCCACGCAGTGCCGAGCGAGGAAAAGTCATGTCCGCCCTTTCAATCCAAATGTGTCGCTTGCGCTCAGGATGTCCCGACCCGCTGGTTGTACGAGGTGATTGTGGCGTTCACTTTCGCCAACGCGGTCTTGAGCGCTGTCGACGGCGACACTCCCTGCTGGTACATGCTCTCTTCGGCGTCGATCACGTCGGTCCTTGCCGCGGCGTAGGGTCCGAGCACCGCGCCGGTAGTGGCCAGCGTGGTAGGACCGTCGACCAGCTGCGTGTAGGCCACCTTGAAGCCCGGGTGCGTGGCCCAGAGGCTCTGGATGGTCGAGGTCTGGACCGAGGACTTCCGCACCGGGATGTAGCCGGTGCCCGCGGCCCACGTCGCCTGGCTGGACGGGCTGTCGAGAAAGGTCTCGTACTCCCATGCTGCCGCCTGCTGTGCTGCTGGTACCTTGTTCGAGATGTAGATGGCCGAGCCGCCTGGCTCCACCCCGCCCCGGAGCTTCGTGCTGAGCACCGGGAAAGGCCCGACGCCGAGGGTGACGTTCGGATGCGAGCTCAACAGCTCGGTGATGGTGCCCAAGTCAGCGGACGAGTCGATGGTCATGCCGTACTGCCCGGTGCCCATTCCCAGGAGGTTGTCGAAGGCATCGGGTCCACTGGAGGGATTGGTCGCCGCGTCGCCCGACCGCACCAGCTGGTCGAGGTCGGTCCAGATCTGCTTCGCCGTCGGCGTGTCGAACACCGCCTTGGTGGCTCGAGCGGTCCTCCCGTTCCCGTTGTTCACGAAGAGCTGGTTCGCCGTCGACAGCCACGTCTCGAGGTGCCATGAGTCGAGCACCAGCGCGGTGCCGCTGCCGTGGGCCTTCAGAGCGGCCGCGTCACTCAGGTACTGGGAGAGTGTGGCCGGAGGGTCGTTCGGGTTGAGGCCAGCGGCCACGAACGACTGCTTGTTGTAGTACACCACCGGGTTGGAGACGGCGAAGGGGAGCGCCTCTTGGACACCGTCGACCCGGTAGTACGAGAGCGCCCTCGGGACGTAGTCCGAAGTGGAGTAGTGGGCAGCGGTGATACAGGACTGGGCCGGAAGGAACGACCTGGTGTCGATCGCCGACTGGAGGTCGGTCTGTGTGAGCTGGGCCAGATCGGGTACTTGCCCGCTGCTCAGACCGGCGACGTACTTCTGCCAGATTGTTGTGTAGCTGTTCTCGTCGACCAGGGTGACGTGGACCTTGGGCTGAGAGGAATTGAACTGTGTGGTGAGCTTCTGCAAGGTCGCGCCGTTCGCCTGGTTCATGGCCTCCCAGAAGTCGATGTTCACCGTTTTGCCGGCCTTGGCCAGCGCCGACAGCGGGCACGAGCTTGCCAAGGCCTGCGAGCTCGAGGAGCTCGACGACGAGCTGGTCGCACTGCTCCCGCAGGCAGCCAGCACCAGGGCCAGCGCCGAGACACCCAGGGCCAGCGCCCCGGTCCGCACGTGTCTCCGACGTGACGTCGACCTCGGGAGCCGACCTGTGCTCCCGGACTGGGTTCCACCGTCAAAAGGAGTCGTGCGAGTCTTCATAACGCAAGCATACGGGCGCGACGGCATCGAAGGTCGGCTACTTGACAGCACCAGCGGTCAGGCTCCTGACCAGCTGCTTCTGGAAGACCACGAGCAGCACGAACAACGGCACCACGGCGATGATCGCTCCGGCCAAGGTCACGTTGAGATCCTGGAGCTGGTTGCCCTGTAGGGCCTTCAGTCCAATCTGGACGGTCCGGATGTTGTTGTTGTCCCCGGTCACGAGCAAGGGCCACAGGTACTGGTTCCACGATCCGAGGAAGGAGAAGATGGCCAGGGCGGCCACCGTGGGGCGGGCGAGCGGGAGAGCCACGCGGAGGAGGAATCGCCAGTGCCCGTAGCCGTCAAGGGCGGCGGCTTCCTCGAGATCCCGCGGGATCTGGAGGAAGGCCTGGCGGAGCAGGAAGGTGCCGAACCCGGTGGCGAGGAAGGGGACCGTCAGGCCCTGGAACGTGTTGTACCACCCCAGGCTGTTCACGGTGTTGAGGTTCGTGATCATGGTGACCTCGAAGGGGATCATGAGAGTCGAGAGGAACACCACGAACAAGGTCCGGCGGAAGGGAAAGCGCAGGAAGGCGAAGGCGTACGCCGCCAGGACGGCGGTGACCACCTGGCCAGCGACGATGATGAGGGTCTGGATGATGGAATTGCGGAGATACAGGCCGAGATGTCCTTGGCTCCACGCCGTGGCGTAGGTGTGCCATTGAGGATGGACCGGGAACAGGAGTGGCGGCTGGCGGTCCAGAAGATTGGGCGCGAGCAGTGAGTTCACCACCGTCATGTAGATGGGGAACAGGACGATGATCGCCCCCACCGTGAGGAGGGTGTAGCGGATCACCTGGCGCACGACACGCCGACGTCTCGGGTGAGCGGACTTCCGATCAGGGCGGGTCCGGGGAGCTCCATTCGGCACGCTGGGCGCGTCAACGGGCATATTGGACCCGCCTCTCGATGAACCGGAGTTGGAGAAGGGTCAGGACCAACGTGATGAGGAAGAGGGCGATGGACATCACTGCCGCCCGTCCGGAGTTCTCTCCGTAGACCAACGTGGTGTAGATGTTGTAGACGAGGACGTTCACATGCTCGTAGGCGGCGTTCTGGTAACCGATCAGGATGTCGATCTGACCGAAGGTCTGGAACGCATAGATCGTCGCCACGACGACCCCGAAGAAAAGGGTGGGGGAGAGCAGTGGCACGGTGACGCGCCAGAACACGGTCCAGTTCGACGCGCCGTCGACACGGGCTGCCTCGAGAACCTCCTCGGAGATGGACTGGAGTCCGGCCGACATGATGATGAACGACAGTCCGATGAACTGCCAGACGGCCATGATGGCCACGGCCGGGAGTGCCCAGGTCGTGCTCTCGAGCACCGGCGGGTGTGGGCTGATCCCCAGCCAGGGCAGTAGCCCCACGACCGGGTTCATCAGAGAGTAGAAGACCAGGGCCGAGACAGCCACCGAGGTCACGACCGTGGAAGAGAAGATGACCCGGTAGGCGGCGATGCCACGGAGCTTGCGGTGGGCCACTACGGCCAAGAAGAGGCCGACGAGGAGTCCAGCCGGCACCACCAAGACCACGAACAAGAAGGTGGTCACCAAGCTCTGGAGGAAGTTGCTCGAAGTGAGCACTTGGCCCACCTGGTGGAGCCCGACGTAGTGGCTCGGAAGGCCAGGGTAGGGCGGTGACTGGTAGAGAGCCAGCTTGAAGTTCCGGAAGAACGGATAGAAGACGAACACGCCGAACACGCTCAGTGCCGGAAGGACCAGGAGGTAGCCGAGGCCCGCCTCGCGGAGCCGGCGACTGCGACGGGCAACACGCCGGGAGCCGACCTCGGCCGGGGCCATCACCGGTCCTCGATCCGCAGGCCGGTCTCGGCATCGAAGAGGTGCACCCCGACCGGGTCCACCCGGATCCGCAACGTCTCTCCGATCCCCGGACGGTGCCGGTCGGCATCCTGGCGGACCACGACCTGGGTGTGGTCGGGCAATTCGCATATGACGAGAGCCTCCGCGCCCAGGGCCTCGACGATGACCACCGAGGCCTCCAATGATCCGTCCGGGTCCACGGACAGGGACTCGGGGCGCACGCCCGCCTTGAAGCGGGCCGCAGTCCGGGCCACGGCGCCCAGTTCGGGGGTGAGCGGGATGGTCCCACCCGACACGACCAGCGAAGGGACCCCGGCATCGGGCCCCTGTTCGCCGAGCGCCGCAGGGAGCAGGTTCATGCCAGGACTTCCCAGGAAACCGGCGACGAAAGTGTTGGCCGGCCGGTCGTAGGCATCCTGGGGCGGCGAGACCTGTTGGATCTCACCGTGGTTCACGACGGCAATGCGATGCCCCATGGTCATGGCCTCCACCTGGTCGTGGGTGACGTACAGCGTGGTGGTCTCCAGACGCTGCTGGAGCGAGACGATGTCGGCCCGGGTCTGCACCCGAAGGGCGGCATCCAGGTTCGAGAGCGGCTCGTCCATGAGGAAGGCCTGGGGGTCACGCACGATGGCGCGGGCCAGGGCCACCCGCTGGCGCTGACCGCCCGAGAGCTGTCCAGGCTTACGCCCCGCGAGCTCGGCGATGCCGACTCGGCTCATCACGTCCTGGACTCGTCGCTGGCGTTCGTCATGGGGGATGCCGCGTTGGCGCAGCGGGAACTCGATGTTCTTGGCCACCGTGAGGTGTGGGTACAGGGCATAGCTCTGGAAGACCATCGCGATGTCGCGATCCTTGGGCTCGACGTCGTTCACGATCTTCCCGCCAATGGAGATCTCGCCTTCGTCGAGATCCTCGAGACCGGCCACCAGGCGCAGCAGCGTCGTCTTTCCGCACCCGGATGGGCCGAGGAGGACCAGCAGCTCGCCGTCGAAGACCGTGAGTGTCACGTGATCGACGGCGACGGTGTTTCCGTAGCGCTTGGTGACGCCGCTGAAGACGATCTCCCCCATGGCGCGTGCCGACTCCTCACTCTGAGCTCTGTGCCGCTCGGTATCCGGGTCGTGTCTCCCCGACCTAGGTGCAGCGTAGAGCACGGCGCTCCGACAACTAGGTAACGTGACTTCTCGATGTCGGGACCTGCGACGAGTGGACGCACCGATCCCACCGCCGGGCCGGGACCGTGGCCCCCCCCCATCGAAGGGCTGTGGGTCGTCGATCTCGACGGAGTCGTCTGGCTGGCCGGTGAAGCGATCGCTGGCGCCCCTGACGCCATTGCCCGGCTTCGTCGCCGCGGAGCCGACATCCTCTTCGCCACCAACAACTCCTCTCCCACCACCTCCGAGCTGCTGGCTCGGCTGGCCAGGATCGGTATCCCAGCGGATGGCGGGGACCTGGTGACGTCGGCGCAGGCCGCGGCCAGTGTCGTCCCGAGAGGGGCACGGGTGGTGATCCTGGGTGACGAGGGCCTAAGGGAGGCGCTGGCGCAGCGCCAGGTCACGAGCGTCCTGGAGGGACCGGCTGACGCCGTGGTCGTAGGTTGGGCGCGCGATTTCGATTTCGAGCTCTTGAACCGGGCCGCGGCGGCGGTGCGGGGTGGAGCCCGGCTGGTCGGCACCAACGAAGATCCCACCCATCCCACCCCGACCGGTCTGGTCCCGGGCACGGGAGCCATCCTGGCTGCCGTCGCCACCGCTTCGGGCACGGAGCCCTTCGTCGCCGGCAAGCCCCACACCCCCTTCGTCGACCTGGTGGTTGCGGCCGCAGATCGGAAAGGCCGGGAGATCGGGGCCGTCGTCGGGGACCGCCCCTCCACCGACGGCGCCACCGCCCGACTCCTCGGCGTGCCGTTCGGCCTCGTCCTCACGGGTGTCAGCGGAGGTGTGCCCCGGACTTCGCACATCGCCGAAGTGTCGGAGCCGGTCCCCGACGCTGTGGCCGAGGACCTCGCTGCTCTGGTGGCGGGGGTCGCTGGGGTGGCGGAGGCTGACCCCGACTGAGGATACCGAGCGGCGCGGAGCGTGCTTGGCGGGGATCTGCTTGGAATGTGCGGCCGACCCGGGTAGCGTGGGTGTATGGCCAAAGGCGATGGTTTTCGCAAGTACGTCGAAGCTGGTGCGGTGCTGGGGCAGGTGACCTTGGCACGGGCGGAGGAGATCGTCCGAGATCTGGCGGGATCGGGAGAGCACCAGCGCGAGCACGCCCAGCAGCGGGTGGACGATCTGGTGGAGCGGAGTCGGAAGGCTGCGGAGGGCCTCGTCCACCTCATCCGGACGGAGGTGGCGAGCCAGCTCGATACGCTGGGCATCGACCCGGACAACGTGGCCAAGCAGGCGGCTGACATCTTGCGGCACTCGGCCGGGGCTGGCCGAAAGGCGACCACTTCAGCCGCTGAGACCGCGAGTTTGACGGTAGGGCGCACGACTGCTGCAGCGAAGAAGGCGGCGGTCCGGGCAACGCGTCGGAGCGGCCCGGGGGTGAAGAAAGCGGTGGCGAAGGCCGCCGGGACGAAGAAGGCCGCCGGGACGAAGAAGGCGGCGGCGAAGGCGACCGGGACGAAGAAAGCGGCGGCGAAGGCGACCGGGACGAAGAAGGCCGCCGGGACGAAGAAGGCCGCCGGGACGAAGAAGGCGGCGGCCAACACCACGTCGGTGCGCCGGCCATCGGCCTGAACCGGCACGCGACCTGTAGGCCCCTGCGCTGAGCGGAACCCGCCGACTCCGGCTCGACGCCGAGCTCGTTCGGCGTGGGCTCGTGCCTAATCGACGGCAAGCTCAGGTCGCCATCGATGCCGGGAGGGTCACCATCTCGGGGGCGCCCGCCGATAGGGCGGCTCGCCTCGTCGCTCGATCCGAACCGGTGCGGGTCCTGGGTCCCGGACCGTCCTTCGTGAGCAGGGGCGGCGACAAGCTCGCTGCGGCGCTCCGGCAATTTCTCGTCGATGTGAAAGGGGCGCGTGCTCTCGACGCCGGCGCGTCCACCGGGGGCTTCACCGACTGCCTTCTCCAACGAGGTGCGGCACGTGTGATCGCCGTGGACGTCGGGCACGGACAGCTCGATGCCCGCCTCCGAGCAGATGACCGCGTGTGGGTGTTGGAACGGACGAACGTCCGAGATCTCGACGTGGAACAGCTCGTCTCAGCCCACCATGGAGACGGCATACCGATCCGACCCCTCGCCTCCATCGACGGCGCGCCGGTCCCCGAGTCGGAGGAACCATCGGTCAGGGAGGTGTCTCCCGCCTGGAAGGGGTCCGCCTCCAGGGTGGAGTCTTCCGCCGCGGAGGGGTCTTGGGCGCCAGTCGACGTCGTGACCGCCGACCTTTCTTTCATCTCGCTCACCAAGGTCATCTCGGTCCTCCTGGGTCCGGTGCTTCGAGCAGGAGGCGAGGCGATCCTCTTGGTGAAGCCTCAATTCGAGGCGGGTCGGATCGAAGTCACGCGGGGCAGGGGGGTGGTGACCGACCCGTCGACCTGGCTGGCCACCCTCTCGGCGGTAGCGTGCGCGGTGGCTGATACCGGGGCAGCCATCATTGGGGCGATGGCATCACCGTTGACCGGTCCGTCGGGCAACCGGGAATTCTTCCTCCATGCCCGGACCGGTGCTGGCACGGGTTCGTCGCGGAACGCCCGGGCAAAGTGCACTACCGAGGAGATGGTCCTCCAGGCGATCCGGTCGGTGGCCCCGACATTCGAGCCGACGGCGGGCGCACGGCCTGCTCGGATCGAACAGGGCGAGTGACGTCCGACGTGGCTACCGTCGCCATCTTGGTCAACAACGGGCGCCCCGAGGCCGTAGCCCTTGCTTCCGAGACGAGCGCCTGGCTCACGGCCGAAGGCCACCGGGTCCGGGTGCTTCGGCTTCCTGAAACCGAGGGCGGAGCATCGGCTGGCGCGAACGGGGAGCTCACGCCGGCAACAGTGGCGGGCGCCGATGTGGCGGTGAGCTTGGGCGGCGACGGGACGTTCCTGCGCCTAGCCCCATTGGCCTACACCTCCCGAACGCCGGTCTTCGGCGTCAACTTCGGACGCGTCGGGCACCTCCTCGAGGTGGACCCTCTCCGCCTGTCCGAAGTGCTCCGACGTGCGGTCACCGGCAACGTGGAGGTCGAAAACCGCAGCGTCCTGGCTGTCACCGTGAGCGGCGGACTTGCACCGGCCGCCGGCGACGACCGTTCACTTCGGGAGGCCGAGGTGCCCGGAGAAGGCGGGAGGTGGTGGATGGCGCTGAACGAGGTCGTCGTGGAGAAGACCGTGCCCGGCCACATGGTGCACCTCACGACGACATTCGACGGTGAGCCCGGCCCGACCTACCGGGCCGACGGTGTCCTGGTGTCCACCCCGACTGGATCGACGGGCTACAACCTGTCGGCAGGTGGCCCGGTCATGGCGCCGGAGATGCGATCGATGATCGTGACGCCGGTGGCTCCTCACTTCTCGATCGACCGCAGCGTCGTGCTGAACGCCGACCGAACGGTGACCATTGCCGTCACCGCTGCTCGGCCCGCGGTCATGGTGGTCGATGGCCGTGAAGTCGGACGCTTGGACCCCGGAGCTCAAGTGCGATGCCGGATTGCCCCATCGGCGCTCCGGGTCATCACCGTCGGCGATCGGCGGCTCGGTTCGGTCCTGCGTCGCATCCTGTCGCCCGGTCCCGTCGAGACAGGCCTCAGGACATCCACCGTCAGACAGCAAGGATGAGGCCGGCGGCGTGCTAACGGAGCTTCGGGTGCGCGGTCTCGGGGTGATCGACGATCTCACCGTCACTTTCGGGCCGGGTATGACGGCAGTCACCGGTGAGACCGGCACCGGAAAGACGCTCCTGGTAGAGGCCCTTCACCTGGTGCTCGGCGGGCGTGCCTCGCCGTCACTTGTACGTGACGGTGCCGACGAGGTCCTGGTCGAGGCCCGCTTCGTGATGGCCCCGGCTCCAGAAGACAGCGAGAGCGAGGTGGTCCTGGCCCGATCGGTTCCGGCGTCGGGGCGTTCCCGATCCTGGCGGGACGGGCGGATGGTGCCGCTTACCGGGCTCGCCGAGTCGGGTGCTGACCTGGTGGACATCTACGGGCAGCACGATCACCAAGCACTGCTCTCGCCGGCGGCGCAGAGGCGGATCCTCGACGAGTACTGCGGATCCGATCTCTCGCCGCGCCGCAACGCCCGACGCGCTCTCCGGGAGCTCGAAGACGCCATCGCCGCGCTGGGAGGGAGCGACGCCGAGCGTTCCAGGGAAGCAGACGTGCTCCGTCACCAGCTCCGGGAGATCGACGGCGCGACCATCTCGGATCCGGAAGAGGAAGTTCACCTGAGAGAAGAACGGGATCGACTGGCGGAGCTGGCGGAGCACCGGGGAGCGGTCGCATCGATCCTGGCCTCGTTCGAAGGTGACGCCGGTGGAGCGGGCTCGGGTGCCGACGAGGGGGTGCTCTCGGTCCTGGCCCGATCGGCGGAGGCGTTGGGATCGATGCGGGCCCTGTCCGGCTGGGCCGACCGGGTGCGAGCGGCGGTGACCGATCTCGGTGACGTGGCCAGCGAGCTCCGTCATGCCACCGAAGCATGGGAGGACGATCCAGATCGCCTCGATCAGGTGCATCGGCGCCTCCAGCAGCTGGCTGAGCTCCGTCGGAAGTATGGGCCCTCACTGCCCGAAGTCCTGGCCTTCGCCGAGCGGGCCCGGCAACGTCTGGAGCTGTTGGACCGGGCCGAGGCCACCGCAGCCGACCTGACGGAGCGACGGAGGGCCGCAGTGGTCGAGCTTCACGCGGCTGAGGACGAGCTTCGAGCTACGCGACGGGACGGCGCCGCGAAATTTGCCACGTTGGTCGAGGAGCGCCTGCGAGACCTGGCCATGCCCCACGCCCGCTTCACGGTGGTCGTCGGCACCGGCGGGGACCCGTCCGGACCGGGTACCGAGCCGTCCGAGGGGCAGGATCGTGCCGGTGACCGCGTGCGGTTCCTTCTCGGAGCCAATCCGGGGGAGCCCGTACAAGAGCTCCTTCGGGTGGCCTCCGGAGGCGAGCTGTCCCGAACGATGCTGGCCATCCGACTGGTGGCCAGTGGCGGTCCCGACACCATGGTGTTCGACGAAGTGGACTCAGGGGTGGGTGGGGAGGCCGCCCGCTCGCTGGCCCGGGCGCTGACGGAGGTGGCACGTCACCGCCAGGTGCTGGTCGTGACCCATCTTCCCCAGGTCGCGGCGGCAGCGGATAGTCAGATCACGGTACGCAAGGTGCTCGAAGGGGGTCGTACCGTGACCGAAGTCCACGTTCTCGACGCTGAGGAGCGAGTTGTCGAACTCTCTCGGATGCTCTCGGGCCATCCCGACAGCCCCACCGCCCGGGCCCATGCCGAAGAGCTGCTGGCAATGAGCGCTCGGGAGGACCCGTCCACCATGTCTCCGGGTCGCGTGGATTAGCGTAGAAGGGTGCAGAAGCGGCACCGACCTCTGTGGGGTTCGCCCGGTCACGTGACCCGGGCCTGGATTGTCGTCCGATGACCAAGTACGTCTTCGTAACCGGCGGCGTTTCGAGCTCTTTGGGAAAGGGGCTCACCGCTTCGTCTTTGGGGCGGTTACTCAAGTGCCGGGGACTGCACGTGACCATGTGCAAGCTGGATCCCTACATCAACGTCGATCCTGGCACCATGAACCCCGGCGAGCATGGCGAAGTATTCGTCACCGAGGACGGCGGTGAGACCGACCTCGACTTGGGCCACTACGAGCGGTTCATCGATGAGAGCTTGAACCGGAACTCCAACACCACCACCGGCTCCATCTACTCCCAGGTGATCGCCAAAGAGCGGCGGGGCGACTACTTGGGCAAGACGGTGCAGGTCATACCCCACGTCACCGACGAGATCAAGGAGCGAATCCGCCGCCTGGCCGCCGAGGACATCGACGTGGTGATCGTCGAGATCGGTGGCACCGTGGGCGACATCGAGATCGTGCCCTTTATCGAGGCCGTGAGGCAGTTCAGGCGGGACATCGGTCGCCAGAACGTCTGCTACGTGCATCTCACGCTCGTGCCGTACCTGGCCCCTTCCGGAGAGCACAAGACCAAGCCGACCCAGCACTCGGTGACCGAGCTCCGAGGTCGCGGGATCCAGCCCGACGTGATCGTCTGTCGGAGCGACAACGACATCTCCGAGGGTCTGAAGCGAAAGATCTCCCTCCTGTGTGACGTGCCGATGGAGGCCGTCGTCTCGGCCGTGGACGCGCCAAGCATCTACGAGATCCCACTCGTCCTGCACCAGGAAGGACTTGACACGGTGGTGTGCCGGACTCTAGGGATCTCCGTCGACGAGCACGAGATCGACCTGGGAGAGTGGGAAGGACTGGTCGAGCGGATCGGCTCGGCCGACCGGGCGGTGAAGATTGGCATCGTGGGGAAGTACGTGAACCTCCCGGACGCCTACCTGTCGGTGGTGGAGGCGCTCCGCCACGCCGGTTTTCACCACGGGGTGGCGGTGGTCATCGACTGGATCGACGCCGAGACCGTCCCCGATCTCCTCGCCACGGACCGGATGCGTGAGCTCGACGGGATTGTCATCCCCGGAGGGTTCGGCGAGCGGGGGATCGAAGGCATGGTGACAGCCGTCGGCTACGCCAGGGCAAATGCCATTCCGTGCCTGGGCCTCTGCCTCGGACTCCAGGTCATGGTGGTCGACGTGGCTCGTCACCTCGCCGGCCTCCAGGGGGCGAACTCGCGCGAATTCGACTCCCTCACCCCTCATCCGGTCATCGATCTCATGCCCGACCAGGCCGACGTCACCGACAAGGGCGGCACGATGCGCCTGGGCGCCTACCAGGCCAAGCTGGTGGCAGGCTCCCGGGTGGCCAAGGCGTACGGTACCGACTCGGTGACCGAGCGACACCGGCACCGCTACGAGGTGAACCCCCGCTACCGCAAGGCTCTCGACGAGGCTGGGCTGGCGGCCTCGGGGACCTCGCCGGACGGCCGGCTCGTCGAGTTCGTCGAGCTCGGAGATCATCCCTTCTGGGTGGGCACCCAAGCCCACCCGGAGTTCAAGAGCCGCCCAGATCGACCACACCCGCTGTTTCGCGAGCTGGTTGCCGCCGCCCGGGAGCGGGCCGAGGGACGCGAGCCGCGGCTCATCGACGTCACCGATCTCCGCGCTCTGCGCTGATCTCCGTCGTCGGAGTAGGGCCGAGCAAGCCGGTGACGCCGAACGGGAGCGGAGGCACAGGAAGGGACGGTGGCACAGTGGCATTCCCGCCAATGAACGGTTTCTCCAGGATCGCCGAAGACGAGGTTCTCGGCACTTGGCTCTTCACTGTGGGCAGGGCCACGTGCGCCGACCCCGACGGCGGGCAGTTCGAGAGGTACATCGTGCATCACCCCGGTGCGGTGGCGGTGGTGCCGGTGGACGACGACGGGTGGGTCACGCTTGTCCGCCAGCTCCGACCCGCCGTATGGGATGACGTGCTCGAGATCCCGGCCGGGACCCGCGACGTCGACGGAGAGGATCTCGATGAGACGGCGCGTCGGGAGCTGGCCGAAGAGGCCGGGTGGCAGGCGGATCGGCTCCAACGACTCGTCTCCACGTACAACTCGCCGGGCTTCTCCGACCAGGTGACGACCATCTTCTTGGCTACCAAGCTCACGCCATGTGCCACCGACCGGCGCGGCGAGGAGGAGCGGTGGATGACCGTAGAGCGCGTGCATCTCACCGACGTCGACTCCCTGGTGGCCGGGGGTCGGATCATGGACCAGACCACGCTCCTCGGCCTCTACATGGCGAGATCCGTGCTTTCTCACATCCCCGGCCGGGTCGGGAGCGGGCCCGGGGTCGAGCCCGGGGTCGAGCCCGGGGTCGGGGAACTACCGGCGGCCCGTCAGTGACATGAACGCGTGGTGACGGAGTCGAGCCCGCCAGAGAGCAGGGCAATTCCCGGTTGCCTGGAGACGTCGTCGCGACGTGCTCGCCCCCTGAGCGTGCCCTCGGAGGAGTACCTCTCGTGGCTGGCCGTGGAGCGGGGACGAGCGCGAAACACGTTGCTTGCCTATCACCGAGATCTGGCCTACTACGAGGAGACCTTGGCCGACCGGGGCCTCCAGTCCCCGGCTGGAGCGGAACGTGGAGACATCGACGCCCACTTCGATCGGATGGCCTCGGAACAGCGGAGTCCGGCGACGATGGCCCGCTCACTGTCGGTCATTCGCGGCCTGCACCAGTTCATGGTCGACGAGGAGATGACCACTGCTGATCCGACGGCCGACATGCCGTCCGGCCGGCCACCACTTCGCTTGCCCAAAGCCCTCAGTGAGCCCGACGTGGAGCGGCTGCTGTCCGCAGCGGGAACTGACAGTCCGGCTGATCGTCGTGACCGGGCACTCCTCGAACTGCTCTACGGGACCGGGGCGAGGATCTCCGAGGTGACGAGCCTTGACTTGGCCGACCTCGTCTCTGGCGACGGTCTCCTCCGCCTGTACGGGAAGGGCGGCAAGGAGCGGCTGGTCCCACTGGGGAGCTGGGCTCGTCGGGCACTGGAGGCGTGGCTGGTCCCGGAAGGACGCGGGGCCATGGTGCCCCCGAGATGGCGCCGGCGCGGTGATGCCGAAGCCGTCTTCTTGAACATCCGTGGAGGGCGTCTCAGCCGGCAGGGAGCCTACGAGATCCTCCGCAAGCGCGCCCTCCAGGCTGGCTTCGAGGAGCGTGTGGGGCCCCATGTCCTCCGACACTCCTGCGCCACCCACATGCTGGCCCACGGCGCCGACATACGGGCTGTCCAGGAGCTTCTCGGGCACGCCTCGGTGAACACCACGCAGCTGTACACCAAGGTGACCGTCGAGCATCTCCGGGCGGCCTACCTGTCCGCCCATCCCCGGGCGGGTGGGCGTTGAAGGGCGGGAGAAGCATCTAGGCTTGCCTCATGGGCTATGGCGAGCTCCCGATCGGAGCGTCCAGAACTCGGCCGATGTGCACCATGGCGCCGGGGAGGCGCCACGCGGGTGCCGGACCGAAGAAGGGGCTGGCCACCACCCCGACGATCCCGCCTCGACACACCTGAATGCCCATGCCGAACGACGCACCCACGACCGAGCCGGCTGTCGACTACCGGGCGCTACTGGAGCACGAACGCGCCGATCTGCGCCGGCAGCTCGCCGACCTGGGGTTCGGGGAGTCCGAAGGCCTTACCTACGATCCGAACTTCGCCGACACCAGCCAGGTGACGGCCGAGCGTGGCGAGGCCGGCGCGTTGGCCGCCGAGCTGAACGAGGCCCTCGAAGAGGTGGAAGCGGCCATCGAGAGGCTGAACGAGGGAGCGTACGGTCGTTGCGAAGTGTGTCGGCAGCTGATCCCCGAAGCACGCCTGGAGGCCATGCCGGCGGCCCGTCGATGCATCTCGTGCGCCGGGCGCGCCTGAACGGGGGGCGTCTTCTCCGGACGCGTCGCTTCGGGACCGGCCATGTGGGACGCACCGGGTGAGCGGCGTCGGCGGCGGGGGATCGAGGGCCGGGAGACCAGGGAGGCAACGCCAGACGACGGCGGTGTGGCTGATCGCCATTGTCGCTGTCGTGGCCGTACTCGTCCGGACGCACCACATCACGACGATCGAGATCGTGCTGTTCTGCGTGATCGTGCCGTCGATCATCCTGCACGAGATATCCCACGGCTGGGTAGCACTGGCCTTCGGCGACGACACGGCCAAGCGGGCCGGGCGCCTCACGCTCAATCCTCTGGCCCACGTCGATCTGGTCGGGACCATCATCGTGCCGGCCGTCATGGCCCTGAGCGGCGTGGGCATGTTCGGCTGGGCGAAGCCGGTCCCGGTCAATCCCGGCGCGCTCCGCCACCCCCGAAACGAAGGGGTCGCCGTGTCCCTCGCCGGCCCGGCGACCAACGTGCTCCTGGCCGCACTCGCTTACGGGCTGTTCCGAGCCTTCAACGGCGTCGACACCGTCACCATCGAGGGAACTTTCGGGGCCCTGTGGGCCGAAGTGCTCTTCTTCCTCGGTCTCACGAACATCTGGCTGGCAGTGTTCAACATGGTGCCGATCCCACCGCTCGACGGGTCGGTGCTGTTCGAGAGGCTGCTCCCGCGACGGTGGTGGCCGGCCTACCTGCGGTTCCGGCCCTACACCATGCCGGTGCTGGTCGGGTTGGTGCTGGTGAACTTCTACTTGCACCCTGGTCCGCTGACCTGGCTCTACACACACCTCTACACGTGGTGGGCCGGTCGCCTCGGACTGCGAGTGGTGAGCTAGTCGTGGAGTTGTCGAGGCCCGCCGTGCTCAGCGCATCAGAAGGCCGACGGCCTCAGCCGCCCTCAGATAGGTGGCTGACGCCACTTCGTGGGCCTTTCTGGCACCGGTCTCCAACACCGCTCTGACCCCGGAGAGGTCGGCGGAGTACTCGCCGTGGCGCTCCCGGACCGGACGCAGGAGCTCTATCACCGCATCGGCGGCGTCCCGCTTCAGGTCCCCGTACCGTTGGTACTCGCTGGCGATCTCCTGGGGACGGCGCCCCGAAGCGGCGGCGAAGATGTCCAAGAGGTTCGACAGGCCGGGCTTGGTCGACGGGTCGTAGCGGACGTCGCCATCGGTGTCGGTGACCGCCTTTCTGATCTTGCGCTCGATGTCGGCCGGATCGTCGAGGACGCCGATCGTCCCGAGCGGCGAGCTCACCGACTTGGACATCTTGCGTTCAGGGTGCTGGAGGTCCATGACCCTGGCCCCCACCTGGGGGATGGCGGCGTCGGGGACGACGAAGGTGGTCCCGAACCGCTGGTTGAACCGTTGAGCCAGGTCACGGGCCAGCTCGAGGTGCTGGCGCTGATCGTCGCCGACTGGCACCCGCTCGGCGTCGTACAAGAGGATGTCGGCCGCCATGAGGACCGGATAGGTGAACAGCCCGACCCGGACGTCTTCCTGGCCACGCCCCTTGTCCTTGAATTGGGTCATCCGGCGGAGCTCGCCCATGGCCGTCGTGCACTCCAAGAGCCACGTGAGCCGGGGGTGCTCGGGTACCTGGCTCTGGACGAAGACGGTGCACAACGCCGGGTCCAGTCCGGCGGCCAGGAGGTTCACCGCCGCATCGAGAGTCCTCTCCCGCAGGTGCTGGGGCTCGATCTCGATGGTCAGGGCATGGAGGTCGACGATGCAGAAGTAGGCGTCGTGCTCTTGCTGATGGGACACCCATTGCCGCACGGCCCCCAGGTAGTTCCCCAGATGCATCTCGCCCGAGGGCTGCACGCCCGAAAGTACCCTGGCCATGGACGGCAACGGTATACCGCGGCCCGGACCACACCCGCACTGGTAGCCGGCAGTTCGAGATGCGCGATCGGCGAGCCGGCGGACGGTATGGTCGGTGTCGTGGCTTACGTTGTCTCCACTCCGGTCTTCGAAGGCCCGCTGGACCTGCTGCTGCACCTGGTGTCCAGCCACCAGGTCGACGTGCTCGACGTGCCGCTGGCCCCGGTCGTGGACGCGTTCGTCGCCGCGCTCTCGGAGCGGAGCGGCGAGATGAGCATGGACCAGCTCTCGGAATTCCTCCTGGTGGCGGCCATCCTTGTGGAGTTGAAGTCCCAGCGCCTCCTGCCCGGGCCTGACGCCGTGGAGACCGACGAGGAGCTGGTCGGCTGGGAGGAACGGGACCTCTTGCTCTCCCGCCTCCTCGAGTGCCGGGCCTACGCCGGCATCGCCGACACGTTCGTCGGGATGATCGAGGCCGCCGCCCGGTCGGTGCCTCGGGAGGCGGGCCTCGAAGAGGGGTTCGCCCTCCACGCCCCGGACCTGCTGGCCGGCGTGACGGTCGACCACCTGGCCCAGGCGTACCTGCGGGCCACGGCCGAGCGACCCGCGCCCCGGGTCGACCTCTCGCACGTCACCGTCGAGACGGTGAGCGTGTCCGAGACGGTCCAGGCGCTCGTGGCGGTCCTCCCGGTGAGGGGTGCGACGTCGTTTCGCGACCTGACCCAAGGTCTCACCACGAAGATGGAGATCATCGTGCACTTCCTGGCGCTGCTCGAGCTGTGCAAACGGGGCAAGGTGTCGCTGGGCCAGGGCGAGACGTTCGGCGATCTCCGCGTCGCCTGGATCGACGACCGCCGGCCGCTGGTCGGGGTCCTGGCGAGCGGGCAGAGTGACGGGAGTGGCGACTTCGGAGCCGAGGATGGTGACGAATATGACGGATGAGGAGCTGTCGCGAGCGATCGAGGCGATCCTCCTCGTCGCCGTGGAACCGGTGCCGGCCGGCCTGCTGGCCGAGCTCCTCGAGGAGCCGGTGGAACGGGTGGCCACGGTCAGCGAGAGGTTGGCGGCCTCGTACCTTGAGGACGGCCGCGGTTTCATTCTCACCAGCATCGCCGGCGGCATGCGTCTGCAGACCCATCCCGACCAGGCTCCCTACGTCGAGCGCTTCGCCAACCGTGGTGTGTCCCATCGCCTCTCGACTGCGGCGCTCGAGACCCTGGCCATCGTCGCCTATCGCCAGCCGGTGTCGAGAGCCCAGATCTCCTCACTGCGCGGGGTGAACGCCGAAGGCGTGGTGCGACTGCTGGAGCAGCGCGGGTATATCGAGGCCGTCGGTCGCGCCGCGGGACCGGGCCAGCCGGTGCTCTACGGGACGACTGACCTCTTCTTGGAGCGTCTCGGGCTGGACCGGATCGAGCAGTTGCCCCCGGTAGAGGACTTCCTGCCGGGCCCGGAGATCCTGGGCGAGATCGAGGACCACCGGTTCCACTCCGAGGTCCCACCGTCCGACGCCGGGGCGACATCGGACGGTGGGGAGGAGATGGCGGTCCGGCGGTCGTCAGAGGACGCCTGACATCGCTGCTGAGCCACGAGCTGGAGCATCCGAGCATCCCTCGTCAGAGGAGGGGGAGCGACTGCAGAAGGTCCTGTCACGGGCCGGTTTGGGCAGTCGGCGGGTGTGTGACGACTTGGTGGGTGCTGGGCGGGTGACCGTCGATGGCGTGGTCGCCGTGCCCGGCCAGCGCGTCGACGTCCGAACCCAGCGGGTCTCGCTGGACGGGGTCCCGGTCCCCGTCGCCCCCGGTGCGGTCCACTACCTCTTGAACAAGCCGGCCGGAGTGGTGACGACCCTCTCTGATCCGCAGGGTCGGCCCACTGTCGCCGAGCTCGTACCGCGGCGGCCCCGGGTGTTCCCGGTGGGACGGCTCGACTTCGAGACCGAGGGCCTGCTGGTCATGACGAACGACGGCGAGCTGGCGAACCTCCTGGCTCACCCGTCCCACGGGGTGGCCAAGGAGTACCTCGTCGAAGTCGAAGGCATCCCGTCACCTGGCGCTCTCCGCCTCCTGCGTACCGGAGTGGAGCTCGATGGTCGGGTCACGGCTCCGGCCGTGGTGGGGAGCCTGAGCCCCGGTGTCCTGCGGATCGTCATCCACGAGGGGCGGAACCGTCAGGTCCGGCGCATGTGCGACGCGGTAGGGCATCCGGTCCGTCGGCTGGTCCGCACCCGGATCGGACCGCTCGCCGACCCCGGGCTCGCTCCGGGCCGATGGCGGCTCCTCGATCCGAGAGAGGTGCGCTCGCTGGCGTCGGCCGCGCTCCGCCCTCCGGGCGAAGGGGACCGGTGGCCCGCCGGGCGCTAGCATGCACGCCCGATGCCCGGTTCGCCAGCAGTCCGCGCCCTGCGGGGCGCGACGACCGTCGAGACCGACACCGTCGAGCAGGTGACCGAACGGGTGCAGGAGCTCATGGCCGAGGTGATGGCCAGAAACGATCTGCTCGAAGAGGACATCATCAGCGTCATCTTCACGGCCACCGGCGATATCACCTCGATGTTCCCCGCCACCGCGGCCAGGGGCATCGGGTTCGGCTCGGTCCCGCTCCTGTGCGCGTCGGAGATCCCCGTGCCTGGGGCCACGCCGTTGTGCATTCGGGTGCTGGTGCACCTCTCGACGACCCTGACCCGCGAGGAGCTGCGCCACGTCTACCTCCATGGTGCACAGGTCCTCCGAGATGACCTCCCGGTCTGAGGACGTCGGATCCTCCGGACTGCCCGACTCGGGTTCGCCGGACGGCTCCGAGAGCGCAACGGTGTATCGAGCCGCTGCTCCCGGCACCGCCGGGAGGGTGCAGGTCGTCGGTACTGGCCTCATCGGGGGCTCGTTGGGGTTGGCCCTGCGGGCCCGCGGGTGGTTCGTGACCGGCAGCGACACGAGTGCAGAACGTGCAGCCCAGGCGCTCCGCGGGGGCGCCCTGGACTCGGTGGGTGAGGACCTCTCGGCCCAGATCGTGGTGGTGGCCACGCCGGCTTCCTCGGTGGCCGGGATCGCCCGCCGAGTCCTGACCCAGCCCGGTCGTCCGCCCGATGTCGTCGTGACCGACGTGAGCGGTGTGAAAGGACCCGTCGTCGCCGCAGTCGACCACCCCCGATTCGTCGGTGGACATCCGATGGCCGGGTCGGAGCAGGGGGGCTTCGACGGTGCCGATCCCGAGCTCTTCACCGGAGCGAGCTGGGTGCTCACCCCTTCGCCGGGAACCGAGCTGGCGGCGTTCGACCGGATCCAGTCACTGGTCACGTCTCTCGGAGCGGATGTGGTGGTCCTCTCCCCAGAGGACCATGACCGGCTCGTTGCCGTCGTCTCCCACGTCCCCCACCTGGTGGCCGCCACCCTCATGAACGCCGCCGCCCGGGATGCCGAGCACGACGCCGCACTCCTCCGCCTGGCCGCCGGTGGGTTCCGGGACATGACCCGGATCGCCGCCGGTCATCCCGGGATCTGGCCGGACGTGTGCGCCGAAAACGCGCCGGCCATCCTCGACACCCTGGACCACCTCCTGTCCGACCTCGAGGAGCTGCGCAAATTCGTATCTGCTCGGGACCGGGCGGGGATCCTGCGATTCCTGGCCGATGCCAGTGAGGCCCGAAGGGCCCTTCCCAGCCGGGCGTTCCGACCCGAAGGCCTGGCCGAGCTGCGAATCCCGGTGCCCGACCGGGAGGGGGTGCTGGCCGAGGTCACCGCGGTGGCCGGCGGGATCGGGGTGAACATCTACGACATCGAGATCGCCCACTCCGCCGAGGGCCAGCGGGGAGTGCTCCTCCTTCTGGTCGCCGGTACCCAGGCCACCGGGCTTCGTGATGCCGTCTCGGAGGCGGGGTACCCGTGCACCGTCCACAACCTGTCATGACCCGGGGCGCCGCCGAGAAAGCCCGGGTCCGCGGGGGATCTCCCCTCAGCGGCTCGGTGCGGGTCCCGGGGGACAAGTCGATCTCGCACCGGGCGCTCATGATCGGTGCCATGGCCGACGGGGTCACGCGGATCACCGGTCTTTCCAGCGGGGACGACGTGGCCCGAACCCTGACGGCCGTCCGAGCGCTCGGGGCTCACCTCACGCACGAGGACGGCGCGGTGACGTTGCGAGGACCCCATGCCGGCCTGCACGCACCTGACGACCCCGTCGACTGCGGGAACTCCGGCACCGGGCTCCGTCTGCTGGCCGGCGTGGTGGCAGCGCTACCCGGTCGGACCGTCCTCACCGGAGACGCCTCCCTGTCGGAGCGTCCGATGAACCGGGTGGCGGCGCCGCTGCGGGCTATGGGCGCCGAGGTGCGCGGTCGAGGTGAGCGATGCCTCCCCCCCCTGAGCGTGGACGGCGGGGCGCTCCGCGGGGTGGACTGGCGGCCCGAGGTCGCCAGTGCCCAGGTGAAGTCGGCCATCCTCCTGGCCGGCGTTCGAGCCGACGGCGACACCGTGGTGCGCGAGTCCGTTCCCACCCGGGCCCACACCGAAGAGCTCCTGGCGCTGGCCGGCGCGCCGATCGCCATACGGCGCCAGGGTGCAGAACATGTGGTCACCGTCCGCCGTTGCGATCTCCATCCCTTCGAGATATCCGTCCCCGGCGACCCGTCCCAGGCGGCGTTCTGGGTGGTGGCGGCGTGCCTCGTTCCGCAGAGTCGAATTGTCGTCCGCGACGTCTACGTGGGAGCAGAGCGGGTCGGGTTCGTCTCGGTGCTCCAGCGGATGCAGGCGGCCGTCGCGATCGAAGCGCCTGAGGCCGAAGGCGCCGGACTGCCCGTCGGCAACCTCGTGGCCCGCTTCGGACCACTGCGGGCCACGGCCGTCGAGGCCGCTGAGATCCCGTCGCTGGACGAAGTCCCGATCCTCGCCGTCGCCGCGGCCGCCGCCGCCGGGACGACGGTGTTCAAGGACGTGGGCGAGCTTCGGGTCAAGGAGAGCGATCGGCTTCACGCCACGGCCGAGCTGGTCAACCGCATGGGGGCCGTCGGTGAAGTGGTCGGTGACGACCTCGTGGTCCACGGCGTCGGGCCCGACCGCTCGTTGCGGGGCGTGAAGTTCGACTGTCGCTGGGACCACCGTATGGCCATGGCCGCGGCCGTCGCCGGTCTGGTCGCGGTGGACCGCCCGACGGTGGTCGCCGGGTTCGACAGCGTCACCACCAGCTACCCGGAGTTCCTCGACGACGCAGAGCGATTGGGAGGATCGGTCGAGCCGGCGAGGCCGTCACTGTTCGACAACCCCGGTCAGGACGTCGACGACCACCGGCCGGGACCGGTGGTGGCCATCGACGGACCCGCCGGGTCGGGCAAGTCCACGGTGTCGAGGGCGCTGGCGGCCCGCCTCGGGGTCACCCGGCTCGACACCGGGGCCATGTACCGCTCGGTGACCTGGGCTGCGCTGGAGAGGGGAGTGGACCTCTCGGACGCGCAAGCCCTGGCCGACATCGCCCGCGACGCCGACATCGAGGTCGACGACGCCACCGTGCGGATCGACGGGGTTGACGTGACCGACGCGATCCGGTCGGCTCCCGTGAGCCAGGCGGTATCCCAGGTGGCGGCCACACCCCAGGTCCGACACCTCCTGGTGGACCGGCAGCGTCGCTGGATGGAGACTCATCACCGCGGCGTGGTGGAAGGGCGCGACATCGGAACGGTGGTCTTCCCCGATGCCGACTTGAAGGTGTTCCTCACGGCATCGGCCGAGGAGCGGGCCCGCCGCCGGTCCGAGGAGACCGCAGACGGGTTGGCCAGGAGGGACCTCGTCGACTCCACCAGGCAAGTCTCGCCGCTCCTTCCGGCAGCCGACGCAGTGGTGGTGGACACCACCGACCGGACGGTGGAGGATGTCGTCGACGAGGTGCTGTCATGGATGTGAAAGACGAAGACCAGGGAGGACACCGACGGGCGACGGCTCCCGGACGTGGGGCCGTCTTCGTGCCGGATCCGCGCATCACCCTCGGCTACCGCGCGGCGCGGATCATCTTCGAAGGGATCCTCCGGCTTTGGTTCCGGCCGAAGGTGATCGGGCGCGAGAACGTCCCGGCGGAGGGCCCGGTGATCATCGCTCCGGTCCACCGGTCGTTCGCCGACTTCGGCTTCGCCGCCTTCCTCACCGACCGCAAGCTGTTCTTCATGGCCAAGGACAGCTTGTGGGAGCACCGGCTCCTGGGGCGCCTGCTGCTCAGTCTGGGAGCCTTTCCCGTGCATCGTGAGTCGGCCGACCGCGAAGCCCTGAGGCACGCCGAAGAGGTGCTCACGCGAGGTGAGACGCTGGTCTTGTTCCCCGAAGGTGCACGCCAGGAGGGTGCGGCGGTGCAAGATCTCCTCGAAGGAGCGGCCTTTCTGGCCGCCAGGACCGGGGCTTCCATCGTCCCGGTCGGTATCGGGGGATCAGACCTGGCCATGCCCAAGGGCCGAACGATCCCCAAGCCCCTCCGGATCACGGTGGTGGTGGGGCACGCCTTGCCGCCTCCCGAGCGCAGCGACCGGGGACGGGTGTCGAGGAGCCGGGTCCATGCCACCACCGAGCTCCTCCGGCAGGGGATCCAGGACGTCTACGACGCAGCGCGGAACTGACTGGTCGTCCGGCTGAACCGTCAGCGTTCCCGGCGCCACGTGCGCAGGATCACCGTGGCGTACCGCAGCCCGTAGATCAGGTTCCCACCCTTCTTCGACTTCCCCGAGCTCCTCTCGTGCCACACGGTCGGGCGCTCGACGACTCGCCAGCCCCGGCGCACGCACGTGATGAGGAGGTCGGCCGTCTGGTACTGGTCCTGCTCAAGCCGGGGAGCCACGTCGGAGAGCATGGTGGCCCGGAGGGCCCGGTACCCGTTGGACGTGTCGGTGAGGTGGGCGCCGAGCAGCGCGTTCACCAGGGTCGAGAAGAACACCACACCGAGCTGCCGGTACTGGTCCGAAGTCGTGTCCACACCGAGTCGCCTCGACGCCAGGACGAAGTCCGCCGCGTCCTCGACCAGCGGAGCGAGCATGGTCTCGATCTCTTGGGGATCGTTCTGCCCGTCGGCATCGAGGGTGACGACGTACTGCGCACCGCCGCTCACACACAGGTCGTACCCGATGCGCAGGGCCACACCGTGCCCGAGGTTCACCGGGAAGACGAAGGTGCGAGCGCCGAGCTCCTGGGCCACCTCAGCCGTGGCGTCCTCCCCGCCGTCCACCACCACCAAAGCAAGGACCGGCAGCCCGTGCGCCGACGCCGGGACTCGGGCCAGCACCCCGGGCAAGTTGGCCTCTTCCTCGTAGGCGCAGATCAGGACGACGACAGGGGGGAGAGCGGGATCGGGATATCGGACTGCGTAGTCGCGCCTCCCGAGGTCGATCACCAGGTCCTGCAGGGCGCGCATCCGCGTCCGATTACCGTCGGCGACGCTCCCAGGCATGCGACATACTGCCACTCAGGATGCAAGGTCCTCCAGCACACCGGCCGCGGCACGTCGTCGGTCGTCACCCAAGGCGTCCCGACCGGTTCCGCTGCCGGGGGCCCGGCACATGATCCGCACGGTGGTCGTGAGGGCCCGGAGGAGCTCTCGCAGCTCCGGCGGGGGAGGGAAGTACTCGTCCTCGGTCGTCACCGGCACCGGGGTCACCCCGTGGCGCGGAGCCAGTCGGCCGATGACGGCCTGGAGGAGGGCTTCGGGGGCCGATGCCCCGGCCGTCACCCCGACGATGCCGGAAAGGTCGTCGGGAAGCTCGTCCGCCTCGTTCACCCGGACCACCCGGGGACAGCCCGACGCCGTAGCCACCTTCGTGAGCGCGACGGTGTTCGAGGAGTTGGCCGAGCCGATCACGACCACGGCGTCGGACTCGTGGGCGATCTCTTTCAGCGCCGCCTGACGGTTCGTGGTGGCGAAGCACAGATCGCTTCGGTTCGGCATCCACAGGTCGGGGAACCGACGGCGAGCTGACTCCATGAGCTCCTTCCATTCGTCGTGGCTCAACGTGGTCTGGGCCAGGAGGGCGACCAGGGAGTCCTTTCCGAGGTCCGCTCCCACGGCGTCCAGATCGGACTGGTCCTCGATGAGGTGCACGGCTTCGGGAGCGACGGCCATGGTGCCGACCGCCTCCTCGTGGCCGGCGTGCCCCACGTAGAGGACGGTGAAGCCCCTCTTCGATCGCACCCGCACTTCGTGGTGCACCTTGGTCACCAGCGGGCAGACGGCGTCGACCACCACCCGACCCCTCTGGCGGGCGGCGGCCACCACCGCCGGGGCCGAGCCGTGGGCGCTGAGCATGAGGGGAGCGCCCGCCGGCACCTGGTCGACCTCGTCGACGAAGACCACTCCCTGGGCCCGGAAGCGGTCCACGACGTACTGGTTGTGGACGATCTCGTGGTAGCAGTACACCGGTGGCTCGAACACCTTGACCATCCAGGCCAGGGCCTTGATGGCCTTCTCGACACCGGCGCAGAAGCCACGGGGCTCGGCCAAGAGCACCCGGTCCACGTCCATCCCCTCAGGCTACCGGCGGAGCTCGTCCGGTCGGGTCCGGCCCGAGGAACCCGAACCGCCACGACGCTGGCGTGCACGACCGAGAGTCGAGGAGCCGGCAGGTACGCTGGAGCCCATGACGGCGCCACGGGTCACGGTGGTGGTCCGCTCCTCTCCGGCCGACCGAGCCGGGATCCAGGTCGGTGACGAGGTCCTGGCCCTCAACGGCCACCGGCCCCGTGACGTGATCGAGTACCAGCAGCTGGCGGACGGCTCCGAGGTCGAGATCGAGGTGAAGCGGGCCGCGGACTCGCGCTCGGATCTCCTCGACGTCCGCAAGGAGGCCGGTGAGCCGCTCGGGATCCAGGTGTCGTCAGCGGTCTTCGACCGGGTCCGGACGTGTGACAACCACTGCGCCTTCTGCTTCATCTACCAGCTCCCCAAGGGGATGAGGAAGAGCCTCTACCTGAAGGACGACGACTACCGGCTCTCCTTCCTCTACGGGAATTTCACCACCCTCACCCGCTTCACCGAGCTGGACGCCGAGCGGGTCCTGACCGAGCGGCTCGGACCCCTGTTCGTCTCGATCCACGCCACCGACCCCGAAGTGCGGGCCGGGCTGCTCCGCAACCCCAAGGGCGCGACCAGCCTGCGCTGGCTCCGGGTGCTCCTCGACGGTGGGATCGAGGTCCACGGTCAGATCGTGGTGTGCCCGGGCGTGAACAGCGGTGGAGTCCTCGTCGACACGCTGGCCGGAATTCTCGACCAGTACCCACGGCTGGCGTCGGTCGGTGTCGTACCGCTCGGGCTGAGCGCGTACTCCCACGAGCCCGAGATGCGGCCCCACACCCTCGAAGAGGCGATGGAGGTCTGCGACACCGTCTCGGAGTGGCAGGGCATATTCTCCACGGTGCTCGGACGCCGGCTCGTCTACGCCGCCGACGAGTACTACCTCCTGGCCGGAAGGGAGTTGCCGCCGGCCGAGCACTACGACGGCTTCCCCCAGCACGAGAACGGCATCGGCATGGTCCGAGCCTTCGAGAGCGCGTTCTGGGGCTCGAGCGTGGCCGAGGACGGCGTACGCCCGGGCTTCTTCTCCTGGGTCGACGGCGCTCCACCGGCGGGCTACCGGGCCCGGCGGACGGCGACCGGAGGCGGGGCCACACCGCCGTCGGCTCCCCGCCTGACGAAGGTGATCACCGGGACCTACGGAGCCCGGGTGCTGGCGCCGCTTCTCGCCGGCCTCGGGCGCCGGGATGTGGAGCTGCTCGAAGTCGAGAACCGGTTCTTCGGGGGGAACATCGGGGTAGCCGGCCTGCTGACCGGCACCGACGTGGCCGGTGCCACCAGCTCCGGCTCCGCCGAAGCCCGCTACCTGCTCCCCGACGCGTGCCTCTCCGACGGTCGGTTCCTCGACGGGATGACCGTGACGGATCTCCCACGTCCGGTCGAAGTCGTGCCCGCTGACGGGCACTCTCTCCGGATGGCGCTCGAGGGTGCCCGATGACCGCCGGGGAAGTCGCAGGAGGGCCGAGGGCGCGCCCACTGGTGGTGGTGGCGGGACGGCCGAACGTGGGCAAGTCGTCGCTGGTGAACCGGATCGTCGGGCATCGGGTGGCGGTGGTGGAGGAGTCCCCAGGGGTGACGAGGGACCGCAAGGCGGTCGACGCCGAGTGGTGCAGCGTCCCGTTCCGCCTGATGGACACCGGTGGCTGGATGGCTCGGGGCGGAGCACTCGACGCCAAGGTGAGCCGTCAGGCCGAGCAGGCCATCGCCGAAGCCGACCTGGTCCTGTTCGTCGTGGACGTGAACGTGGGGGTCACCGAAGAGGACGAGGCGGCAGCTCGCGCCGTCCTCCGAGCCGGGGTGCCGGTTCGTCTGGTGGCCAACAAGGTGGACGACGGCGGGCGCGAACCGGCGGCCTGGGAGTTCGTGTCGCTCGGGATGGGCGACCCGTGGCCGGTAAGCGCCATTCACGGTCGGGGGACCGGCGATCTTCTCGACGAGGTGGTTCGCAGCCTGGCCCCGAGTGTGCCGGAAGGTGCTGCGGTGTCGGACGAACAGACGCTCGATCTCGAGCTCGATGCCCACCCCGGCCCTCCGAGCATCGCCCTCGTCGGTCGCCCGAACGTGGGGAAGTCCACCCTGTTCAACCGGCTCATCGGCGAGGAGCGATCGATCGTCCACGACATGCCCGGGACCACCCGCGACACGATCGACACGGTGGTCACCACGGCCGAAGGCGCGCTCCGGTTCGTCGACACCGCCGGAATGCGCCGACCGGCCCGAGCCGAGAGGGGAGTGGAGTCGTACTCGGTGCTGCGAGCCCTCGATGCCCTCGATCGGGCGGACATCGCCATGCTGGTGGTCGACGCCACGGTGGGCGCGACCCACCAGGACCAGCGTCTGGCTGAGCGAATCGGCGTCTCGGGCTGTGCCGCGGTGGTGGTGGTGAACAAGTGGGACCTGATCTCGGCAACAGAACGAGACGAGGTCCTGTCGGGAGTAGGGGATCGGCTGGCCTTCCTCGGCATGGCACCGGTCCTCAAGGTCTCGGCCACGTCGGGCCGGGGAGTGCACCGGATCGTGCCGGCCCTTCACGCCGCCGTCGACTCCTACCACCAGAGGATCCCGACTGGTGCCCTCAACCGTGCCCTGAACGAGATCCAAGCCGCCCAAGCCGCGCCTGGGGCCCGTATCCGTTACGGGGTGCAAGGGGCCGTTGACCCTCCCACGTTCACCCTGTTCGCGACGGGCCGGATGCCCCAGACGTACCTGCGCTTCGTGGAGAGGAAGCTGCGCGAGAAGTTCGACCTGGGGTCCACCCCGCTCAAGCTGCGGGTCCGGGCCGGAGGCGGACGCTGAGGGGCGCTGGCGATGGCGTGGTGCGAAGAGTGCGATCGGCTGGTGGAGGACGAGGAGCTCGACGAGGACGGGGCGTGCCCGAAGTGCGGCACGGTCCTCGAAGAGCAGGAACGCCCCCCGGTGCCCTGGTACTTCAAGGCCATGCTCGTCGCATCGGTGATCTACCTTGGCTACCGGGCGTACCAGGGCATCACGTGGGTGGTCCACCACGCGTGATCCGCTCCGGACAGGCTGAAGTTTCGCTCCGACCCGAGTTCCCTTAGGGTCGCGGGCCATGACCATCTACGAGCTCGACGGACTCACTCCCCGCATCCACCCCGACGCGTATGTGCATCCCGACGCGGTGGTCATCGGCGACGTCGAGGTGGGAGCCGAAGCCTCGATCTGGCCCGGAGCAGTCCTCCGAGGTGACTATGGGTCCATCGCCGTGGGCGAACGCTCGTCAGTCCAGGACGGGACCGTAGTCCACGCCGGGCCCGGGTTCCCTACGGTGATCGGCCGGAGCTGTGTCGTCGGCCACCTCGCTCACCTGGAAGGCTGCAGCTTGGAGGACGAGTCCCTGGTGGGATCGGGGTCGGTGGTGCTCCACCACGCCGTCATCGGGACCGGGGCCACGGTCGGCGCCAACGCCGTGGTTCCGAACCGCATGCAGGTCCCGCCTGGCGCCCTGGCCCTCGGAGTCCCAGCCCAGATTCGACCCGGTGCGTCGAGCCTGGAGATCATCCGGCTCTCAGCCGACGAGTACGTGGGGAACGCCCGTCGTTACCGCCAGGAGCTCCGGGTGGTCAGCTGAAGTCCGTGTCAGCGCGGGATGCTCGGGGTCCGGTTCGCTCCGCCGCTCCCCACCGAAGCCTCCTCGGGGAAGGGCAGCTCGACGGAGTCGACGGCAACCTGGTTGACATCGGTGGCCACCGGTGCCTCGGTCGGCGCACCCGGGGCGGTCCCGACGTAGCGGGCGGACTCCAGGATCCGGTGCTCCCCGCGCATCCACGAGGCGGCCGCAGCCAGAAGGCACATCACCAGTGCGAACACGAACACCACCACCAGGCCGTCGTGGAAGGGACCCGAGATCACGGTGGGGAAGAACCGCTTTCCGGTGAGCGTGGCTGCTGAGGACGGGCTGAGCCGGCCGAGCACCCGGGGTCCGAGGAGCTGGGACATCGGGTTGTACCCGAGGAAGCTGGCGAAGAGGTAGCCCATGGGTGGCAGGTGGGCGAGTGCCGCCGCCGAAGCCGTGGGCACGCCGTGGGCGGTCAACCCCTTATAGGGCGTGGACGGCATGCTCGATGCCAACCCGACGATCATGAGGGAGAAGAACACCCCCATCGACAGAGGCATCCCGGTGTTCATGAACGTGGTCCGCATACCCGAAGCCGCGCCCCGATGCTCGGCAGGGGCCGAGTTCATGATCGCCGCCATGTTCGGCGCGGCGAACAGGCCCATAGCCACGCCGTTCGTCAGAGCCAGGAGCGCGAACACCGGATAGGAGAAGTTCACCGGGATCACCAGGAAGAGCCCGAACGACGCTGCGGCGAGGATCATGCCCCCGGTGGCGAAGTAGCGCGCCCCGTAGCGGTCCGACAGGGCCCCGGCCAGCGGGCTGGCGGCGAGGAAGCCGAACGTGAACGGGAGCAGGTAGATACCGGCCCACAGCGGGGTGACCGAGTAGGAGTACCCGTGAAGGGGCAGCCAGATCCCCTGAAGCCAGATGACCAGGATGAACATGAGGCCACCACGACCGATCGCCGCCAGGAGACTGGCCACGTTCCCGGCGGTGAAGGCCCGTATCCGGAAGAGGGACATCTGGAACATCGGGTCGGACACTCTGGTCTCGATCACGGCGAAGGCGGCCAGGACGACGACGCCGCCGATCAGGCACGAGAGCACCAGGGGACTGGTCCAACCCATGGTGTCGTGCCCGTAAGGGCGTATGCCGTAGGTGATGCCGACCAGGATGGCCGTGAGACCGGCGGCGAACGTGACGTTCCCGGTCCAGTCGATCCGTGACGGCGTCCTGATCCCCCGCTCTTCCAGCTTCCAGTAGGCCCAGATGGTGGCGAAGACCCCGATGGGGACGTTGATGAGGAACACCAGGCGCCAGTCGATGCTGGCCAGCACACCACCGAGGACCAGACCCACGAAGCTGCCGACGATCCCGGCGATGGTGTTCACACCCATGGCCATCCCGCGTTCTTCGGCGGGGAAGGCGTCGGTGAGGATGGCCCCCGAGTTGGCGAAGAGGAACGAGGCTCCGATCCCCTGGACCATCCGGACGATGATGAACGCCAGCGCGCCCGGCGATCCGTGCCAGGGTTCGAAGGCCAGGAAGGCCGAGGCCACGGTGAAGATGACGAAGCCGAGGTTGTAGGTGCGGACCCGCCCGAAGATGTCCCCCAGGCGTCCGACGGTGACCACCAGGACGGCCACCACGAGCATGTAGCCCATCAGCACCCACAGCAGGTACGAGAAGTTCGCCGGGTCCAAGGGATTGAGGTGGATCCCGCGAAAGATGGCCGGGAGTGCGATGATCAGGGCCGAGCCGTCGATGGCGGCCATGAGGATGCCGATGGTGGTGTTGGAGAGGGCGATCCACTTGTACCGGTCCGAAGGAGCCTTGGCCAGGGCAGTACCGACCCCGTTCGGAGAGCTCGTGCCGTTCGTCGTGCCCCTGTCGCCCCGGTTCATCGTTCCACCCTTCGCATCGTCGTCGCGTCTCTCGTCGGCTACCGCAGGCCCTCGCGGCCCCGCCGATCCTGCCGGGAAGACCTTCGACCCGGTGCCCGGCGCTGGGTCCCGGACCTGGGAATCGTCCCCTCGACCTGGGATCCGGCGGCTCCCCGTATCGGATCGGACCGGGTCGGTTCCCGCATCTCACACCTCGTGCCGAGTATTATTATACTGATGAACTATCAGGGTCATGCACCATCGTTCCGACACCGACCGGCCTCCGGCCGACCCCGTGCCTGAGAAGACGCGGGCGCCGTCGCCTCGGGGCGAGCGGGATGGTGGCCGGTCTCTCGGCGCCGACCGAGGCGCCCGGCTGGACCGACTGGCCGAGCTCCTACCGGCCATCCAGACCCGGGTTCGGGCCACCAAGCCGCCAGAGCTCACGGCCGAGCTCGGATCGGTCACGTTGCACCAGCTCGAGGCCGTACGGCTGGTGCAGCCAGACGGGCTCACCATGAGCCGCCTGGCCGAGGCGCTCGACATTTCCGAGAGCGCGGCCACGGCGTTGGTCGACCGCCTGGTGCGACACGGTCTCATCGAACGGGCCGAGGACCCAGAGGACCGCCGAGTGGTCCGGATCGTCCCTTCCGAACGATCACGGGAGCTGGCCGATCGTTTCGTGGCCCACCAGCGGGCCGTGCTGGAAGAGGCATTCGTGGTCCTCGACGACGAGGATCTCGCGACTCTGGTGGATCTGTTGGACCGGGTGGTCTCTCGGATGGCGCAGTGCTAGCCCACACTGCCCGAAGGACGTGGTCGAGGCTCGGGGAGTCGCGACAGTTCCCGGCGGAGTGGTGACGTCGGGGTTCGACGGGCGCTCCTACCAGAAGCGCTTCGACACGTTGGCGCGCCAAGGCGTCGACGTCCACGGCGAAGCCACGTTCGTCCGCTCGTTCAGCCCCCGGTCGGTGCTGGATGCCGGCTGCGGGACCGGGCGGGTGGCGATCGAACTGGACCGCCACGGGATCGAAGTGGTGGGGGTCGACGTCGATCCTTCGATGATCGCCGAAGCTCGTCGGCGCGCTCCGGGGCTGGTCTGGCAGCTCTGTGACCTGGCCGACCTCGATCTCGGCCGGAATTTCGACGTGGTGGTGATGGCCGGAAACGTTCCACGGTTCTGCCGACCCGAACGGCGCAGAGATCTGGTCCGGGCATGTGCCGGCCACGTGGTCGAGGGCGGGGTGCTCGTCGCCGGCTTCGTGCTCGATCCGGAGTACGACGTCGACCAGTACGACAGCGTGTGTGCCGATGCCGGCATGGATCTCCAAGAGCGCTTCGCCACGTGGGAGCGTGGGCGATACCGCCCAGGAGACCGGTATGCGGTGTCCGTCCACAGGCGCTCGTCGGGCGTCCAGATGAGCTCATGACCCCGGTCCTGGCTCACGACATCGGAGCACCGGTAGCGTCGACGACGATCGAGACCGAAAGGAGAGCAGTATGACCGCGGAGTCGGGTCAGGTGGAAGGTTGGACGGATCCGGAGTTCGAACCGGTGCGCGACGCCTTCGTACGGAACTTCGAGAAGGGAGACGAGGTCGGCGCGGCGTTCGCTGCCTACCACCGGGGACGAAAAGTCGTGGACCTGTGGGGAGGGATCGCCAACACCGAGACCGGTGCACCTTGGGAGGAGGACACGATCGTCCTGGTGTACTCCACCACCAAGGGCATCACGGCCATGTGCGCCAATCGCCTCGCCCAAGAGGGACGACTCGACGTCAATTCGCCGGTCGCCCGGTACTGGCCGGAGTTCGAGCAGGCGGGCAAGGGGGACGTGACCGTGGCCGATCTCCTGGCCCACCGTGCCGGTCTGGCCTGGGTGGACGGGACCATGTCCACCGCCGACGCCCTGGCCTGGGAGCCCGTGATCAAGGCCCTCGAGGCCCAGAAGCCGTCGTGGGAACCCGGAACGGCGCACGGGTACCACGCCACCACGTTCGGTTGGCTGGTCGGAGAGGTGATCCGCCGCGTCTCGGGACGGAGCGTAGGCACCTACCTCCGTGACGAGGTCACCGGGCCTCTCGGCGCGAGCTTCTTCATCGGCCTCCCGGACTCCGAGCACCACCGACCGGCCCGGTTGATCTCGTTCCTCGACGCCCTGGCCTCCGGGCAGGCGGTGGCCGAGGCTCCGGCCGGGCCCGGCTTGACGGAGATGGCCGAGTTGGCCAAGACGTACCTGGCCCCCGGCCAACCGCTCTTCCTCGCTCTCGGAGCCCCCGGGGGTGCGCTGTCGAGGCAGGACATCTGGAACAGCCCTGAGCTGTGGTCGGCCGAGATCCCGGCGGCCAACGGCATGTGTGACGCCCGCTCCCTGGCCGCCCTTTACGCGTCGTGCATCGGTGACCTCGAGCTCTCCGGCGAGGGGAGCTTCCGCCTGCTCGAAGACGACCAGCTGGACCGGGCGCTCGAACAGCAGACGCAGGGTCCAGACACCGTGCTCTTGGGACTCGACCTGCAGTGGGGATTGGGCTTCATGCTCAACCGCGGGATGATCGCCGACTCCGGCATGGGGGGATTTCGCAGCTTCGGGCACTTCGGAATGGGGGGTTCGGTCGGATGGGGCGACCCCGACGCCGGCCTGGGCATGGGGTACGTCATGAACCGGATGTCGATGGGCATGGCCGGGGACAAGCGGAGCTACCGGCTGATGGCCGCGACCATCGAGGCGGCGCGGCGAGCCGACGGGGACTGAGCGACCTCGCCGGGACGTCTACACTGCCGGGTGTACCGGCGGGCTGTGGCGCAGCTTGGTTAGCGCGCTTGACTGGGGGTCAAGAGGTCCCGGGTTCAAATCCCGGCAGCCCGACCAGCGAGGTCTTCACGTTTTACGTGGGACCCACTTCACGTTTCGAGCTGTCGTCATCGTGCCATAGAGGTGTGACGCGCCTATCTGGCGGGTCATATCCGCTCAGCGTTGTCATTGCCGTCGACCGGGCGTGCGCGAGCCCCGCTCGCCGTAGTGCATGCAGGCGTGGCCGACTACGGCGGTGGGTCGGGTGATCCGACGCCCACAAGGTCACCGAGCGTCGTGCGTCGCCGTCGCCGTCGAGTCCGTGGCGGGAGGCCTGCGCCGATCCTGCGCTCGTTGTCGGTGCGTCGTGCC
>JAJYWF010000089.1 GCA_021791635.1 Actinomycetes bacterium
TGGTACGTGTGGGCCGACCCGGCGGTCGGGGGTGGGCCACCCAACAATTGGGTCAGCAGCTTCGGGGGACCGGCGTGGACGTTGGACGACACCACCGGCCAGTACTACCTCCACAACCATCTCACCGAGCAACCGGACCTCAACTGGTGGAACGATGAGGTACGTGACATGTTCGACTCGGTGCTTCGGTTTTGGTTGGATCGAGAGATCGCCGGTTTCCGAATCGACGTGTGCAACATGGTCGTGAAGGATGCGCAACTACGGGACAACCCTCCGGCGACTGCCGACGACGATGCCGAGGCGCAGCTCTTCGGCCAGCGACCGGTCTTCAACGCCAACCGTCCCGAGGTCCACGAGGTCATTCGCCGATGGCGGCGGATCGCCGACTCTTACGAACCGTCTCGGATCTTGGTCGGCGAGACCCCGGTCCGGACCGAAGAGCTGGCCCGCTACTACGGCGACGGCACCGACGAGCTTCACCTGGCGTTCAATTTTCCCTTCATCGAGTCACCACTGTCTGCCGGCAACCTTCGCCCCGTGGTCGAAGAGGTCGAGTCGCTTCTCCCGGCCGGCGCGTGCCCGGTGTGGACCGGGTCGAACCACGACATGTCGCGTCTCGCCACGCGCTGGGCCCGAGACGATCCCCACAAGGTCCGGGCCGCCCTCGTGATGCTGCTCTGCCTGCGCGGCACCGTCGTGCTGTACCAGGGTGACGAGATCGGCCTGGGGAACGGAGCGGTCGACCGAGAGGACCTGAAGGACCCGCTCGGAGTCCGCTACTGGCCCCACTACGAAGGGCGCGACGCCATGCGGACGCCGTTGCCCTGGCGGTCTGGACCCGGAGGAGGGTTCACCCATCCCACGGCCCGACCCTGGCTGCCCCTCGGGCATCCCGAGAGGTGCAACGTCGCCAGTCAGAGCGACGACCCCGGGTCGGTGCTCACGTTGGTGAGGGACCTCATCTCGCTCCGCCGACGGACGCCTGATCTCCGCTCGGGAGCCTATGCCACCAGGGGAGCACCGGCGGGAGCGTGGTCGTGGCAGCGCGGTGCCCGTCACGTCGTGGTGGTCAACCTCGACGACGCCGCGATCGGGTGGGATGCGCCGACCGGGTGGGTGAAGATCGGCACCGACCGGGACCGTGACGGCGAGCGGGTGACAGGCGTCGTTCCCCTCGCCGCATGGGAGGGCCTGGTAGTAGAGGTGGCACCGGTCAGCTGAGAGGCGGGGACACACCCGGGGCGTACGATGGTTCGAGCGCCTCGAGGTGTCGGCGCCCCGGTCCCGCCCTGATGACGGCGCGGACCGTGATGGACCCTCCGCACGCCAGCCTGGGCTACCGCGGCGCTCCCCGAGTGTCCCGGGAGGTCCCGATCCAGCGAACGGAGTCGTCATGACCGCCATCATCTCTTCGGCCACCCTGGTCGGCGCTACCGGGCGGCCGGTGAGCGTCGAAGTGCACATCTCCACCGGGCTTCCCGCGTTCACCGTGGTAGGCCTGCCCGATGCCGAAGTGCGCGAGTCGAGGGACCGGGTCCGGGCAGCCATCCTCTCGAGCGGCCTCGCCTGGCCGATGCGGCGCATCACGGTCAACTTGGCCCCGTCGGGGGTCCGTAAGGGAGGATCCGGGTTGGACCTTCCCATCGCCGTAGGCGTCCTGGCGGAGTCCGGATCGCTCCCGGCCGGGAGCACCTCGCACGTGGCCTTCGTAGGTGAGCTGGGTCTCGACGGTTCGGTGCGCCACGTGCCGGGGATGATCGGTCTGGCCGACGCCGCCGGGGGCCACCGCATGATGGTCCCGGTGGCCGACGCCGCCGAGGCAGCGCTGGTGCGCGCCGAGTCCGTGGCCGGCGTGGCGTCGCTGCGCCAGTTGGTGGCGATCCTCACCGGGTGCACCCCGTGGCCGGCACCGACCCTCCTGGCGTCGGAGCCTGGTGACGAGGTCGCCGATACCTGCGTGCCCCTTGCCCGCGCCGACGGTGACCATGAGCTCGACCTGGCCGAGGTGAAGGGGCAGCGTGTGGGCCGCCGTGCGGTCGAGGTGGCCGCGGCCGGTGGCCATCATCTGCTCCTGGTCGGGCCACCGGGATCGGGCAAGACCATGCTGGCCGAACGGCTACCCGGTCTGCTCCCGCCGCTTGGTCTCGACGCCGCCCTGGAGGTGGCCCGGATCCGCTCGGCCGCCGGGATCCCGCTTCCCGCCGATCGCATCTTCCGACGCCCCCCGTTCCGGGCGCCGCACCACGGGGCATCGGCGGTATCGCTCATCGGCGGCGGCACTTGGGCCATGCGTCCTGGAGAGATCAGCCTGGCCTCCCACGGTGTGCTGTTCCTCGACGAGATGGGGGAGTTCCCAAGTGTGGTGCTCGACGCGCTCCGTCAGCCACTCGAAGAGGGGGTGGCGCGCGTGAGCCGAGCCCGGGGCTCGGTCACGTTCCCAGCCCGCTTCCTCTTGGTGGGCGCCATGAACCCGTGTCCGTGCGGCCAGGGTGGTCCTCCAGGTTCGTGCCGGTGCCTGCCGTCGGCGAGGGCCCGCTACACCCGGAGGCTCTCGGGGCCGCTGCTCGATCGATTCGATCTCGTCGTGCCCCTGTCGCGTCCCGACCCCGACGAGCTCCTCGCCACCGAGGGCGGGGAGCCGTCGGCCGCGGTCGCCGTCCGGGTGGCTGCGGTACGGGAGTCGGCACGGCGTCGTGGTGCTCCCTCGAACGCACTTCTCGGTGCTTCCGTGCTCGACCGGACGGCCCCGATGACCGAAGGAGCCCGGGAGCTCCTCGAGGCACGGGTCCGAGCCGGAGGGCTGACCGGGAGAGGGCTCCACCGGGTGCGTCGGGTGGCGCTCACCGTGGCCGATCTCGACGGGGTCGACGGACCGATCGACGAGCACCACGTCGCCGAGGCACTGGCGCTGCGAGCCGGCCGGGCCGTCGCGGATGCTCCGGATCAGTCTTGAGGGAGCGAGCCTTCGACGCCCGGCTCCACGATCACCCGAGCGGCCGTGGTGTCAGCCTTTTGCGGAGGCTGGAGCGCTGTCGACGATCTCACCCACACCGTTCACGTAGGCCGTGATGGCCCGGAGAGCGAACGAGTTGGAGGAGGGATGGCGAGCCGAACGGGCGGAGGCCTCGGCATAGCCGTAGACCGTGGAAATGAAGGTGGCGAAGAGCGACGCCGCCACGATCCGAGGCTCGAAGGATCCGGCGGGGAATCCGAGGCGCTTTCGGAACATCTCGGTCATCTTCTGGTGGGACCGGGTCATGGCCTGGAAGAGCTTTCCGGCCACCTCCGGCGAGCTCTCGGCCAGGAACACTGCGAAGGGCACTGGGGACACCGGCATCCCTTCGGAGGTGAGGGTGTCCCCGGCGTACCCCTTCTCGTCCATCAATTTCAGGGCCGCGGCCAGCATGGCGTCTGGGCGCTCCCCGGGAGGGCGAGCGCCCATGGCGTCGACCATTTCGGCGAGCCACTCTTCGAAGCGGGCGATAGCCACGTCGGCCTTGGTGGCGAAGTGGAGGTAGAACGTGCGAAAGGCTACGTCGGCGGCGTCGGCGATGTCCTGGATCGAGGTCGCCTCGTACCCGCGTTCCCAGAAGAGCTTCGTGGCCGCGTCGAGGATCTGGGAGCGGGTGGCGGCCTTCTTGCGGTCCCGCCGGGTCGGCTCCGCAGCGGGAGGCTCCGGTAGGGCGGAGCCGGTGGGTTCACGGCGGCGGTCCTCGGTCCTCGAAGATTCAGGCATCGTGACTCTCCCATTGTTTCGTACATGTGAATATATCAGCTTTCCTCCGAATCGTGGTCGCCCTGGTCCCGCCACCCACCGGCTCTGGCCCCCCTGGTCCCGCCAAGCCGTCCCCGAGGTTCCCCGACCGCCGTCGCGGCCGGAGCGACGAGCACGACCATCGCCCGGGGCCTGGCGACAGGAACCGGGTTCAGTGGCTGCTTGAACCAGATGTACTCCCGGTAGTGCCTACGAAAGTGCTTGTGGCCGTCCCGGCTGTTCAGGCCGTCGGTGCCGAGCCGCTCGATCCAGGCGTGGACCCGCCAGTGGCGGTCGGTGGTTCGGGTGTCCCCTCGGACACCTCGGCGGGCGTCACCGATACACCATCCGCCCCCGGATCGCCGGTGTTCAAGGCGGCCAAGGCGGCGACCAGGAGGCGGTCCTGGGCCTGGAGGTGCTTCTGGATGGCCAGGGCCTCGCTCAGGATGGCTTCGGCATCCTTGTAGGTGTTCTCCGAGCGACGATCAGACGCTTCGGCAGCGATGTTCTGACCCACAATGATGATGGAGAGCAGCACGAGCTGGAGGAACGTCTGGGCGATCCACGCGATGATCCCCTCACCTCCGGGCTTGAGAGCGGCCGGCAGTCCGATGAGCGATATGACAGCGAACACATAGGCACACCACATCGTGCCGACGCCGTCGGTGATCTTCACCGCCAGCCAGGAGTTCACCTTGGTGGCGATCTTGGCTGCCGCCACGTCCTTCGTCTTCACCGGTCCTCCCGAGAGATGCTCGAGAATGGCCGTCGTCCGTGGGTGCGGGACGTGTACGTACACTGCGGTCTGCTGGGTCATGGGGATCCTCCGCTCGGGGTCGAGGTCGCTGCTGGTGTGGGTGAGGTCTGATGAGCTCGCCGTCGAGCGTAGAAGCCGATGCTGGCCCGTGCCCTGGATGCCTCCCCCGAGGCCACGGATAGCCCGCGACCACGGCGGCCACGCTGGCTCGGGGTGTGATCGCCCGGCAGGGCCAGGTGCACACGGGCTCGGAGGCGCTACTTCGCTTTCCCCGACCCGCCTGGGGCGAGGCCGCTCGCCAGGGCGTCGTCGTAGATCAATACGACGTCCCGTCCGGAGCGGTCCAGGAGGCTGGCGGCGATGGCCGCCCGGTAGCCTGCGGCGCAGTGCACCCAGACCACGCCCTCGGGCAGGTCGTCCATACGGTCCAAGAGCTGGTGCAACGGGATGTGATGCGAGCCGTCGACGAAACCGAGCTGGCGCTCGTGGTCGAGCCGGACGTCGACGACCACCGCCTCGGGCACGCCGCGAAGGTCGTCGAACGTCTTGACCGCGTACTGCCCCAGACCCGACAGGGCCGCGAGTCGCTCGGGACTCACCTCCGTCGACGCCCCCGGTCGGTCGATACCGATGCGAACCAGCTGGCGCCGGGCGGCGGCAATCTGGGCGACGGACTCGCCCAGCAGCGTGAGCGGCATGTCGTCGGGGAGCAACCATCCCAGGTAGGTAGTGAAGAACGGACCGAGGGGGATCCCGATCGTGCCCCCGAGGTGAGCGGTGGCGAAAGCGGTGTGGGTGCGGAGGTCCACGACCCATTCACCGGCGGAGATTCGCTGGACCAGGACCGCGGCGTCGGCCAGTTCGGGCAACGAGAGGTCGACCGGTTCGGGACCTCGCCGGTTGATCGGTCCCATGCGGGCGTAGTAGCTCGGATAGGCGGTGAGCCCGGCCACCAGAGCCTTCACGAACTGATCCTCGTCGTCGATCACCAGGGCGTCGTTGCGCCGGCGCTCGACGCCCACCGTGCTCTGCTCGCCTCCCACCGCCGCCCCCGACGAGCAGAAGCTGCCGAAGCCATGGGTCGGGAAGACCGGAGTGCTCTCGTCGAGCTGGTCGGCCAGGTTCCGCACGGACCGGTACTGGGAACGGGTGAGCTCCTCGGTGCGGCTCGGGTCCACCAGGTCGGTCCGTCCGACGCTCCCGTAGAGCAGCGATCCACCAGTGAACACGGCCGAGCTTCCCTCGATATCGGTTACGACGTAGGAGGTGTGCCCGTCGGTATGCCCAGGGGTAGCCACGGCGCGTACCGTGAGCGATCCGACCGTGAGCTCGTCCCCGTCGCTCACGCTGAGCCGCTCGAAACCGACTGTCTCGCTCGCCGCCACGCCATAGCGCGCACCGGTCAGTCGTGACAGCTCGAGCCCTCCGGTCACGTAGTCGTTGTGCATGTGCGTCTCCAGCACCAATTCGCACGTCAACCCGCGGTCGGAGAGGACCTCTTCGACTCGGTCGATGTCTCGCTGGGGGTCGATCACGACGGCCAGCTCGCCGTCGTGGGCTACGTAGCTCCGGTCGCCGAGCTCCTCGGTACTGATCACCTCGACACTGAGCACTGGCGCGTTCCCTTCCAGCCCCGTCCTGGTGCTGTTGCTGCCGATGGTATCCCAACGTCGGGACATCAGATGGCCTCGAGGATGGCGGGATCCGACGGCCGGACGGGGAGGCCGCCGCCGGAGTGTCGGAGAGCGGCTCGGTCCTGCCCGCTGAACCCTTTGCCAGACCCACTGCCAGACCCGGTCCTGGGTTCAGGTGTCTTCGAGTCGCCCGAGTCGGTTGCCGCGTGACCGGTGGTCACGGGTCGATCCGGACCGTGGTGGCTGACGAAGGCCAGCGCTCGCTTCTGGGCGTCGAACTCGCCATCGCACTGGTGGTCGCAGTGGAGGTCAGCGCCAGGATCGGCTGCGCCTCGAGGTGCCCGTCGAGGTGCCCGTCGAGGTCCGTCGGACGTCAGTGCGTGGAGACCGGTTCCGGGCCACCGCCGAGCTCTCAGCCATGAAGGGCTACCGATTCAGCCGTCCCACGACACTCAGCGGGAGCAAGCCCGGCCTTGCCGGTGGCCCGGAGCGGTCACGGGTCCCCTGGACCGGTTCGTCCTCAGCACCGTTCCCACCAACCCGCCGATTCCCGCACACGTCCCTCCCGTCGGAGCCGCTCGAGCGCTCGTGACGCTGTGCCCAGGGAGAGCGTCGTCCGCCTGAGCACGTCCTCCATCGAGCAGGGCTCCCATCCGATTGCTTCGAGCACCGAGCGGTCGACCAACCTGCTTCCGTCGACATTCGGGTTGAGCTCACGGGGCGTAGCGGTGACCGATGCCCGGTCCACGGCCTCGGGACTCCCGGCTCCGGTTCCCGAGCTCGAGAGAGGAGACATCGGCAGGCACCGGGGATCCGCCACAACTCCCGAGTCCCCCCGGCGACGGTGCACTGGTCGGATATCCGCCCGATGGAGCTCCACGGCAACCATGACGTCGGTGGAGTCGCGCACGACGAAGCATCCGTCAGCGATGAGATCGTTGGCCCCCGATGATGCCGGGCTTCGGACAGAACCGGGCACCGCGCCGACTGGTATCCCCCTCTGCTCGGCGGCGTGCACGGTGTGGAGCGAACCTCCCCGGTGGTGGCACTCCACGACGACCACCGTCTGGGCCAGTGCGGCCAGGAGACGATTCCTCAGGGGAAAGCGCCAGCGGGGAGTCGGACACCCGATCGGGGACTCCGAGAGCAGGGCTCCGGCACGGGCCACACGTTTCCACAGACCTGCATGCGCCGCGGGGTACGGACGGTCCAAGCCTCCGGCGACGACGCCGACGGGCGGCGCCGAGACGTCGGGTGCCGACGACCACGAGGCCACGGCACCTTCGTGAGCCGCCCCGTCGATGCCCAGCGCCATGCCCGACAGGACGATGGTGCCGGCGGCGGCGAGATCGCGGCCGAGCTGGGCCGCGATGCTGAGACCGTAGCGGGTGGCACTGCGGGTTCCCACGATGGCCACCCGGGGGTGGCGATCCACCACGCCGACGTCGCCGAGCGAGAAGAGCACGGCCGGTGCTTCGCTGTCGGGATCAAGTGCCTTGGGGTACCGGTCCTCCCCGAGGAGCAGCACTTCGACGCCCGCTTCGCTGTGGGCGCGCCACAGGGCACCGACATCGGTGCCCTGAGCGAGCCGGCGCCACTGTCCACCCGGATCCTCTTCACACCCGAGCAGTACCGAGCGCCACGCCTCGTCCGCCGCCCGTCCGACGAGGAGCTGGCGGAGCCGGCGTGGGCCAATCCCTGCAATCGAGGCCAGTGCCGCGCCGAAGGCGGCCTCGGGAAGGCCTTCGGTACCCGTCACGGCCGGCCGAGGGCGTGCACGAGGTGCCCGGAAGCGTGCTCCATGTCCCGGAACGGTCGGGTGATGCCATGCTTTGGTCGGTGCGCTGGATCGTCGACGGAATGAACGTGATCGGCTCGAGACCCGACGGGTGGTGGCGCGATCGGGCTGCCGCCCGGAGGCGGCTCGTCGGGGAGCTGGCTGCCACCGCCCAACTCCCACCCGGGCTTCGAACACCGCCGGAGGCCGGGAGCTCCGGCGGGGAGAGCGATCCGGTGAAGGGTACGCTCGAGAACGACCGCTGGCCCGGGGGTCCGCTGACCGTCGTCTTCGACGGCCGCGATCAGGGTGGAGAAGTGACGTCAGGGGCGCAGGCTGGAGTCGAGGTGGTGTTCGCCCCGGGAGGGCCCGACGCCGCCGACCGGGTGATCGTCCAGATGGTCGCGTCCACCGACGATCCAGCAGGAACCGTCGTGGTCACCTCCGATCGGGCTCTGGCCCGGGAGGTGAGCCTGGCCGGTGCGACGGTCGTCGGCACGAGCACGCTCAAGAGGCTCTTGACGCCCCGTGCCGGGGACGCCTGAAATCCCCGGAGCCCACCTGCGGAAGTGACGTCCTGCTGACGGGGCCCGAGGCTACCGTAGGCATCCGTCGTGAACCCTGCCATCCTCTTCGGTCTAGAGCTCCCCGCTCTCCGGGCCGCTCAAGGCCCATCGAGGACAGTGTCCGCCGACGATGGTGATCTAAGTGCACCGGGTGTGCACCCTGCTCCCGCGGAGCCCGGCGCACTCGGGACACGTCCAAATCGAGCTTCGATCTGGTTCCGAGCGGCGGTGGCCGCACAGGACGCCGGCTTCGGAGCGGTGTGGGTTCCCAGCACCGAACACGCCGGACGGAATAGGGCTTGCGACGCACTGGCCCTGGCCGGCGCCCTTTCCGCAATCACTTCGAAGATCATGCTCGGCGTCGTGGCCGGATACGACGGCTCCGATCGGAACCCCTCGGTACTGGCTCGCGACGTCACGACTCTCGACGTGCTGTCCGATGGACGGGCGGCCGTCCTGTTCGACTCTGGCGACGGCCGAGGAGGGCCAAAGTCCGTAACCGACCTCATGGGACCAGAGCACCGTCTCGCCGAAGCGATCACCGTCTGTCGGATGCTCTTCATCCCCGGGACGACGAGCTACACCGGGCGCCACTTCCACCTCGCCGGCGCGGTGAACCGCCCGCTCCCGGTATGCAGCGGAGGACCTCCTCTCCTGGCGATGCTCCCGGTGCCCCGGGCGCTCCCCCGAGGAGAGCGAAGCGAGCGTCCGTGGTCGACAGCGTCGCCGGA
>JAJYWF010000011.1 GCA_021791635.1 Actinomycetes bacterium
TGGCGGCGGAGTTCGCCGCGGCCGGGGCTCAGCGGGTCGGGATCAGTGCCGACCGGGTCGACAAGCAGAAGAAGTTCTCCGAGAAGTACTCGTTCGACTTCCCACTCCTGTCGGATCCCGATTTCACCGTGGCCGAGCAGCTCGGGGCCCGCCGGAAGATCGGCGCGCTGGGGAACCGGCGGGTCACCTTCGTCATCGACACCAACCGCAAAGTGCTCGGGGTGGTCACCTCGGAGGTGTCCATGCGGGCCCACGCCGACCGGGCACTCGAGATCCTGGCCTCGGCCCGCGCCACCCCACCGGGCTGAATCCGCAGGCCCGACCTCGCCGACATGGAGAGCACGACACCCGAGCGCATCACCGGCAGGCGCCCGTGACCACGGTCGCCGTCACCGGATCGGCGTCGGGGATCGGCGCCGCCTGTGCCGCCAGGCTCGGCGCGGGCGGGACCCGGGTCATCGGCATCGACCGGCACCGGGCCGACGTCATCGCCGATCTCGGCACCGAGGGCGGGCGGGAGGAAGCCTGCCGGGCGGTGGCCAGGCTCTGCGGGGGCCGGCTCGACGGGCTGGTGACGTGCGCCGGACTGGCTGGAGCGCCGGACCGACCGGGTTCAGTGCTGGCATCGGTGAACTACTTCGGGACGGTGGGCATGCTCACCGGGCTCCGCCCGCTGCTGGCGGACGGGACGTCGCCGGCGGCGGTGGCCGTCAGCTCGAACTCGGCCACCATCCAGCCCGGCGTCCCGAGCGCCGTGGTGAGGGCCTGCCTGGCCGGTGACGAGCCCGGCGCCCGGCGGCTGGCCGACGACTTCGGGTCACTGGCCACGTACCCGGCCACGAAGCTGGCTCTGGCCCACTGGATCCGGCGCCAGGCCACCGGAGCCAACTGGATCGGGAGCGGTATCCGATTGAATGCCGTGGCCCCGGGGATGGTGGACACCCCCCTGGTGGCCGAAGGCCGGGCCGATCCGGTCGTGGGGCCGCTGCTCGAGAGCTTTCCGATCCCCGTCGGCCGGCCCGGCCGCCCCGAGGAGATTGCTGCGCTGGTGGACCTGCTGCTCGGGCCTGAAGGCGGGTTCTTCTGCGGGTCGGTGCTCCTGGTCGACGGCGGCAGCGAGGCGCTGCTGCGGCCCACCGACTGGCCGTCGCCGTGGAGCTCCGACGACGGGCCGGCGGCCGACGGTGACGCTAAGGCGTGCTCTCGGGAGACCCCAAGCGGAAGAACGGGTTGAAGGGAGCGTCCCGGGCGGCGAGCACGCTGGCCAGATCGGGAAGGCCGTGGAGCCCGGCCTCCAGCGCGCTCTTCACGGCCCGGCGGTTGTGGGCGAAGACCAGCTCCTCGTCCCTGGCGTTCGGATCCACCCACACGGCGGCGATGAGCAGCAGCGTGTCCGCCGCGCCGGGCGGGATCACCGCCGCGGCGACGGCGTCGAGCACGCCTGATGCCACTCCGGCCTGGGCCGCACCCCACGTGAGGCGGGCGTGGGTGTCTCCGCTGATGGCCGCCTTGTTCACGAACAACGTGAACGGCTTGGCCGGAAGGCCGGGGCGGACCACGACGACGAAGGGTGCGTGCCCGGGACCCGGGGTCGCCAGCGCGGTGGCCCACGCCGTCTCCACCGGCCCGCCCCGAGCGCCGAGGACGGTGTTGACATGGGCGGCCTCAGGGCCCTGACCCACGAAGGCCTCGCCGAACTGCGTCGGTGGTCGACCGGCGCTCGCCGGTGTCGGCGTGCTGGGGTCCGGTGTCACACCGGCCACGTCTCGGGTGGGCACTCAAAGGGCACCGTCCGTCCGTAGCGGCTCTGGCGGAGCAGCTCGCTCCCCACGGTGCCCGGCACGGTGTCGTAGGCCAGCAGGCCGACGTGGCGGTAGGTGGTTCCCCGCACCGGGCTGACCCGGTGGAGGGAGTGCCGACCGGCGAAGATCAGCAGGGTGCCGGGGGTCATGGGCAGGGTGGTCACCGCCGACCGGTCTCCGTCGAGCACCCGGGCCACGTCGGGATAGTGCTCGTCTCCGGCGCCGCGGATGAGAGGAGCTACTTCGAAGTCACCGCCCGACTCGGCCGCCTGGATGGCCAGGGAGACCACGAAGTCGGTCTGGTCGAAGTGCCACTGGAGCTGGTCGCCGTCACCCATCACGGCCAGGTTGAGAGCGCCGAACGGATCGGCGTACCGGTGGACCGGGCCCCGCCCGAGCACGGCCCCGACCAGGTGCAAGAGCGGATCCCACTCGTAGAGTGCCCGAAGGGGCGAGTCGGTCGGGATGAGGTCGTAGGCCACGGCGCCGACGGAGAATTCCGACAGGCGTCGGCGGGGATGGTCGCTCGGCCACGACGGGTCAGGGAGCTCGAGGTACGCCCCGGCGATGCCGGCGGATCGGTGGGCCCGCGGCACCAGGCGCTCGGCGTCGGCCACCAGGGCCGCCACTCCTTCGGCGGTCACGAAGCCGGGCAGCTCGACCGCGCCGGTGCTGCCGAACTGCTCCCGGGCGGCGGCCACCACGCCGGCGGCGGCCGGCGGGGCATCGAGCGGGTAGCGCTCCATGTCGACCAAGGTCGTGACGTCGGGTGCCTCGGTGGTCGTCATGTGGGCTCTCCTGACCTTCGCTTCCCCCGCCGGCAGGCTAACCGCCGGAAGCGACCGCGGTCGGCAGTCACCTCCGTCCGGCCGCTATCGTGCAGGCACGCCGAGGGGAACCCGTCACCGACCGGGGCGGCACCACAGGAGACTCCATGTCCGAAGCGACTTCAGCGGTGTTCCAGCCGGCGTCACTCGGGCCGCTGACCCTCCGGAACCGGGTAGTCAAGGCCGCCACCTTCGAAGGGGTGATGCCCCGGGGACTGGTGACCGACGAGCTCGTGGAGTTCCACCAGAGGGTGGCCAAGGGCGGCGTGGGCATGTCCACGGTGGCCTACCTGGCCGTCTCGCCCGAAGGGAGGACCGACCGGCACTGCATCCACTTCCGGCCCGAGGCACTCGAGGGGCTCACCCGCCTCACCGGTGCCATCCACGACGCCGGGGCGCTGGCCGCGGCCCAAGTGGGTCACGCCGGTCCGGTGGCGAACCCCCGCTCCAACCGGATGCCGGTCCTGGCGCCGTCGGCCGGGTGGACGCCGCTCGGTACCCGGTTGCGGGCCGTGACCGAGGGTGACATCTCCCGGATCACCGCCGACTTCGCCCGTGGGGCATCGATGGCCGCCGAAGCCGGCTTCGACAGCATCGAGATCCACCTCGGGCACAACTACCTCTTGAGCGCCTTTCTGAGCCCGAAGCTGAACCGACGTCACGACGACTGGGGCGGCTCCGTCGAGAACCGGGCCCGGTTCCCCCGCCAAGTGGTGACCGCCGTGCGACAGGCCGTGGGGGCTTCGCTGGCCGTCACCGCCAAGCTGAACATGGCCGACGGCGTCGCCGGTGGGCTGTGGCTCGACGAGAGCCTGGAAGTGGCCCGGCTGCTCGAAGCCGACGGTCACCTCGACGCGCTCGAGCTCACCGGCGGGAGCTCCCTGGCCAACCCGATGTACCTGTTCCGAGGTGAGGCGCCGTTGAAGGAGTTCGCCGCCACCCTGCCCATGCCCCTGCGGCTCGGGTTCAGGCTCGTGGGCCGGCGCTTCATGCCGTCGTACCCGTTCGAGGAGGCGTTCTTCCTCCCCTACGCCCGACAGTTCCGAGCCGCCCTCACCATGCCGCTCATCCTCCTCGGCGGGATCAACCGCCTCGACACCATGGAGCAGGCCCTCGACGAGGGATTCACCCTGGTGGCAATGGCCCGGGCCCTGCTGCGCCAGCCCGACCTGGTGGACCGGCTCCAGCGCGGCACGGCCTCCGAGTCGCTCTGTGTCCACTGCAACCGCTGTATGCCCACCATCTACCGGGGGACCCGTTGCGTCCTGGTGGGCGAAGGTGTCGCTACCGGTCGGGAGTAGAGTGCGCGTGTCGGAGGGAACGGAGGGCGGGGTCATGAGAGCCAGCGCGGGAGACCGGTGGGGTTCCGGCTCCGGGTCAGGACCGTTCCGAGCGCCGGTCGGGATGGCGGGGGCGGTGGGAGCACTGGTGCTGGGGCTGGCGCTGTCGGCCTGCTCGTCGGGAACCACCACGCCGGCGGCCTCCCGGCAGAGCCGGGCCACGACAGGGGGTGCACCGACGTCGACGACGTCAGGTGGTGCCTCCACGAAGCACACGACCGGTCCGCAGGGCGGCTCGGGCCCGGTCTCGGTGCCGGCCACAGCTTCGACCTCGCCGGGATCGACCACCACGACCACCACGGTGCCGGCGGCGCTGGCCGGGCTGGTCACCGAGCTGCTCACGACGGCCGACCTCCCGAGCGGCTGGAGCAGCTCGGGGCTGCACAGTGGCACCACCTCGGCCGCCACCAACCTCCCGGCCACAGCTCCGGCGTGCCTGCGGGCGGTCGACAGCATCCAGTCCACCTTCGGATCCCTCTCGGCCACCTTCACCGATTCGGCGGCGGGCCTCAAGCTCCAAGAGACGCTGGTCCAGGCCAGCTCACCGGCAGCCGCCAGCTCGGCCTACGGCCAGCTCACCTCCACCTTGGCCACCTGCAACTCGACCGGCTCGCCGGGAGCGGCGTCGGCGTTGGTCGTCTCGCCGGTCGCCCTCCCCTCGGTGGCCCAGCCGAGCACCGCCTTGAGCATCACGGTCCGGACCAGCAGCGCCACCACCGCATCGGTGGCCGTGCTCGGTCCCCGGGGTGACGTGATCTGGGTGGTGGCGCTCGCCGGCAGCTCGACGCCGAACTCGGCCACGCTGTCGACCATCGCCAACGCCGCCCTGGCGAAGATACCGGCCGGCTGACGACTGGACCACCTCGCTGGTCAAGGATCGGACGCTGGGGGGCTCAGACCGACCGCATGTTGTCGAACCTGGCGTACTGGTTCAAGAACACCAGGTGGGCTGAGCCGGTGGGCCCGTTGCGGTGCTTGGCCACGATGATCTCGGCCATCCCCCGACGGTCGAGGGGCGTGTCGGGATCGTACTGCTCCTCGCGGTAGATGAAGAGGACCACGTCGGCGTCCTGTTCGAGCGATCCGGACTCCCGGAGGTCGGACAGCATGGGGCGCTTGTCCTGGCGGGACTCCAGCCCTCGGGAGAGCTGCGAGAGCGCCACCACCGGGCACCCCAGCTCACGGGCCAGGATCTTGAGGCCCCTGCTGATCTCAGCCACCTCCACCTGGCGGTTCTCGCGAGCCCGGCCGGACATGAGCTGGAGGTAGTCCACCACCACCAGCCCGAGGTCCCCTTCGCTCTTGCGGAGTCGCCGGGCCCGGGCCCGGATGTCCATCACCGTGAGATTCGGGTTGTCGTCGATGAAGATCGTGGACTCGCTCAGGCGGCTAACCGCCGAGCTGACCTTCAGCCAGTCGGAGTCGAGGAGGTGCCCGGTCCGCATGCGCTGGGCGTCGACCCTGGCCTCGGAGGACAGCATGCGCTGGGTCAGCTCCAAGTGGCCCATCTCGAGTGAGAACAGCAGCGCCGGTCGCTGGACGACCATCCCGACGTGCGCCAGGATTCCCAGGGCGAAACTGGTCTTCCCCATGGCCGGCCGGGCACCGACGATGGTGAGGCTCGCCGGCTGCAGGCCGGCCAGGATGTCGTCGAGATCGGCGTACCCGGTGGGGACCCCGGTGATGCGACCCCCGTGCTGGTTCAGCTCCTCGATCCGGTCCAGGCTGGGCCCGATGAGGTTCCGCAAGGCCTCGATGGTGTCGGTCGTCCGCCGCTCGGACAGGTCGAACACCATGCGCTCGGCCTCGTCCACGGCGGCGGTGACGTCTTCGGGGACCGAGTAGCCGATCTCGGCGATCTCGGCACCGACTCCCACCAGGCGCCGCAGGAGAGCGTGCTCCTCGACGATGCGGGCGTAGTGGGCGGCGTTGGCCACCGAAGGGGTGTTCGCCTGGAGCGACACCAGCTGCGACGGGTCGCCGATGGCTTCGAGGAGTGTGGCCCGCCGCAGCTCGTCGGCCACGGTCACGGCATCGATCGGCTCGCCGCGCTCGAAGAGGGAGACGATGGCCGAGAAGATGTGGGCGTGGGCCGGCTTGTAGAAATCCCCGCCCGAGCAGATCTCGATGGCCACCGCCGTGGCGTCGGCGGACAGGAGCATGGACCCGAGTAGGGACTCCTCGGCCTCGAGGTTGTGGGGGGGTACGCGCGGACCGGTGCCGGACGCCGGTCTCAGGAGCCGGGGAGGAGGGCTGTCGAACGCTTGGACCATGGCCTCGCTACCTTGAGCGATGGGGCCTGGGGAAGGTAAGGGCAACAACCTGGGGATTCACGACCCCGAACCGCCCGTCGTCGGGGGACAAGCAGTGGAGAACACCCCGACCACTGGGGACAACCTGGGGTCGGGGCTGGTCGGCAGACGGATGGGCTCCACGGACCCAGCATGACAGGGGGCTGTGACCGACCGGTGGACGCCGTGTGGGGCGGGCCAGGCCGCTCGCCATCGCCGGTGGTGTCTCGGACGGTGCCGCACCGGCATCCTCGGCTACTGTCCACCGTGATGGGGGGAGCGAACCGGGTCATCCCGGCGCGAGGCAGCACCAGGCACCGCCCGGCGAGGTTCGCGACGGCGTGCTTCGGAGCCGTCGGGATCGTCGTCGCGTCTTCCCTCGTGACTTCCTGCTCCACGTCGGTGACGCAGGTGGTTCACGAACGACCACCGCGGGTCGTCACCGTCACCATCCCCTCGCACGGCATGGTCACATCGAAGTGGCTGAGCCATTCGGGCCAACCCCGTGCCGACGTCCTGCTGCCGGCCGGCTATACACGATCCAAGTCCTATCCCCTGCTCGTCCTGCTCCACGGGGCGGCCAGTCCATACTCCTGGTACGTCCAAGCCGGCCTCACCGACGTGTTCGCCCACCTGAACGCCATCGTGGTCACCCCTCCGGGGGGGACCGGCTGGTACACGAACTGGTGGAACAACGGGGAACGCGGCGACCCGAGCTGGGAGAGCTACGAGCTGGAGGAGGTCATCCCCACCATCCTGGCGAAGTACCGGATACTCCCGCAGCGCCGGTACCACGCCATCGCCGGCATCTCGATGGGGGGTCTCGGTGCGCCGTTCCTCGGTGGGCGGCTGCCCGGTTTCTTCGGATCGGTCGCGATCCTGTCCGGCTACGTCGATCCACAGCTGCAACAGGGTCTCGTCAACATCATGGGCATCCTCTCGCTCGCCGCTCCGAAGGGCGACCTGGACCCCAATCCGGTCGACGGACCTTCAACAGGCTTCTACGCAGACGGCCACAACCCGACCCGACTGGCCATGAACTTGAAGCAGACCCGCGTCTTCGAGACCGCCGGAACCGGCGTCGTGAGCAGTGCCGACAAGGCGGCCGGCACCATTCCGACAGAGACAGTCGGTCTGGTGGAAGAAGGCAAGATCATCTACCCCATGAGCGAGGCGATGCACCGAGCCCTCGTCTCCGCCGGTGTCGACGTGACGTACCAGGTGCACCCCGGCGGCCACCTGGTGCCCGACTTCCGCGGGGAGCTCGAGGCGATGCTGGCGTGGGGACTGTTCAAGCCGGTTCCGACCGATCCCTCGAGCTGGACGAACGACACCGTGGCTACGGGTGGGAAGCTGTGGTCCGTCGCCTACCGGTTCGCCCGGGCACCGGACCAGGTGGTGCGATTCCACCAGTCCCGCAGCCTGCTCTCGATCTCGGCTGCGGGTTCGGAGGTCACCGTGACTGCGGGGCACTGCACCGTTCGCTCGGCAACCCCCGTCGAGATCGACATCCGCGCCTGCCACGCCGTGAGGGGAAGGTCACCCTCACCGTGACACGGCGGGCCCACGTACCGGCACCCCTGGGATTGGCCGGCCACAGCGGGTGACAGCGCCAGGCGTCCCGGTCGCGCCGTTCCCGCGTGAAGCGGATCAGTCGGCGGCGGCTACTTCGACGGTCAGGACCGTCTCCACGTCGGCGAAGAGGCGGACCGGCACCTCGTAGGTCCCGATGGCCTTGATGGGGTCGGGGAGGTCGACGTGATGCCGGGCGATCTCGACGCCCTTCTGGGCCAGCACGGCCTCTACGACGTCCGAGGCGCTCACCGAGCCGAAGAGGCGCCCGGCGGCACCGGCCCGGGCCTCGACGCGCAAGACGGCACCGGCCAGGATCTGCACCTGGGCTTCGGCCGCCTCCCGGTCCTTGGCCTCTCGCAGGTCACGACCCCGGCGCATGGCTGTCGCCTGGGCGTCGACCCCCTTGGTGGCGACGATTGCCCGACCCTGGGGGAAGAGGAAGTTCCGGGCGAACCCGCCGGCCACGTCCACGATGTCGCCGCGCCGACCCACGCCGTCCACGTCGCTACGAAGCACGACCTTCATCACGAGCCACTCCCTTCGGCGGACCCGCCCTCCGAACCCGATCCGTGGGCCTCCACTTCGACCTCGATCTCCAACTCGACCTCGGGGTCGAGCTCCAACTCCTCTACGTCCACGTCCAGCTCGGGGTCGACCAGCGTGTCGACCAACGGGTCGGCCAATATCGCCGAGCTCTCCCGACCCCGCACCTCCGGGCCAGCGCTCATCGGTCGGTCCCCACGGTCCCCGCGGTCCCCGCGATCTCCCCGGTCCCCGCGATCTCCCCGCCCGCCCCGACCGCCGGGCTTCTCGGTGACCGTGCGTTGGGCGTAGGGAAGCAGCACCAGCTCGCGGGCCACCTTGATGGCCTGGGCGATGGCCCGTTGGTGCTGGGCGCAATTCCCCGTCACCCGCCTCGATCGGATCTTTCCCCGGTCGCTCATGTACTTGCGTAGCGTCGGGACGTCCTTGTAGTCGACCCACTCCACGCCCTCACGGCACATGGCGCAGGGCTTCTTCTTCACCCGCCGGCCCAGGTCCTTGGGTGCTCGGCGGGACGTCGTGGTACCGCGGTAGTTGTTCCGTCCCATCAGAATGGCTCCTCGTCGTATCCGTAGCCGCCACCGTGAGGCTCGTCGGGGCGCGCCTGGGGCGCCGGTCTCCCCTGCGCCCCCTCAGTGCCCCGCGGTCCGCCCGAGGGCCCGCGACGCTCGTTCTTGGTGATCTGTGCCGTGGCCCACCGAAGCGACGGACCGATCTCGTCGGCTACGACCTCGACCTTCGACCGCCGGTCGCCGTCGGGCGTCTCCCAACTCCGCTGCTCCAGACGGCCGCTCACCACCACCCGGGCTCCTCGGGTCAGGCTCTCGGTCACGTTCTCGGCCATCTCCCTCCAGCAGACGACGTCGAAGAAACTGGTCTGCTCCTCCCACTCCTGGGTCTGGCGATTCTGCCAGCGGCGGTTCACCGCCAGCCCGAAGGACGCGGTCGGCTGGCCGGTATTGGTGAAACGGAGCTCGGGGTCCCGGGTGATGTTTCCGATCAGGGTGACGCTGTTGTCCGGCATGTGGCCTCCTGCTGTCGTTCTGGGTCGTCGATCTGGTGGTCGTCTCAGGCCGGAGCGGACGCCGGGGCCACCGGGGCCGCCGGAGCCACGACCGGGCCCGACGCCGTGTCGCCGGTCCGGGCCTGCGCCTTGTCCGGGATGCGGATGACCCGGTGCCGCAGCACCTCGTCGGCCAGGGAGAGGAGGCGGTCGACCTCGCTCACGGTCTGCGGTTCACCCCCGAATTCGATCAGGACGTAGTACCCCTCCCGGCGGTGGCGGACCTCGTAGGCCAGCGTCCTGCGGCCCCAGCGGTCGACAGCGCCCGCCGTCCCATCGTTCGCCCCGATCGTCTCGAGGGCTCGGTCGACCACGGCCTGGATCGCCGGCGGCTCGGCACCGGTGTCGAAGATCACCATGACTTCATACGGCCGCATGGGCGGCTCACCTCCCTCCGGACCGGGCGGTGTGCCGCCCGGGCCCCGTCGATCGGGGCAGGGTTCACGTCGGTGGGCGGGTCGCCAAGGCGATCCTGATCCGACCGGGGAATGCTAGCCGGATCCGGAGGACCCTGCCGCCGACACCGGCCGACACCGGCCGTCACCGGCCGACCGGGGCCCGGCTCAGGGGTGCCGTCCGTCCCCGGTGAGTGCCTGGTGGAGCTCGTCGGACCCGTGGTAGCTCTCGGCATCGCCCGGAAAGCGGCCGCCGCGCACGTCGGCGGCGTAGGCCGACACGGCTTCGACTGCCGCAGCGCCCAGGTCGGCGTAGCGACGGACGAACTTGGGCGGGGTGCGCCGGCCCAGTCCGAGCACGTCGTGGAAGACGAGAACCTGTCCGTCGCAGCCCGACCCGGCGCCGATGCCGATGGTGGGCACGTCGACGGCCTCGGTGACGGCCGCGCCGACTACGTCGGGCACCCCTTCCAACACGATGGCGAAGACCCCGGCGGCCGCCAGCGCCTGGGCCGCGGCGACCAGCTCCCGGGCCGTGTCGACCTCACGCCCCTGGACCCGGTAGCCGCCCATCGACAGGACCGACTGGGGAGTGAGCCCCAGGTGGCCCATCACCGGGATCTCGGCGGCGACGATCGCCTCGATGACCGGGACTCTGCGGCGGCCACCTTCGAGCTTGACCGCCTCGGCTCCGGCTCGGATCAGCGCGGCGGCGTTCGCCACGGCTTCGGTCACCGAGAGGTGGTAGCTCATCCAGGGCATGTCGGCCACCACCAGGCACCGGGGACGGGCCCGGGCCACGGCAGCGGTGTGGTGGACCATGTCGTCCATGGTGACCTGGAGGGTGTCCTCGAACCCGAGGACGTTGTTGGCCAGGGAGTCCCCGACCAGCACGATGTCGGCCCCGCCGGCGTCCACGATGCGGGCGCCAGGTTCGTCATATGCGGTGAGCATGACGATGGGCTGAGCGTCATGGCGACGCTTGCGGGAAGCGATGTCCGGGACGGTGACGGGTCGGTCAGGGGTAGGGCTGCTCATGACATGCCCTCCTTTGCTCTGGGATGTGAGGTGGTGCCGTGTTCGGCGCTGCCGCGGGTGCCGCCGGTCCGACCGTGCCGCCCCGCTCCACCATCCTGACGCGATCGGGCCCGTCGTGCGAGCGATGGGAGCGCCCGGGGCGCGGAGCCCGGGGCCTGGAGGTCGGGGAGTGCCGGGCCCTCAGCCGCCGGGGCGGAGCCGCCGCGCCGAGGCGGTCGCGCCTCCTGCGGGATACTTCCTCGTCAGGTGATGCCACGCACAGGCGGGACACACCTCGACGTCGTAGCAGAGGACCGGTTCTTCCCGCCGCCGGAGCCGGTTCAGCTCGGTCTTCGTCGCCGGGCACCGGCCACCTGGTGGGAGCCCGGAGCCGAACACGTAGGTGACCTGGACCGTGGCCGCCTCCTCGCAGATCGGGCAGTCCTCGCCCGAGGGGGTCCCGATGTTGCGGGCCGCCCTCAGCAGCTCAGGGTGGGCGTCGCAGACGTCGACCACGCCAACCCGCCCGCCCCGCACCGCCCGTACGACGGCGTTCCGGGCCAATCGGTACTCGACCCGGGCACCGGCGGCGGGAGGGGTGCTGCTCGAACCCGACGGCCCGGAGCGGGGGGTGACGGCCACGGTTCGAGGCTAGTGCCGTCGAGGGGGTGCGGGTGGCGTTCGTTGGCTGGACCGGCCTGGGCCGGCCTGGACCGGCAGGGGCCGGAATTCACAGTCGACTTCGTTATATCGATTCGATATACTAGGGAGTGATGCTGGACCTGGCCATCCTCGGGCTCCTCGAAGAGCGGGACCTCCACGGGTACGAGATTCGGCGGCAGCTCCGTGACGGCCTGGGGCTCCTGGCCAACGTGTCGTTCGGGTCGCTCTACCCGGCCCTGGCCCGCCTGGAGAGGGCGGGGGCCGTGATGGCCACCGAGCCGGTGGACAGGGGCGCCCCGACCCGCAGCCCGGTGCCGCCGACCGGGTCGTTGAGCGGAGAGCGGGCGGTGCTGCGAGCGCGCCGCCTGGCCGGGAACCGGGGCCGCCGGTCCAAGAAGGTGTACCGGATCACCGACGCCGGGCGCCGGATGTTCGCCGATCTCCTGGCCGGCACCGGCTCGGCCGACGACGCCCGGAGCTTCGGTCTGAAGCTGGCCTTCGCCCGCCACCTGGCGCCGAGCGCCCGCTTGGCCCTGCTGGAGCGACGCCGGGTGCAGCTCCGCCAGAGTCTCGACGACGTGAGGGCGGCGGCCCACGACGACGCGCTCGACGTGTACGCCCGCTCGGTGGTGGAGCACACCGCCGAAGGTGTCGAGCAGGACATCAGATGGTTGGATCGGCTGATCGAAGGGGAGCGGGCCAACGGCGCCGGTCCCGAGGATCGACCCCGCGAAGGAGCGGGGACCAGGTGACGGGACGTGGACCTGACGGGTCGGTACGCCCCACGGCGACACAGGTGCGGTCGGGCGACGAGGCCGAGTCGGGGCCTGGCGCCCCGCCGGCAAGAGCGAGGCAACGAACGGAGGACACGAGACAGTGAGCACGAAGAGCACGAAGAGCACGGTGAGCACGGTGAAGGCGAAGAGGCCCATCCGGGTGGCCATCGCCGGGGTGGGCAACTGCGCCAGCTCCCTGATCCAGGGGTTGGCCTACTACCGGGACGCCGATCCGGGCGAGCAGGTCCCCGGCCTGATGCACGTCGTGCTCGGTGGGTACCACGTGGGCGATCTCGAGCCGGTGGCGGCCTTCGACGTCGACGCCGCCAAGGTCGGGACCGACCTGGGCAAGGCCATCTTCGCCTCGCAGAACAACACGGTCCGCTTCGCCGAGGTCGGCGAGCTCGGGGTCACGGTCCAGAGGGGACCGACCCTCGACGGGTTGGGGAAGTACTACCGCGAGACGGTGGAGGAGTCACCTGCGGCACCCGTCGACGTGGTCGACGTGCTCCGCCGGTCACGGGCCGACGTCCTGGTGGCGTACCTGCCGGTCGGGTCCGAGGCCGCCCAACGCCACTACGCCGAGGCGTGCCTGGAGGCCAAAGTGGCCTTCGTGAACGCCATCCCGGTGTTCATCGCCTCTGATCCCGAGTGGGCGAAGCGCTTCGCCGACGCCGGCGTGCCCATCGTGGGCGACGACATCAAGAGCCAGGTCGGCTCCACCATCGTCCACCGGATCCTCACCCGGCTGTTCGAGGACCGCGGCCTGGCGTTGGACCACACGTACCAGCTCAACGTGGGCGGGAACATGGACTTCAAGAACATGCTCGAACGTGATCGCCTGGAGTCCAAGAAGATCTCGAAGACCCAGGCGGTCACCAGTCAGATCGAGCATGCCCCCCTTCCCGAAGACGACGTACACATCGGCCCGTCCGACCACGTGCCGTGGCTGGCCGACCGGAAGTGGGCGTACATACGGATGGAGGGGCGCAACTTCGGCGACGTGCCGCTCAACTTGGAGCTGAAGCTGGAGGTGTGGGACTCCCCGAACTCGGCCGGCGTGATCATCGATGCTGTGCGATGCGCCAAGGTGGCGCTCGACCGGGGAATCGGGGGGCCGCTACTGGGTCCCTCCGCCTACTTCATGAAGTCGCCGCCGGTCCAGTACCACGACGACGAGGCCCAGCGCCTGGTGGAGGAGTTCGCGGCCGGTCAGGTCGGAGCGGACTGACGCTCTGACCACCAGCGGTCCAAGCGGCGGCCGGCCTCCTCTGCTCCGAGGGGCCCCTCCTCTAGGCGGAGCTCCATGAGGAACGACAGCGCTTCGCCGACTAGGCGCCCCGGGGGGATGCCGAGGCGGTCCATGACCTGGGTGCCGTCCAAGTCCGGGCGGATGGCGTCCAGTGACTCGCGCCGACGAAGCTCGTCGATCCGCTGCTCGAGCTCGTCCATGCGACGGCCCAGGGCTCGGGCTTTGGCCTCGTTGCGGGTCGTGCAGTCGCAACGGGTGAGCTCGTTCAGTCGTCCGAGCAGCGGACCGGCATCGCGGACGTAGCGCCGGACTGCCTTGTCGGTCCAGCCGAGCCGGTAGGTGTGGAACCGGAGGTGCAGCTCGACCAGACGGACGACCGTGGTGGTGTCCTCGCTGGAGTACCGGAGGGCCTCCATCCGGACCCGGGTCATCCGGGCCCCCACCACTTCGTGGTGGTGGAAGCTCACCCCACCCTGGTCGATGGAACGGGTCCGCGGCTTGCCGATGTCGTGGAAGAGCGCCGCCAGGCGCAGGAGCCGGTCTGGTGAGGTCTTGTCCACGACGGCCAGGGTGTGGGCCAAGACGTCCTTGTGCCGGTGGATGGGGTCCTGCTCCAGGGCCAGGGCCGGGAGCTCGGGCAGGAACTCGGCGGCCAGACCGGTCTCCACCACGAACCACAGTCCGGGAGAGGGGACGGGAACCGTGACCAGCTTGTCGAGCTCGTCCCGGATCCGCTCGGAGGAGACGATGGCCAGGCGTCCGTGACCGCCCCGGACCGCCTCCACCAGGGCGGCGTCGGGCTCGAGGCCGTAGCCGGCGATGAACCGGGCGGCGCGCAGCATGCGCAGTGGATCGTCGTCGAACGACGTATCGGGGTCGAGCGGGGTCCGGAGCCGGCCGGCCCACAGGTCGGAGATCCCGTCGAAGGGGTCGACGAGGTTCATCTCGGGGAGCTTCAGCGCCATGGCGTTCACCGTGAAGTCCCGGCGGGCCAGGTCGGCTTCCACGTCCCGGCCGAAGGTCACGGCCGGCTTGCGGGAGTCCGGCGTGTACTGCTCACCCCGGTGGGTGGTGATCTCGTAGGTCCGACCGTGCCAGCGGCAACCGATGGTCCCGAAGCGCTTGCCCTGGGTCCATACGGCGTCGGCCCATGCACCGACGATGGCCTCGGTCTCGTCGGGCCCGGCGTCGGTGGTGAAGTCGAGGTCGGACAGGTCGGAGTGGTCGGAGTGGTCGGAGTGGTCGGAGAGGCCGGAGAGGCCGGAGAGGCCGGCGGGACCAGCTGGGCCCGCGCCGGGAGTGGCCCCGGAAGCACGAGTGCCTCCCCCGGGTCCAGCGGCGCTCCCGGTGCGCCCTCCCGCGGTCGGCGCCCCCTCGAGCAAAGCGTCGCGGACCGAACCCCCCACCAGGTACAAGGACCGTCCGGCCCGGGCGAATCGCTCAGCCAGCTCGGTAGTGGCATCGACCAGCGGCAGGAAGCGGGAGGGCACAGGTTCGTTCGCCACCGGTACACGGTAATGCGCCGCGGTGGACCGCCCGGCACCGGTTAGCGTTGCCCGGTGTCGTTCAGGTGTGCTCGGGGAGCCGGGCCGAAGATGCTCGCGCTCTCGACGATCCTGGCGTTGGTGGGGTTGATGGCGTTGGTGGCGTGGTACGCGGGAGGGGTGGCTGAGGTGAAGGGGACCGAGGCCGGCGCCGCGGTCCCGGCGACGACGGTGGCGCCCGGGCAGTCACCCCGCGCGGCCACGACCTCACAGCTCACGCCCGCCCGCACGGCACGGCCGGCCGCCAACACGGCTGCCAACACGGTCGCCAACAAGGCACCACGCACAGTCACCACCTCCCAACTCACCCTCGTCAGCCAATCCCCGTGGGTGGAGCCGAACTCCCCGGGAGCTCCTCAGGACTTCACACTCGAGCTCGCCGTCGGTACCGGTGCCGGCGCAACGGGGGCTTCGACCGCGACCGCTGGCGACGCGCTGTCGGTCACCCTGTACGACCACCTGGTCACCCGGACGGCTTTCGACCAGACGCTGAACGGTCAGCCCACCGGGGTGCTGGGCCGGACCCCCACCGTCTCGGTGGCCTCCCTGCCCCGACCGCCCCGGGGCACGCCGGGCGAGGTCGACTTCAAGATCGCCATCGAGCCCACCTCCACAGCCGCCCCGATCCCGCCCGCCGGCACCCCCGTCCTCGACCTGCACTGCCTTCCGGACACCGGGGCGTGCCCGGGCGTCTATCCGGTGGTGGTGGCGCTGACCAACTCGACAGGCGACGAGGTCGCCCGCTTCACGACGTACCTCACCTACGCCGAGGCAACCAGCCCGGACCCGCTGCACTTCGCCTGGGTGGCACCGATCTCTGCCCCGGTCACCATCCACCCGGACAGCCGGACAGCTTCGAGGGCCGTGGCGCCGGTATCGGCATCGGTGGCCGGATCCCTCTCCCAGTTTGTGGCCTCCCTGCACGCCTATCCCGATGTCCCCGTCACCCTGGCGGCGGCGCCCCAGACGCTCCAGTCCCTCCGCAACAGCGGCCCCGCCGGCCGGCTCGCCGTCGCCGAGCTGGGGACCATGTCGGCGGATCCGTCGATCCATCAGTTCCTGGCCCAGCCCTACGTCCCTATCTCGCTCGGGGCACTGGCCGGAGCCGGGGAGCCCACCGAGATCGACGCCCAGATGACCCGGGGGGCAACAGTGCTCCAGCACCTGGGCGTCCAGGTGACCCCGCCATGGACGGCGTCGACCTCCACCACCTCCACCACGACCACCGCCACCTCGACCACGCCGGCCGGCGGCGGGCCCATCTGGGTCGCCACCGGTCAGATCGGATCGGCACTCGGGACCGGGCTGGCCCAGATTGGAGCCGGCAGGGTGGTGGTGCCCGACGGCTCGCTGTCCCCACCCGCCCAGACGGCGTCCAGCGGCACGTGGACCACCACGTTCAACCTCTCGCTCGGCAAGACCGACGTCGTCGCCGCGGCATCCGACGACCTCCTGGCCGCCCACTTCACAGCCCGGCCCCAGGACCCGGCGCTCGCGGCCAACCAGCTCCTGGCCGATCTGGCCATGATCCACTTCGAAGCACCCAACACACCCCAAGCGCGCGGGGTCGTCGCCGTCCCCCCATCCTCGTGGGAGCCGGATGCCGCCTTCGACGACGCCCTCCTGGCCGGTCTGTCAGGGAACCCCGACGTCGCGGCCACCACGCTCTCAGCGTTCTTCTCCGAAGTCCCCGGCCCAGGAGGCACACTGCCGGACCGTCACCCCCAGCAGGGGGGAACGGGTCCGGTGCTCTCGTCGACACTGGCCCACCAGCTCAGCCGGTCGCGTCTGCGGCTGTCGGCCTTCGACGCCGCGGTGACGGGTGGGGCGCCGGTCCTCACCGAGCTCGACGACCTCCTGCTGAGCTCCGAGGCGAGCTCCCTGCGCCCGGCACAGCAGTCGGCGGGAGTGAAGGTCTTCGCGCGCGCCCTCCAGGGCCAGCTCGACCTGGTCTCGTTCGGCACCGAGCGGACCATCACGCTGACGGCGCGGACCGGCGCCATCCCGATCACGGTCCTCTCGTCGGCTCCGTACACCGTGACCGGCACGCTCGCCCTGACCAGTGATCGCTTCACCTTCCCCCAGGGGACCAGCCAGCGATTGGTGATCGACCATCCGACCACCCCGGTCCGGGTCCAAGTGGTGGCCCGCACCTCGGGTGACCTGCCCATGGAGGTCACGTTCGACTCCCCCACAGGCCGGCTCCAGTTCGCCAGCGGGGACCTCACCGTGCGGTCCACGGCCACGTCGGTGGTCGGCGTGGTGCTGACCGTGGTGGCTCTGCTCGTCCTGCTCGGGTGGTGGCTGCGGACGTGGCGCTCGGGGAGACGTCGGAAGGCCCTGGCGCAAGACGATCCCTCGGATCGGTGAGCGAGCTCTCGGGGGCGTCGGCCGACCCGGCGCTTCCCCCCGGCGAGCAGGCCACCGGCAGCCTGCGCGCCGCGACGGCCTGGATGGCCGTGGGCACCGGGGTCTCCCGGTTCACCGGGGTGCTGAGGGTCCTGGCCCTGGCCTTCGCTCTCGGGGCGAACCACCTGGCCACAAGCTACAACTTGGCCAACACCACCCCCAACATGCTCTACGACATCGTCCTGGGCGGCGTGCTGTCGGCCACGTTCATCCCGGTGTTCGTCGACCGCCTCACCACCCGGCGGCGGCGGGAGGCCTGGCGTGCCATCTCGTCGGTGGTCAGCCTCTCGGTGGTGGTGCTGGTGGTGATGACCGTCGTTTTCTGGGTGCTGGCGCCCCAGGTGATCGGCGCCTTCACCGCCCTCGACCACGCCCACGGCGCCGTCCAACAGCAGACCTTGGACCAGGAGCGGGCCGTGGCCACGTCGCTCCTCCGGTGGTTCGTCCCCCAGGTGGCGCTGTACGGCGCCATCGCCCTCATCACCGCACTGCTCAACACCAGGCGGCGGTTCGTGGCGCCGGCCTGGGTCCCCATCGCCAACAACGTGGTCTGCGTGGTGGTGCTCTTGTGGTTCCGGGCCCTGGCCGGCCAGCACCCGTCGCTGGCCAGCGTGTCGGAGCACCGCGGCCAGATCCTCCTCCTCGGGCTGGGTACGACCCTGGGCGTTGCTCTCCAGGCCCTGCTGCTGGCGTACACGATGCATGGCGCCGGGCTGGGGCGCCTGCGCTGGCGTTGGGACCCCGGGCACGAAGCGGTCCGGGCCGTGGTGCGCCTGGGTGGTTGGACGTTCGGCTTCGTGGTGGCCAACCAGGTGGCCCTCTACGTGGTGCTGGCACTGGCCGTCGGGGCTTCGGGGCCGGACCCGGTCTCGTCGTACACCTACGCCTACACCTTCTTACAGATGCCCTTCGCTGTGGTGGCGGTGTCGGTCATGAGCGCGGTCACGCCGGACCTGGCCGAGAAGTGGACGGTCGGCGACGTGACCGCCTTTCGTCGCAGGTTGGCCGGGGGCCTGCGAGCCATGCTGGCGGTCATCGTGCCCGCGGCCGTCGGGATGCTCCTCCTGGCCCGCCCGGCCGTGGCCCTGCTCCTAGGCCACGGGGCCACCACCGTGGGTGCCACCGCCGGCACCGGGGGGGCCCTGGCCATGTTCGCACTGGGTCTCCCGGGCTTCTGCACCTTCTTGTACGTGGTGCGGGTGCTCCAGTCCATGCAGAAGACGCGCACCGCGTTCTGGCTCTACCTGGTGGAGAACGGGATCAACGTGGTCCTCGCCGTCGCCCTCGTCCACCCGCTCGGCGTCGAGGGCCTGGCCCTGTCACTGTCGGTGGCCTACACGGTCTCGGCCGTGGCCGGTCTGGTGGTCCTCCGCCGGTGGCTGGGCACCCTGGCCGGGCGGTCGATCTGGGTCCCCATCCGCCGGGTGCTGGTGGCCACGGTGGTCATGGCCGCGGCGGTGGCCGTCCTGTCGAACCTGTCGGCGGCCCAGCACGGCGTCGGGCTCCTGGTGAGGGTGGGCGCCGGAGTCGTGGGAGGTGGAGTGGTCTACGTCGGGGTGGCGGCCCTGCTCGCTCGCTGGTCGGAGCGCCGGAAGAGGGATGGCGGCGGCCTACCGCGCCGGCTCTGAGCGGCCGCGCCCGTCGGGCGCGCCGGACCCTACTGCCGACCCTGCCGGCCCAACCGACCCTGCCGGCCCAACCGACCCTGCCGGCCCAACCGACCCTGCCGGCCCAACCGACCCTGCCGGCCCAACCGACCTAGTGCGCCCCGTCGGCGCGCCGGCCTCTCGATGATCAGGGCCACCGACGTGGTCACGAACTGCCCGAGGGCGGTGCGAAGGTGGATGTCGCTGAAGGGCGGGACGTCCACGTGCTGGTCCACCGGCGAGTTGCCCTCGCTCAAGTCGTAGTCGATCCGGTAGCCCATCGCCTGGAGGCGGCGGGCCAGGTCTTCGATGTCCCGCCGGCGGTACAGCACCGTGCCCCCCGACTCGACGGTCTCGGTGTCCGACGACACGTTGCATTCGGTGGTGTGGACCGCAACCCCACCGGGGAGGACGTGGCGCATCTGCTCCACGACGAAATCGGCACCGGCCTCGAGCGATCCGAGGTGCTCGAAGGCGCACGAGGACCACGTGAAGTCGAACTCCCCGAGGTCGGCCGGGAGCCGAGTCATGTCCACGTGGCGGAAGCGGACTCGGGACGTGAACTCCTCGGGGGGGCAGAGGCCGTGGGTGTTCAGCCCGTCGAGCCCCCCGGCGTACTCGGCACCGGTGTCGGTCCAGCCCGCCTCCCGGGCCCGCTCGGGATCGAGATCAGTGGCCACGATGGTGCACCCCGAGGCGGCGAAGGCGGCCACCAGGGGTTCGCGGCCGACGCCGAACCCCAGCCCGCGTCGACCGGCCCGGAGCATGCCGCGCTCTTCGAGCGCCCGGGCAATGAAGAGCCACTCCCACATCTTGCGATGGAGCATGACCTGGCGGTCGTCGGTGCCGTCGGGGTCCCACATCGGTCGTAGGCGGGCCGACCAGGCCAGGATCTCGGGAGAGGTGAGGCTGGCGTGGGAGCAGAGTTGGGACTGCAGCACCCGGCGATGCTCCCACACCGTGGCCAATCCGGACCCGCACGCGTTCCCCGGTGCCGGTCTCCGTGGGACAATGCCGGGGAGCACGAAGGCCCAGTGGTGCAGTGCCCCGGGCCCGTGTCGGGCGCCCATGAGACGAACGTCGCTTCACCTTCTGCTCCCCGCTCGGGAAGCCCGGCGCTCCCGGGCCGGAGCGCGGGCCGTGCTCGGGCCACTCCTGAGCGCCCTCGTGGTGGCCGTCGGCGCCGCGTCCTGCTCCTCGCGTTCGGTGCCGGCCGCCGTCGGCCATGTCCGGCACCCTGCGGCGCATCGGACCCACCCGGCGGTCACCACGAGCACGACCACCCCGCTACTGGCGTTTCCGACCACCACCACGACCTCTACCTCGACCACCACCTCGACCACCACCTCGACCACCGGGCCGCCCACGACGACGGCGCCACCCGTCGCCGTCGGTCCCGGGGGCCACGGCCCGATCACGTCGCCTCCGTTGCCGGCGCCGGGTCCCGGGTTCGTCGACGGTCAGGTCACCGCCGTCGGGGACTCGGTCATGCTGGACTACGCCGGTGTGCTGGCCCAGGACATCCCAGGCATCACGATCTCAGCGAATGTCGGGGAGCAGTGGACACAGGGGATGTCGACACTCGAGGCGCTGAAGGCCAGCGGTCGCCTGGGGGCCGTGGTCATCGTCGGGCTCGGGACGAACGGGCCCGTCAGTGCCACACAGTTCAACTCCATGATGACCGTCCTGGCCGGAGCGTCCCGGGTCGTGTTCGTCAACGACCACGTCGACCGGACATGGCAGGACCCGAATAACGCGGTGCTGGCCGCCGGGGTGAGCCGGTACCCGAACACCGTCCTGGCCGACTGGAATTCCTTGGCCGATCAGCACCCGACATGGTTCTACCCGACAGGCACTCACCTCCCGCCCGAGAGCACAGGAGCGCAGGCGCTGGCGGCGCTGGTGGCCAGCATGGCCTGAACGTTCGATCGGTGAGAACGCCACTTACGGGAGCGCCCGCCGGTAGCCTGCGGCGATGGACGCGAAGGAATTCCTCGGCATGGAGACGGTCGGAGACGAGCTCCACTGGCGTCTCACGGTCACGCCCGAGGTGTCGACCCCGGGCAAGTTCCTCTTCGGAGGGTGTGGCCTCGGTGCCGGCCTGGTGGCTCTCGAAGCGGCGTCAGGCCGGCCGGCCATCTGGGCGACCGCCCAATACCTGTCGTACGCGCCCACCGGGAGCACGGTGGACTACGAAGTGGTCCTGGCCGTGGTCGGTGGCCACATCACCCAGGGTCGGGCCGTGGCCCGGGTGGACGGCCAGGAGATCCTCACCGTGAACGCGGCACTGGGCACCCACCAGGTGGACGTTCACGGCGTGTGGGTGACGGCTCCCGAAGTGCCGCCGGCTGAGGACTGTCCACCGCGCCAGATCCCGCCGATGTTCGCCAACAGCATCCTGGATCGAATCGACGTGCGGCTGGCCAAAGGGTACGGGTTCGACGAACTGGAGGGGCCGGGCGGGGATCCATGCTCGGCTCTGTGGGCCCGGGTGCCCGGGCACTTGGCTCCGTCCGCTGCCACGCTCGGCATCTTCGGGGACTACGTGTCGGGAGGTGCGTCACAGCCGCTCGGTCGGCGCATCATGGGTCGGAGCCTGGACAACACGCTGCGGGTGGTCCAGCTCGAGCCGACCGAGTGGGTCTTGTGCGACATCCGGATGCACGCGGTCGTAGGGGGCTACGCCCAGGGAATTGCCTTCTTGTGGTCGGAGGAGGGAACGCTGCTGGCGACCGCTAGCCAGTCGCTCAGCATCAGGTTCTGGCCCGAGGGCGCCGCTGACGCACTGGTGGCTCGAGGTGGTCCCGGCTCCCCGCGGGATCGGTGAGCCCGCACCTTCCGGCCCCTCGATGGGCCCTCCACCTGGTGTAGCCTCGATCTCTCGCCGGGGCTATAGCTCAGTTGGTTAGAGCGCAGCACTGATAATGCTGAGGTCCGTGGTTCAAATCCACGTAGCCCCACCAGGTCAGAGGGGTTTTTTGCTCCGAACGCCCGACGTTTTGCCCAAGTTTTGCCCAACTCAGATAGGGGTCAGATTGGGCAGGAATGGGCATTCAGGAGTATCAGGGGTCCGATTCGGTGCCATCTGCATAGAGATGGCATGGAACCAAACCAAGCAAATGACCAAGGCACCACGACCGCTCCGGCCTTGCCCGAGCTGTGGGACGAGCAACGCCTGGCCGACTACCTCGGCGTCGGGCTCCGGTTCGTGCGGCGACTCTGCGAGGAAGGGCGGATCCGCTTCATCCTCGTCGCCCGGCACCGGCGGTTCGACCCGGCGGACGTCGCGGCCTACATCGAAGCCGAGAAGCGGGGACCGGACGGGGACCAGGCTCCTGTACCTCGGTTCTCTCCGGCCACCAAGCGCCGGCCCGGCCGGCCCATCGGCTCTGGCCGGTTCGGCAACACCCGGACCGGGATTCGGTAATGGCCCGATCACCGGGCATCCGGCGCCACGGTCCGGGGTGGGAAGCCCGTGTGACCGTCAACGGTGAGCACCTCTCGGCGACCTTCGAGACCTTCTCCGATGCCGCCGCCTGGCGAAGCGAGCAGGTTGCCCGCCGCCGGCGGTCTCGCACCGTCAACGCACACAAGCAGACCTTCGACGAGCTGTGGGGGCAGGTGTCCAACGACAGGCCGCTAAGGCACAACACCGCCGTCCGCAACGAGTCGGCCTACCGCAACTACGTCCAGCCGTGGTTCGGTGACGTGCCGATCCACAAGATCACCAGGACCCATGCCATCGAGTGGGTGCAGGCGATGGTCGATACGGGGCTGGCACCGTCGACTGTCGTCCGGGTGGTGGCCGTGGCAGCAGGCTGCATCCAGCGGGCGGTCGACCGGGAGATGGTGGACCGGAATCCCTTCCGGCGCATCCCCCTCCCCAGGGTCGAGGACAATGAGCGCCGGTTCATCACCGCCGAGGAGGCTCACCATCTGGAGTCGGCGATGGACCCGTGGTGGGCACTCGTGGTGCCATTCGCTCTGGACACCGGACTGCGGATCGGGGAACTGGCTGGTCTGGAGGTCCGGGACATCGAGTTCAACTCGCCGTCGTGGGTGGTGCACGTCCGCCGGATCGTCTCCGACGTCCAGGGGCACGCCCGGATCGGACTGCCCAAGACCAGAGCAGGCATCAGGGCGGTGCCCACGCTCACCCGTCCGGTGGCCGAGCGCCTGGCGGTCCACATCAGCGAACGGGGCCTCGGCCCGGACGACAAGCTCTTCACCGGTCGCAACGGCGGCATCATGCGCCCGACCAACTGGCGATCCAGGGTTTTCCGCCCGGCTGTGGAAGCGGCCGGGCTCGGACCCGAAGTGACGCCGCACTCGCTCCGCCACGGCGCTGTCGCCCGCTGGATCGCCGCCGGCCAATCGGACCCCTACGTGCTGTCCCGGTGGTTGGGGCACTCGACCCCGGTCATCGTCTACCGGACCTACGCACACCTCCTGCCGCAGGACACCACCGCCATCACCGAGAAGATGGAGGCTGAGGCACTGGCGGCACGAGGGGGAGAAGGGGTGGCGTCGTCGGTCGTGAAGATCCGGCCATGAGCACGATCTGAAAACCCCGCTCTCTATACGGGCATGAGCACAAACACCCAGCCAAGACAGCCCAGCGGGACCCCGGTCGGCGGCCGGTTCGCCGGCAAGGCCAATCCGGAACCTATGGACGTTGTCCTCGAAGTCCCCGCTGAGACGGAGCAAGGAGAACGAGTCGTCTCTCTCGATACAGCGGCCTTCACGCTGATCGGCGCACTCAACGCACGGGCAGTTGCCTCTGGCTCGTGCCCGGTGTGCCACGGCGAGGCTTCTGCCGGCACCATCAGCCATCGACCACGGTGTCCGGTGACCGGACTGGGGCGTGCGATGCGTGCGGATCGGAGGATCTCGCTCTCCCCGACGGCCCTGCGTGAGCATTGGTCGCACCTCGACGACACGTCGACATCTATGGCTGGTGCCACCGACGAGGATCTACTCAAGATCGCCGACGCAGTGCTGGACGACGACTACATCTGGAACGTCTTCGACGAAGCACTCGCCAACGCTCGGGACAGGTTGGGGATCGAGCAGTCGTCCCTCGGGATACGGGTTGGCCGCGGCGACCTCGCAGCGATCGACAAGGCGATCCGAAACCTCGGCTACAGCCGGTCGGGATTCATGACGTACAAGGTGGGGCATGACGGTGGTATCAAGGGCATCGTGGTGCAGTCGGGGCGTCGGAGTGCCCTCGTGACTTCGGGCGATGACTGGGGCACGGGCTTTGTCGTCGGTGATGTCGACTCGCCTGCCACCAGCAGCGACATTCCAGACGAACGGGACGTGCCCGACACTGGGAACACGCTGGACGACCTCGCCAGGTCGCTCGCCAAGCACGTCGGATCGCCACCCGAAAAGCGACAGGACGCAGCCGAGACTGTTCCGGCCACCATTCCCGATCAGTCCTTCCAAGCGGTGCTGGAGAGCGAAGGAACTTGGTCCTGGACCGCCATCGCTGCCGAGATCGGCAAGCCTGCTGCCGAGGACCTGTTCAAGCGGTCCGGCGGCTCGTTGGGCACGGCGATCGCCATGCACCAAGAGGTCGCACAAGCCGAGCAGTCGTAGGGGCGCTCGCCTCTCCCGCCCTCTCCATGGTCGTGATGAGCCACGACGAATTCTCAGCCCTTGCCGACAGACTCCGCTCTGCCGCAGCCGCCTACTACGCAGGTGACGGCACCCAGCTCATGGACGACGCCACCTACGACGCCGGTATCAGCGAGCTGCGGACCATGGCCGCCGAGCATGGCTGGACCGATGCCGACGACCTGTTGACACAAGTGGCCGGGGGCCAGGGAAGCGTCGGTCGTGATGGCGCTGGCAGCGATACAGACGGCGTCCCCCACGAGGTCCCCATGCTCTCGCTCGACAACGCCATGGACGACGACGAGTTGCAAGCATTCTTTGATCGGGTAGCGCACAAGACCGGAGTGCCGACCGACGACCTGGCGTGGGTGGTCGAACCGAAGTTCGACGGCATGGCCTTGTCCGTGCGCTACCACGACGGGAAGATCGCCAGGATCGTGACCCGTGGCAACGGCCTCGTCGGCGAGACAGTCGGCCACGTCGCCCGGCACGTCTCCGGCATCCCCGCCGAGCTGCCCGGTGAGGCGAGTGTGACGGTGGTCGGCGAATGCGTGATGACCCACGAGGACTTCGCCGAGGCCAACCGGATGCGTCTGGAGCACGGCGAGCGCCCGTTCGCCAACCCACGCAACGCCGTGGCCGGGTCGCTGCGGGCTAAGAACCGGGACTACCGGGTCCCGATGACCTTCATCGCCTACGGTGCCCACGCTCCCGCCCCGGACCCGACGGCGTACACGACTGATCCGATGCCCGAGCGGTACTCGATGACGATCAGTCGGTTGCACAACCTCGGGTTCACGACTGCGGCTGACGTTGTCGGCAACCAGCCGGTCGCCAGGGGCTCAGCCGGCGCCATGGCTCAGATCGCCCGCATCGAAGAGCTGCGGCAGACCTTCTCGATGGACACCGACGGGGCCGTCATCAAGGCCGACAACCCCCACATCCGAGACGCGATGGGCGAGGGCAGCCGGTCTCCCCGCTGGGCCATCGCCCGCAAGTTCGCTCCCGACACCCGTGAGACGGACCTACTTGACATCGAGGTCGCCGTGGGCCGGACCGGGAACCTCTCGTTCACCGCCAAGGTGGCCCCGGTCAGTGTCGGCGGAGCCACCATCTCGTCGGTCACCGTCCACAACGTCTCGGAGATCGCCCGCAAGGGGCTGCGCCTGCCGGGACCCGACGGTACTGCTCAGCGGGTCGTGGTCCGGCGAGCCGGGGAGGTCATCCCCGAGATCGTCGGCGTGGCCGACGTCAGCCCCGGCGAGGACAAGACGGTGCCCTTTGTGCCACCCAGCCTGTGCCCGAACGGCCACGCACTCGACACCACCGGCGTCATCTGGAGCTGCGTGCTCGGACGGGACTGCACCGTCTCGGCCGGCATCCGCTACGCCGTGAGCCGTGACTGCCTCGACATCGAAGGCATGGGGACCCAGATCACCGACGCCCTCGTGGGCAGTGGCATCGTCAACGACGTGGCCGACCTGTTCGGCCTCCGGGTGACAGACCTGCTCACGGTCCCCCGCCTGGGTGAGTCCAACGCCACCAAGATCATGTCGCAGATCGACAAAGCCCGGACTCTGCCGCTCGCCCGCATTCTGACGGCACTGGGGATCAAGGGGACGGGCCGGTCCATGTCCCGGCGCATTGCCCGCCACTTCGGCACGATGGGTGCCATTCGGGCTGCTACCGCCAATCAGATGGCCGAGGTCGAGGGGATCGGACCCATCAAGGCCCCGAGCATCGTCGAAGAGATTGCCGAGCTGGCTCCGGTGCTGGACCGGCTCGAAGAAATGGGGATCGGCTCCGCAAGAAACATGGATGCCGCACCCCCTTCTTCTGTGGAGGGGGCGGTGAGCGAATCTCCTGTCGCTGGTGCTGACACCGCCCCCTCCGCCCTGCCACTGGCTGGCAAGTCGGTGTGCGTGACCGGGGCCATGAGCGGGGCGTTGGCGGGCATGAGCCGCAACGACGTCAATGAGCTGATCGAATCGCTCGGAGGCAGGGCGGCATCGAGCGTGTCGGCCAAGACCGACCTGCTGCTCACCGACGACCCGGAGTCCGGCACCGGCAAGGCCAAGAAGGCACGGGAGTTGGGGGTCGAGATCGTGAGTCCTGACGAGTTCGCCAGGCGGTACATGGGGGGTGTTTCGTGATGGCGAAAGGCCAGACTGTGCTCCAGTATTACGACGACCACCTCGGACGCACTTGGGCTAGCAGGCTCTCTGAGCATCGACTGATCGAGCTTGGATCGATATCCTGCCCAACCGACTACGCGGTACGGAACTATCGTCGGCCAAACCATCCAAAGTTCTTCGGCAACCGCAGTGGACTGGAGCAGGCCGTCCGACGCTCTCTCTCCAGGAGAACGTTTCCGGACCGGGAAGAGCGTCTGCGCCAGATGGTCTCTATGCTTCTCAGTGAACTAGGCGATGAGACATGAGTACACCGCAAGAGCAGGTAGCACAGTTCCATCGTGCGACTGACACTCCGATCGTCTCATCCCCGGCCTATCCACCGAAGGATCGCCGCGATCTCCGCGTGGTGCTCCTGCAAGAGGAACTCGACGAGGTCATCGCCGCCATGGCAGAGGGAGACGTCGCCCATGTGGCGAAGGAGCTTGCCGATCTGCTCTATGTGACCTATGGAGCGGCCTTGGAGTGGGGCATCGATCTCCGGTCCGTGATGGATGCTGTCCACGAATCGAACATGGCGAAGATAGGACCCGACGGCAAGGTTGCACTCCGCTCCGACGGGAAGGTGATCAAGCCACCCGATTGGGAACAGCCAGACATTGCTGCTGTCCTTGCCAACCAGGATCGGCTGTGACCGCCACCCGCCGCTACGGCTTCTCCGGCAGTCGAACCATCACCGACACCGACCAACGCACCATCGACGACGTGCTGGGATCTCTCCTGCCCGGCAGCGAGTACACGACCGGCGGCTGTATCGGCGTCGATACCATCGTCGGCCGTCGCATGTGGCTCGCTCACCAAAAGGCCACGCACCGGGTTGTGGTGCCCGCCGATCGCAGCCGCGTCTCCCCCTGGTGGATGCACCGGGCAATCCGCGAGGCAGGACCCGGCAGCGGCGTGCTGGTAGAAGAGATGCCGCCCAACACGACGTACAAGGACCGCAACCAGCGAATCGTCGACCATTCCAACGTGCTGGTGGCTTTTCCGGCACATTCCGAAGACGACCCGAGGTCGAAGCGTTCGGGCACCTGGCAGACCATCCGCATGGCCCGCCGGGCCGGGCTCGAAGTGCTGGTGACGGTGCTGGGCGATGAGTGACGACAAACGAGTGAACAAGCGGCGGAAGGCGGCGATGGCGGAATTTCTTGCTGATGTCATGGCCAGCGGGGCGTTGTCCGATCATGCTGAAGCTTCGGGCATTGTGGTGATAGTGGCGGACCCCGAGACCAATCAAGTCCATGCGGTCGGTCCCTTCACGAAGGACGGTCCCGATGCGTTCGCCGTCGCCGATCGCCTACGTTCGCAACTGAACGGCCCCGACAACGACGGTCCCGATATCGGAGTCGACGTTGTCTATCTCTACCCTGGAGGAGCACCGTGACCTCCGGTGCTCGCAACGTCCATCGCCCTGCTGCCGCGCTTCGTCGTCTGGAGAACGAGGCGGCACAGGGGCAGTGCGCGCTGCACCCGGACCGACCGGCCGTCGGCTCGGTCACGCCCTGGACAAACCATCCAAGAGGCTGCTGTGCGACATGCGCCGACCAACTCCAAAAAATGGGCCGGACGATCCATTGGAGGTCCGCGTAGGGCTGCTCGCCATCCCCGCCCTCTCCCTGGTCATGGAGAGCAACGAGATCAAGCGCACCGCCTTCCTGGCTCGATTGCAGCCTGGCGACTTCGTCAACTGGGTCACCTTCGACGGGTCAAGCGTTCACGAGGTACACACTGTCACCGACGACGAGATCGTGCTGTGCCGTCCTGACGGCTCTGTGGGGACGCATTTTCCTCGCAACGGCGTCATCCACCACGACGCCTACGGCGGGTACGACGACTACCTCTGCCAGCCGGGGCCGACACAGCTCGAATACTTCCTCCGGCGCCGGTACCGCCGTGTGCTTGAAGCCGCCATCAAGGACATGGACGCCCAGAGCCTCGGGAGGGTTGCTGAGTTCGCCACCGATGTGAAGGAGGGGGTGGACCGACGCACCCTGTCCACCGGAGAGTTGCGGAAGATCGCCGACCTGCTCGATGCGGGCGAGGAAGCGTTCAGGGCACTGGAGAGACTCACTGGTCGCCCGGCGCCGATGTCCGGTGGAAGCGAGGTCCAGGACACCTTGCGCTCCATGGCCGACCAACTGGACCGGGACGGTGCCCGGTGAAGGCCATCACCCTGCACCAACCGTGGGCGTCTCTGGTGGCCCAGGGGATCAAGACTATCGAGACCAAATCGTGGTCGACCCACTACCGGGGTCGGCTGGCAATCCACGCATCTAAGCGCATTCCCGACGTCGAGATACTCGAAGACGGCCCGGCGGGAGAGCTGTTCGACGATACCCAGCCAGACAACCCGGTCGTGGCCCAGTGGTGGAAGACCGAGCGGGCCGACTACCAGCCCGAGAGCATCCCCGCCGCCGAGGACAGGTGGAGCATCTGGACGCCGCGTTGCGACATCACTCCAATGCCACTCGGTCGGATCATTGCCACCTGCGAGCTGGTGGACGTCGTGCCAATCGTGGGGCGTTGGGAGTGGCGACCCGAAGAGGCCGACCGGTGTCGGGTGAGCGAAGAGCCCAACGACGGCGATCTGCGACACCAGCGGGGTGGGCTGTGGCTCACTGGATTCCGATGCTGGCCTGCTACTAGTGCTTCTCGGTCCCGCTGGTACGGCGGCAGTCCCGAACGCATCGAAGACCAGCGCCCCTACGGGGACTTCCGGCCCGGCCGGTACGCCTGGCTCCTCGCCGACATCAAGGCGACCACCGAGCGATGCCCGGCGTGCTGGGGCTCGGGGTCATACCCCTACCCGACCCGCATGGTCTGCCAGGTGTGTAACGCCAAGCTCTCGTGCGAGCCGGTACCGGCCCGAGGACGCCAGCGGTTGTGGGAGTGGTCCCCATGATGGCGCCACTACCTTCCTGCACTTGCGCTCACGTCAAGCTCGGCTCCGAGCGGACCGATACCCGGAACTGGGATCCGGACTGCCCGGCGCACGGCACCGAGTCCGACTGGTGGCGGTCTGAGGCTCAGGTCGCACAGCGTCAGCACGACGGTACCAGGCTCTGGGTCCTCCAGACCCTTGCCCGACTGGGCCGGCAGGACCGGATCGACCCAAGCGCTGCACAAGAGATCCTGGCGGCTCTCGATGGCTCACCGGAGACGAAGGAGGGCTGATCATGGCCTATGAAGGCGAAGTCGTCGCTCAACTCAGAGATGGCACCGAGATCCGGCGCATGACCGACGCCGAAGTGGCGTCAAGCGGCAGCCGAGAGCCGCCCCGGTACTGCATCGTCGGGCACTCGCACTGGAATCCAGCCAGCTCGTTCGCCTACGAGGCAGACCGCCTGGAGCGAGAGGCCAAGCTGTGGCGGGAGGCGGCGATGGTGATTGAGCTGCACAGCCGCCACAGCGCCCAGCGATAGCTTCATCCACGATTCGCCGCATGGTGGAGGGCATGGCAGGACGCCACAGCTCCTCGATGCCCACCACGCCACTCTGGCCGACCACGCTCCGCTCCAGGTCGAAGGACGGCCGCATCCGTGGCACCGACGGCTCCGTGTGGCTCTACCGGGCCGTACCCATGGCCCCGGTGGCCGATGCCAGGTCGCCGGTCGAGGGCTTGGCGGTGGGCGAACCGCTTCGGCTGGTGCTGGACGACATCTCGGCTGCCACGGCTGTCCGGGTGCCTCGTCGGGGTATGGCGAAGTCGGGGTACCGGGACCTCCACATCCTGCTGGTCAACATCCCGGTACGGTTCACCCCTCCACGGGGATCGCAGCTCGCCGGTTACCTGTCAGCCATGTTTCCAGACGTCGCCGTTGATCGCCGGATGCTCGTGGTGGGCGTCAAGCTCAGAGACCAGATCGGCGGCGGGGACCACGGCCTGTCCAAAGCCATCGACTCGGTGGTGCAGACCCTCAGTACCGGGGTCGTTCCGATGTCCGATTTCGACGCTGACTTCGCCATGGTGGACGGCATCATGGCGCGAGCCGGGCTCACCACGATGACCCCGGACGACTACCGGATCGCCAACGCATGGTGGAACCACGGCTACTCGCCCGACGCTCCGTTGCTCGTCCATACCGACCACATCCACGTCTTCGGGTCGTCCGACTCTGCCCGGCTGGCGGCAACGCTGGTCGATCGAGACGGCGATGCCTCCTGTGGAGAATGGACATTCGCTGATCACCACACGGTGTCGTTCGGGTGCGTCCAGGACTTCGACCTTCCCTACGTCGACGAGACCAGCGTGGATGCCCAATGGGTGAGCAGTCTCGTCGAAGCAGGTGCCGTCTGTGTGTCCATCAGGGGCAAGTTGGAGCCACCACAGGTGACCCGTGCCGAACTCCGCCGCCGCAAGAAGCAGGCCATCGACGACGAGGCTGAGCGAGCCAGCCAGAACAAGATGTCTCGCAGCGAGCTGGAAGAGCGCCTGGCCGAGCTGGATGAGATGGAGGCGGTTTACGCCATTGGCGGGCCGCCGGTCCTGGTCGAAGCATCGACCGTCGTCGCTTTCACCGGCTTCGACGAGCGGTCAGGGTACGACATGCGCGAGCTGGCCCTCGGCCGCGGTGTGCTGCTCTCGACGATGACCGCCCGGCAGAACACCGCCATGGCAGAGACCTGGCTGGCGTCGAACGTCAGAGCCGTGCCGTACCTGCACGACATCCCCTCGCACACCCTGGCTGCAAGTGGGCTGCCGAACCTCTCGACGGTTGGCGACCGAGACGGTGCTCTGGTCGGGTTCACCGAGCGTGACCATCAGCCGAGCTACATGACAGCCACGGCGTCGGCGGACAATGACGCCCTGCCCATTTTCGTCTGTGCGGGCAGCGTAGGGTCGGGGAAGACGGCGATCATGCAGTTTCTTGCCGATCAGTTCTCCCACCAGACCAACAAACACGGTCAGCGTCGCCCTGTGCTCATCGTCGATCCAAAAGCCGGTAGTGACTTGAGTCCCGTCGTCCTCGGTGCCGGAGGGCGAGTCGCATCGCTCGACGAACTGACCTCGTCGGACGGCGTGTTCGACCCACTGCGGTTTGCGGCCCGCAAAGAGGTGGGGGTCGAACTGGCGGCCAGCATGTTGATGTCGATCAACCCTTGGGGGACGGGCAAGCTCGACTACGAAACCCCGCTCATCAAGGCCCTGTCTTATGGGGCGGACAAGGGCGCCGACTGCACTGGTGTCGCCCTCAAGACCGCTCTCGACGACGGTCAGGCGCCCAAGGAGATGGTCGAGCGGGTGTTCGACTTGGCCGGTGCGTCGCCGATGTTCCGGGCCTGCGTCGGCGTCCAGGCGGGCGGGCCGCGCCTGCGCTCGTCAGAGGGCATCACCCTCATCAAGGTGGGACAGGCGTACCTGGACCTCCCCGAGCCCGGCGCTACTGATAGTGCCACCCAGCAGCAGCGCATCGCCCTTGCACTGGTCCGGATGATGGTCTACGGGTCAGCGATGGCACTCACCGGTCGCCAAGGGGTGCTCATGCTGGACGAGGCGTGGGTGATGCTGTCAGCGGGCCGGAGCGAGGTCGAGCGACTCGGCCGGCTGGCCCGAAGCCAAGAGGTGCTCCCCATGCTGTTCACTCAGCGGGTCACCGACGCCACCAACGCCGGACTCTCGGGGTACATCGCCAGAGGCATCGTGCTGCCCATCGAGGACCGCACAGAAGCCGATGCGGCCTGCGAGCTGTTCCGGCTGGAGCCGACGCCCGAGCGCATCGCCCGGATCACGGCCAAGGCTTCTCTCGGTGGCATCGGAGGTGCGGGTGCAGGGGCTCCGAACTGGTCGTCCATGCGTGCCCTGCGGGACCCGACGACCGGCAGGGTGCTCAGGGGTGCTGTGGGCATCTATGTCGACCTCTCCGGGCGGGCGGTCCCCGTCGAGGTGAAGATCCCCAGCGACTTCCTGGCGAAGGCGTCGACCAATCCGGAGGACATCAGGCGGCGCCTGGCGGCGGCCGGCGAAAGTCCTGGTTGATCACGATCTGGAAACCCCGCTCTCTCACAGTGCATGAGCATTGTGACCCACCAAGCCAGGCAGCCGAGCGGCACTCCCGTCGGCGGCCAGTTCGCCGCTGTGCAGCACCCGGACGGCCCCGACCTCGCACCGACGGTCGTACCACGAGAGCAGCTCGACGCTGTCATCAACGGCAAGATCAAGACCTGGGTCGAATCGAACCTCAACGGCTACGCCGAGACTGGCGTGCTCGACCTGATGGACATCGACGAAGACGAGGCGATCGAGCGGTACGGGCCGGAGATCGGTGGCTTCATGGCCCGCCTTGTCATCACGGTGCAGTCGGACACCGTCGAGCTGTCACCTGCCGTCTACGAGGGGCCATTGGCCGGGCCGGCCGAGTACGACACCGGTGGGCATGTCATGGTGATCGATATCGGTCGCCACGGCCGGCGCACCGTTGTTGCCAGCTCGATGTTCTCCGGTACAGATCCACCGGTGTTGCCGCCGTTCTCGTCTTGGGTCGAGAAGGCAACCTACGTCGCCGCCGAGCCGTAGTACCGGGCGTTGCCGAAGCTGAACACGCCACCATCTCGGGCGACCTCCCAGTACCCCTGGCCTGTGGGCGTGGCAGCCATGCCCACGACCGGCTGGTTGAGTGGCTTGCCACCCATCGAGCCGTAGAACCGGGCGTTGCCGAAGCTGAAGAGCCCACCGTCGCTGGCTACTTCCCAGTACCCCTGGCCTGTGGGCGTGGCAGCCATGCCGACGACCGGCTGGTTCAAGGGTTTGCCCCCCATCGAGCCGTAGAACCGGGCGTTGCCGAAGCTGAAGAGCCCGCCGTCGCTGGCCACCTCCCAGTACCCCTGGCCTGTGGGCGTGGCAGCCATGCCCACGATGGGCTGGTTCAAGGGTTTGCCTCCCATCGAACCGTAGAACCGGGCGTTGCCGAAGCTGAAGATGCCACCATCTCTGGCCACTTCCCAGTACCCGCCACCTGTGGGCGTGGCAGCCATGCCCACGATGGGCTGGTTCAAGGGTTTGCCTCCCATCGAACCGTAGAACCGGGCGTTGCCGAAGCTGAAGATGCCACCATCTCTGGCCACTTCCCAGTACCCGCCACCTGTGGGCGTGGCAGCCATGCCCACGATGGGCTGGTTCAAGGGCCGGCCGCCCATGGAACCGTAGAACCGGGCGTTGCCGAAGCTGAAGATGCCACCATCTCTGGCCACTTCCCAGTAGCCGCCGCCTGTGGGCGTGGGCGTCAAGGTGTCGATGGGGAAGTTGGAGATCGAGTTCGGAGGTGGAGCTGTTGTACCTGTGTTCACTCCAGCTCCAAGGAACGGCACCACGTTGCCGTTCCAGGTGAATGTGGGATCGGACAATGTGACCCGTGGAGCCACGAATATCGCCGCATACTCCGTTTTGGGGTATCCACTGGCTGTAGTTACTCCAAACCCTGCACCGGCAAAACATCGGGTGCACTGTTTCCCACCCATAAGGATGATGTCACGATGCGCCCAACACCCGGTGGTTGTTGTTGGACCGTTGCAGTCGCCGTCGATCGTCCCTGTCCTTCCGCCCCACCCATCCATATACATCCACTCGTAGTCAGCGACGAGTGCGTTCTCCTGTCCGCCAGCCCAAATGGATCCATATGCGTCGATGTATTTGACGAGAGTTGTTGTTGCAAGGACTGGATCTCTTGGGTCTGTCCACGGGGACATTGACGAAGCCTGTGCATCGGCATTGAGTTGCGGAAGAAGTCCTACATACGGCGGCATCCCACGAGCAACCCGCTCCAAGTTGGTAACAACGAAGATTTGCTGGGCAACGGTCAATTGAGCCCAGTTCGTTGGCAACGCCATCGGTCCCACTCCTTCGAGTGCCCGAGCGTGATCGATGGCGTGCAGTATCGGGTCGATGCAGGATGGCATGTAATTCGTTGGGGTACAGCCATAGATTGTCGCACCGCCCAGTGTCATTGGAATGTTGGCCGGCGGATTCTGTGATTGCATAACGCTGACGAACGGGCGCTTACTCGCAGCGCCGGCCGAGGTGGACAACAGCGCACTGGTGACAAAGACACCAGTCGTGACCAAGCAGGCCGCTGCAATGGCCATCAGGACTTCGCGATGCTGCCTCATGGCGCTCCTCCGTTCAATACAGGTGGAAGTGGTAAATCAGGAACCACATCGGCGCGGCGATGAGCAGTACGGGCAGGATCTTGATGAAGATCCGGCCGGCGAAGTAGCCCAGGAAAACGGCCGCAAGCACGAAGATCAACACACCTCACACCATGCGGCGACGCTTCCTAGCAGTCTGGATTACCAGCTCCCAGTGCCGGCAGCATGGGCGGCATCTTTCCGCTCTCGTATGCCTCGGCGATCTGCGGCCGCAACCATGATCCGGCCGTCGAACCGTCGGGCAAGACAATGTTCGCCAGGAACTCGCTTTCAAACTCGGATATCCCGGCTTCCACTGCTTCGAGCTTGGCCTTGATCACGAGCGACAGTGCTCGCCAACGCTGCCGGCAAGCCTGATCCCAGAGCTTGTGCGCGGCCTCGTCGGTTCGATGAACGGTCGTCCCGTACTTGCTACGGCGATACGTCGTGAACTGCGGATCGTCCCGGTCGGGCATCGGCAGGACGAACCTCACTCGCCGGCCCTGGGCAGCGAACTCGACCATCGCAGCATCGGGATTCCATCCGTAAGCGAAGTGCGTCGCACCGTACCTGGTGAGCGTCCGCTCGATCTCGGCCCGGCTGGACTCGACGGTGACCGTGGTGGTCTTTGCGTAAGTCGGGCTCATGAGACGGCCTCCGTCGTTGGTGCGGTGAAGATCTTCGCGTGCAGCCAGTGGCACTTGTGCCACGGATGCTCTGGGCACACAGCATCCGTGTACCGTCCACTCCCGTGCTGGTCGGGCTGGGCATCGAGATGTGCCAGGAACGCTGGCCAGGCATCGAAGGCGCCATCGACCTCGGGAAGGGCGTGGAACACGTTCTCCAGCGGTCCCACGATGAACAGCCGCCGCACTGTGCCGCCAGAACGCCGGATGCCGAGAGCGATGCCGAACTCGACGTGCCGCCCGCCACGAGTGGCTCCAGACTTCGGAGATGTCGTGAACGAGACCACCACGTCAGCGGCGAGCAGGTCCTCAACATCGTCCTGGGCGAACAACACAGCCTGGTCTGCCGGGACGGGGCCGTCGTCCTCCACGGCCCGAGCGGCCTCCAGGCCGTGCACCTGGTGCTCGCCCAGGAGCCAGCGGGCGGGGACCCGGTGGCCGCGAGCTTCCAGGTCAGCCTTGTAGGCGCACAGCTCCTCTCGGCGGGAGTAACGGGCGGCCAGGCAGAAGGTCAGGTTGTCGGGCATGATGCCCCCTCGTCATCTCCACAACACTCGCAATCACCGTCGTTACAGGTGTCACAGAGTCCGCCGGACTCAACATCAAACAAGAACTCTTCCTTGCAACAGAAGCACTTGGTCATCTCTCCGATGTTCACCACCAGATCATGAAAGGATGGGGTGGCGTTCTGGTCTTTACTCATCACGAAATGCCCCTTCCAGGTCGACCCGTCGCTTCCAGTCGAAGTCGACCCTCTCCCACGCCTCGATGATCTCCAGCTCGACGGCGCTCATCGTCTCGCCGCTGCCGGGGCAGTTGTGCCGGGGCGGATCGCCACAGGTCCACCGGGAGGCGAACCGTTCGATCGTGATCTCTTCCACTTCGCCCTTGGCGAGCCGGTGGAGTGTGAGAGCAGCGGCCCCGTCTCCGATGAGCATCTCGGCATCGCAGCTCTGGCAGGCGACGTTGACCAACACGGCAGATCGGTCGTAGACACCGAGCATCGATGGATGGAACGGGGCGTAGCGGGGAACACCGCCGATGGTGAACCAGAGCGGCTCTTGATCGGTGAGTGCCCGGATATCGGTGTAGTCGGGTCTCATGTCCGCCCCTCCCCTCGTGGCTCTGTGGCAATGGTGACGATGGCGTCCCACCGCCGGGCGTCGGCGAGGATCTGCTCGGCCGCGGCAACTGCACCGTTCCTAGACACTGATCAGGAGTGAGTCCTGATCGGGCGGTGACTGCGAACGGTCTTCAGTCACCTGGTCCCCTTCGCTTCCGGTGAGCATTGTGGTCTCACTACCACCGGTCAATGTCCGCCGAGTGCGGGCCTCCAGTGGTTGCCTTCTGCCCTTCCTTGGTTCCGGTTCCCTCTTGTGTTGTGCATCCTCGGCCAGACCAGCAACCAGGGCTGGTGTGGACCCTCCGACTGGAACACGAGCAGTAGCTCGTTCCTCATTCTCCGATGAGGTTCGAGCGCCCGTGTTCCGTCGCCGGAGTCGCTGTCCGAGTCCGCGTCTCCCGATCGCCACCGATGCTGCATGGTGGCCGGTGAGAGAATGGGTTGGATGTTGTGCCCTGAGTGGGTCGAGCCAGTGCTGCGCTCCCCACATCGAGGTGTAGGCAGGGTCGACGACGATGACCGCCACCCCGGAGTTGTACGCCATCTGACTCAGCCGGTCCCGCAGTTTGGCGGTGGGCAGCCCGGAGATGTGCCGGCGGAAGGTCCTGCCCCTCTTTCCCCTGGATGGTCGGTTCCCCGTCCGCTCTCGTCCTTCGGTGCGGGCTTCGTCGAAGCCGAGGTTCTCAATGACGACTGCCCCGGCGTGGTGGTGGCCGGCGATGGAGATGATCTGGGAGATCGCATCTCTGATCCGGGCGTCGCGGGTGGTGCTCGACAGAGCGTCGAGGACGAGAGGGATGGTGGTCGGGACGCCGATTGGGTTCCCGTAACAGTCGAGGACTGCGACCGCCAGGTGGCCGACGTTCATGTCGACACTGACGACCGGGCCTCTCCGCAGTTGGTCGAGGGTGGCGATCGGCTCAGTGTCGAGACCCCAGGAAGCGTCGATGTACCAGCGGTCCTTGGCCGGGTCGTAGGAGATGTCGTAGCGGATGGAACCACTGGCTGCCTGGGCGGCAACCTCGTCACCCCGGTGGGACCAGGCGACCGGGGCCGAGAGCCGGTAGCGGTCATGTGGCCGGTTGGCATGTGCAGCCAGGGCGGCCGGCAGCTTGATCTCCAGCCACCCCTCGGCCGGATGCCAGCGGATGGTCTCGTTTCCCCACGCCTTGTCGGATTCCCCGTCGGCGCAGATGAACCAGCGGGACGCCTCCCACTCGGCTTTCCACTGGATCTCCGTCTGACCTGCGGCTTCGAGGTTGTGGCGCCTGTTCGCTAATCGCTTCCCGCCCCGGCAGATGGAGAGTCGACCGCTCTCCAGTTGGCCCTCCACCTCGACCAGACGGGCTTGGAGCACCTGGAGCCGTCGCTGCTTCTGCCACCGCTCGTCTGGGGTGGCATAGCCCCTGGTCCGCCCCCTCTTCTCTCCGGCGGGGACCTTCACTCGCCCGGTGATCTTCTTGATCCGAGCCTTGAGCGAGGTCCGCTCGGCTTCGAGGTTCCTCCTTGCCAGACCGTAGGAGCTCTCGGTCGTCCGGGTGATCGCTCCTGCCCAACGGGAGGAGGACTCCGCCGTCAACGCCCTCTTGCGGTTCTTGCGGGAGTCGGCCTTGCCTTTGGCGTCCAAGGCCCCCTCTGCACAGCGTCGGGCAAGGTCCGCCGATGCCAGATGGCCTAGGTGCGCACCAAGGGATGCGAGGACCGCTCGGTCGGTGCTGTCCACCATCAGCCGGGTCCGCACCCGTGCGCCCGAAGGTGGAGCGGCAACGAACGGTGCAGCGATAGTGCGCAGGCGTTTGGTGTGGCTCACGACGACATCGTCTCATCCGGGTGCGACAGGGCCATCGGCCCCACGTTGTGGGCGGCACAGCGAAGTGCCTTTTCCGCCCGGTTCTTCGCCGAGCGCCTCCCGTAGAGCCGGGCACAAAAACTGGTGAGCACTTCGACCATGTCTCTGACGAGATCGTCGGTTACCTCGCCCTCGTCGATGACCACCAGGCGGCGTCCATGGGCCGCCAGATCTGCTTCCACGAGCTCGGTGAACATGGGAGCCAGGCGGTCACGGTGCTCGACAACCACAGTGGTCACCTTCGGGTCGGCGAGCATCCGCCGGAGCTTCGACCGGGATCCATTCATTCCCGATCCGACCTCTGCCTCGATCCGCTCCACCGGATGGCCGGCCTTTGCTGCCCACTCGGAGAGCCGAGCCACCTGACGGTCGAGGTCGGCCTTCTGGTCATGGGAGGACACCCGTGCATAGAGGCCCAGCGCAGAGACCGGCTTCGACGTCTGTGCATCGGGGGAGACCAGGATGGTCCGTTCGTTGATCCGGACTGCCGGCACCGGGAACGTTCCCTCGTGGAACCACCGATAGGCGGTCTGAGGATGGATGCCCTGGACCCTTGCCCACTCCGTCAGATTCACCCCTTGAACTGGCCGCATATCACTAGAACGCACGTACGTTGTGTATCGGGTACTTATCTGGCAGCAGTTCCGAACCCCGGCCTTGCTTGACGGCGTGACTATCCGCCCCGTACCGGAGTCGGAGAGTGACCGCAGCACGAGCCACTACAGCGACGATCCAAAGAGCGAGTGCGGCCCCGACGACGGCGAACACGGTGCTCATGCTGCCCACCTCCCCATCTTCTCGAACAGCTCGCCGAACGCCTGGACCGTGCCCTCAGGCACCTTCGCCCCCTTGGGCTGGGCGTCCATCAGCGACCGTGCGGCGGGGTATGCCAGGTCCGGCTTGCCCGAGCTGGCGCACTTCGACATGACCGCCATCACCCGCTCCCAGGTGGTCTTGTCGCCCCTCGCGTGGGCGATGGCGGTGACGGCCATCATGAGGGCGAAGATGCGGTCGGGCCGGGTGGACCAGTCAACGATGCTTGGGTCAGTAATGACGGCCTCGGGGTCGTACAGGTCCGACGACACCACCCAGGCCATGAACTCGTTGGCAGCGGCGTCAC
>JAJYWF010000090.1 GCA_021791635.1 Actinomycetes bacterium
GCCCGACGTCCCCGATCCCGAGCTCAAGCGGGCCGCCTACGCCGCCGACGTCACCTACGGGACCAACACCGAGCTCGGGTTCGACTACCTCCGCGACAACATGGCCCGGACCCGCCAGACCATGGCCCAGCGGGGTCATGTGTTCGCCATCGTCGACGAGGTGGACTCGATCCTCATCGACGAGGCGCGGACGCCGCTCATCATCTCGGGACCGGCCGACGAGGCGGCCAAGCTCTACTACCAGTTCGCCGGCATTGCCCGCACCCTCGATCGGGACGTGGACTACGAGGTCGACGAAGAGAAGCGCCACGTGGTCCCCCTCGAGCCGGGCATCGAGAAGGTGGAGCGGGCCGTGGGCGTCGAGAACCTCTACGATGCCGTCTCCACGAACTACGTCCACCAGCTCACCAAGGCCCTCGAGGCCAAGGAGCTCTACCACCGGGACAAGGAGTACCTGGTGGACCAAGGCGAGGTGAAGATCGTCGACGAGTTCACCGGCCGCACCCTCGAAGGTCGGCGGTGGTCCGACGGGCTCCACCAGGCGGTCGAGGCCAAGGAGCGGGTCCGCATCAAAGAGGAGAACCACACCTGGGCCACCGTCACCCTCCAGAACTACTTCCGCCTCTACGAGAAGCTCGGGGGCATGACCGGCACGGCCGAGACCGAGGCCGGCGAGTTCGCCAGCACCTACAGCCTGCCGGTGGTCCCGATCCCGACGAACAAGCCGCTGGTCCGCCAGGACGAGCCCGACCTGATCTTCAAGACCGAAGAGGCGAAGTTCCTGGCGGTGGCCGAGGACATCGTCGAGCGTCGGGAGACCGGCCAGCCGGTCCTGATCGGCACGGCATCGGTGGCCAAGTCCGAGCTCCTGTCCCGGCTCCTCGAGAAGCAGGGCGTCCCCCACCAGGTGCTGAACGCGAAGCAGCACTTCCGGGAGGCCGAAGTGGTGGCCCAGGCCGGTCGTCTGGGGGCGGTCACCGTGGCGACGAACATGGCCGGCCGAGGGGTTGACATCATCTTGGGGGGGAATGCCGAGCTCCTGGCCCAGCACGAGGCGGTGGCACGGGAGATCGACCTGGACACCGACGAGGGTCGGGAGGAGCTGGCCCGGCTGAAGAAGGAATTCGAGGCCACGTGCGCCGCCGAGGGGGAGATGGTCCGCCAAGCCGGAGGACTGTACGTGCTGGGCAGCGAGCGCCACGAGAGCCGCCGGATCGACAACCAGCTCCGGGGACGTGCCGGCCGCCAGGGAGACCCGGGCGAGAGCCGCTTCTACCTGAGCCTCGAAGACGACCTGATGAGGCTGTTCGCCACCGGCGCCATGAGCTGGGTGATGGGGCGAACGCTCCCCGAGAACGTCCCCATCGAGGCCAAGATGGTCACGAAGGCCATCGAGCGGGCGCAGAACACCGTCGAGGGGCGGAACTCCGAGATCCGCAAGGAGGTCCTCAAGTACGACGAGGTGATGAACGAGCAGCGCAAGGTCATCTACGCTCGCCGCCTCCAGGTCATCGACGGTGAGGACCTCTACGAGCGCACCGTCGAGCTCCTCGAAGGAGCGGTCACCACGCTGGTCGAGACCTCCTGCCCCAGCGACTTTCCCGAGGAGTGGGATCTCGAGCGGCTGGTGAAGGAGCTGGCGCAGTACTACCCGACGAAGTTCACCGTCGAGGACCTGGCCGAGGGCACGACCGCCGCCCAGGTGACCGAGAGCGTGCTGGCCGAGGCGCTGGACTACTACGAGGAGCACTCCAAGGCACTGCCGGGGGGTGAGGAGCAGGCCCGCGAGATCGAGCGTGAGGTGATGCTCCAGGTGATCGACCAGCGGTGGCGAGACCATCTGGCCGAGATGGACTACCTGCGCGAGGGCATCAACCTGCGGGCGATGGGCCAGCAGGACCCGCTGGTGGCCTGGCAGCGGGAGGGCTTCACCATGTTCGGCCAGCTCATGGACGCCATCGACGACGACTACCTCCGCTACGTGCTGCACGTGGAAGCCGTCGCCGAGCCGGCCCCCGAGCCCGACCTGGCCCGTGCCGTCTACGAGGCCGCGGACGACCCGGTGACCGGGACCCTGGCCTTGGCCGGGCAGCTCCTGGCCGATCAGGGGGTGGACGTGGCCTCCACCGAGCGCGCTGCGGCGCCGGGTCAGCGAGCTGCGGTCGGCGCCGGGGTGGCCGGCGGTCCTGGTGGTGGGGTCGTGGGTGCCGGCGGTGGGGCCGGGGTGGCCGGCGGTGGGGCCGCGGGCGCCGAGCGCGCAAGCGGAGGCCGCGGGCGCCGGTCGGAGCCGGCATCGCCCGACGACACGCTGGTCCCGGTGGTGAAGGCTCCCCAGGAGAAGGTCGGACGCAACGAGCCCTGCTGGTGCGGGAGCGGCAAGAAGTACAAGTTCTGCCATGGCTCCCCCTGAACCCCCCGGGGGGTCGCCGGGCGGGGGTCAGGCAGAAGGTCCCGAGCTCGACGAGCTGGAAGCCCGGTTGGACGAGGCCCGGCGGTACCTGAGGATCGAAGAGCGCAGGGACCGGCTGGCGGAGCTGGAGGATCAGGCCGCCCGACCTGGGCTCTGGGACGATGCCGAACGGGCCCGGGCGGTGACGACCGAGCTGGGCCGGCTCACCGACGACGTCCAGCGGTTCGACGCCCTGGCCTCGGAGCTGGCCGACGCCCGAGTCCTCTCGGAGCTGGTCGAGGAGGCCGAGTCGTCGGGGACGCCCGACGAGGGGCTGGCCAAGGAGCTGGCGGCCTCGCTCGTCGACCTGGCAGCGAGGTTGGGCCAGCTCGAGCTGGAGTCGCTGTTCACCGGCGACTACGACGAGCGGGACGCCGTGTGCGAGGTCCACGCCGGTGCCGGGGGCACCGATGCTCAGGACTGGGCCGAGATGCTGCTCCGGATGTACCAGAGGTGGGCCGAACGTCGCGGCTACCGGGTCGAGGTGGACGAGGCCACGCCCGGTCAGGAGGCCGGACTGCTCTCGGCCACCTTCATCGTGCACGGGCGGTTCGCCTACGGCCTGCTCGCCGCCGAGCGGGGAGTCCACCGACTGGTGAGGATGTCCCCGTTCGACTCCCAGCACCGGCGCCAGACCAGCTTCGCCTCTCTCGACGTGGTGCCGTTCCTCGACGACGTGAGTGACGAGGTGGAGATCGACGAGAAGGACCTCCGGATCGACACGTACCGGTCTTCGGGCGCTGGTGGGCAGCACGTGAACAAGACGGACTCGGCCGTGCGCCTCACCCACCTCCCCACCGGCATGGTCGTGGCCGTGCAGAACGAGCGCAGCCAGCATCAGAACAAGGCCAAGGCGATGCAGATCCTGGGAGCCAAGCTGGCGGAGCGGGCCCGGTCGGAGCGCCGGGCCGAGCTCGAGTCGCTGAGCGGGGATCGATCGGACAACGCCTGGGGGAGCCAGATCCGCTCCTACGTGCTGGCCCCCTACCAGCTGGTGAAGGACCTGCGGTCCGGGGTGGAGACCGGCAACGTCGAGGCCGTGCTCGACGGGGATATCGACGCCTTCATGGAAGGCGAGCTGCGTCGCCAGCGGGGCGAGGAGCTCTGATGGGTAACGCCCCGTCCACCCCCGGTGACCTGGACCTCGGTCGGTGACGCCACTCGCCCCCCGGGGGCCGATAGCATTACCCCGTTCCCGCTGCGTCCGCCTCCGGCGCGCCGGCGCGGGGCGGGCCCGGGACCGGGACATCGATCACATCTCAGAATGATCACCTTCGAGAACGTCACCAAGACGTACAAGCACACCACCGTTGCCCTGCGTGACGTCTCGCTCGACATCGACAAGGGCGAGTTCGTCTTCCTCATCGGGGCCTCGGGCTCGGGCAAGACCACCTTCATCCGCCTGCTCCTGCGCGAGGAGATCCCGGACAAGGGGAAGATCTGGGAAGCCGGCCGCGACATCGTCCACCTGCCAAAGTGGCGCGTCCCCTACCTTCGCCGGAACATCGGCTGCGTGTTCCAGGACTTCCGGCTGCTTCCGAACAAGACGGTGTTCGAGAATGTTGCATTTGCCCTGGAGGTGATCGGCCGTCCCCACCATGTCGTCCAGACCCAGGTGCCCCAGATCCTGGACCTGGTGGGACTGGCGAAGAAGCGCGACAGCCTCCCCGGCGAGCTGTCCGGCGGTGAGCAGCAGCGGGTGGCGATCGCCCGGGCGTTCGTGAACCGTCCCCTCATCCTGCTGGCCGACGAGCCCACCGGGAACCTCGACCCGGCGACCAGTCAGGGCATCATGCAGCTCCTGGACCGGATCAACCGGACCGGCACCACCGTGGTGGTGGCCACCCACGACGAGGTGCTGGTGAACTGGATGCGGCGCCGGGTGGTGGAGCTGGACCACGGCACCTTGGTGCGCGACCAGGCCCGTGGCGTGTACGGCATCGACTCGGGTCCCTCGGACATCGAAGATGGGGTCGAAGGCGGGGTGGCCTGATGCCGGTGTCGGCCCAGTACGTCGCCAGGGAGACGGCGTCGAACCTCTGGCGGAACCGCCTCATGACCGTGGCTGCGGTGATGACCGTGGCCGTCTCCCTCTCCCTGGTGGGCGCGGCGCTGCTCTTGAAGCAGGGAGCCGCCCAGGCCGAGGGGGAGTGGCAGCGGGGGACCCAGGTGGTCGTGTGGATGCAGCCCACAGCCAGCTCGGCCGAGGTGCGGGCCATCGGCACCCAGCTCAAGACCCTGTCGTACGTCGACCAGCCGTGCGTGTACCGCAACCACGCCTTCGACTACGCCGAGGCCAAGCGGTTGCTGGGGCAGGTCTACATCGAGGCCGGCGTGACGGCGGCTCAGACCCCGACGTCGTGGCGCTGCATTCCGGTCCACCCACAGGACGCCACGGCGGTGATCGCAAAGTTCTCCGGCCAGCCCGGGGTGATCCAGGTGACAGCGCCGCTCCAGCAGATCCGGAGCGAGGAGAACGTGATCAACATTCTCCAGATCGTGTTCGTCGTGGTGGCCGTCGTGCTCCTGATATCGGCGTCGGTCCTGATCCTGAACACCATCCGCATGGCCATCTTCGCCCGGCGCCGGGAGGTGTCGGTGATGAAGCTGGTGGGGGCCACCAACTGGTTCATCCGGCTCCCGTTCATGACCGAGGGCATGATCCAGGGTCTGATCGGGTCGGGAGTGGCGGCGACCTTGGTCTACGTGCTGCACGTCTTGTTGAACAACGCCGGGAACCCGGTGTCCCACCCCGGCTCTCTGCTGGCCCAGATGCGGATGAGCGGGTGGGCCGTCTTCGGTACCGATGCCGTGGTGGTGCTCGTGGGCGTGTGCGTCGGGACCCTGGGCTCGGCCATCGCCATCCGTCGATTTCTCGACGTGTGACGGCGGCTGTGGCCGAAGGACTAGAGCAGGAGGTCCCGGTGCCGGCTCCCGTGCCCGGGAGTGCCGGCGAGCGCCGTGGAGCCGACCGACCCGATGAGCCGGCGGTGGTGGCCGAAGAGCTGAGCAAGCTTCACGGCAGCGGTCCGACCGCCGTGCTGGCGCTGGACCGGGTCTCGGTGAGCTTTCGCACCGGCGCGCTGACGGCCATCACCGGACCCTCGGGATCGGGCAAGTCCACGCTCCTGCACTGCCTGGCCGGGCTCGACCGCCCGACCTCGGGACGGGTGGTGCTCGGTGGCTCGGACCTCTCACGCTGCAGCGACCGCCAGCTCACCCGGATCCGTCGGGACCGGGTGGGGTTCGTGTTCCAGGCGTTCAACCTGGTCTCCACCCTCACCGCGGCGGAGAACATCGTGCTGCCCTTGGAGATCGCCGGACGCAAGCCCGACCGGGCGTGGAGGGACGAGCTGGTCTCGGTGCTGGGAATCGGGTCCCGCCTGGGGCACCGTCCGGCACAGCTCTCCGGGGGCGAGCAGCAACGGGTGGCCGTGGCCCGGGCTCTCATCAGCCGACCCGCCGTCATCTTCGCCGACGAGCCCACCGGGAACCTGGACTCGCACACCGGGCACGAGCTGCTGGCCCTCATCGGCGAAGCCGTGCGACGGTACGGCCAGACCGTGATCATGGTCACCCACGACCCCGGCGTCGCGGCCCAGGCCGACCGCGTCGTGTTCCTGGTGGACGGGAAGGTGGCCGACGATCTGTCGACACCCGATCCGGCCCACGTGCACCAGAGCATGCAGGCCCTGTGGGGTTGAGCCTCGCCGGACAGGGGAGCGGGCACGGGCGCGCCGTCAGTCGTCGTCCTCTGGGTCCATGCTGCGTCTGACCTGGAGAGGATTGGTGGCCCACCGGGTGCGCCTGGTGGCGACGGCCGTGGCCATCATGCTCGGGGTCAGCTTCATCGCGGGCACCTACGTCCTCACCGACACGCTCCGGGCGGCCATCACCGGCGTCCTGAACCAGTCCCAAGCTCACGTAGCGGTGGTCGTAGACGGCCGTTCGGCGCAGTCCACATCCAGCTTGTCGGGCAGCGGTGGAGGACTGGGTGACGTCGGGCTCACGATCCCGCAGTCGACGGTGGCGCGGGTGGCCGCCGTGCCCGGGGTGTCTGCGGCCGAAGCCACCTCGGTCGGTGCGGTCAAAGTCGTAGGACCTCGCCATCAAGTGCTCTCGAGCACCACCTCGCTCCAACTCGTGTTCTCGGTCGGCTCGGTGCCGGCGCTGCGCTCACTCACCTTGCGCCGCGGGGCGTTCCCGACGACCTCCGCCCAAGCCGTCCTCGACGTCACCACGGCGGAGCGCTACCACGTCTCGATCGGTCAGTTCCTCGAAGTGGCCGGTGCCGGCGCGGCACGGCGTTTCCGGATCACCGGCTTGGTCGGGTACGGCTCCGCCGACTCACTGGCCGGGGCCACGATCGTGGGGCTCACCCTGCCGGCGGCGCAGTCGGTCCTCGGCCAGGCGGGAAGGATCTACGACGTCGCGGCGTCAGCCGCTCCGGGGGTGTCGCCGAGCGAGCTGGCCGGCCGGGTGAGGGCGGCACTGGGCCCGCAATTTCGGGTCCAGACCCAGGCGCAGGCCATCGCCGCCACCACGTCAGCGGTGAACAAAGGGTTCTCGGTGTTCGGGGACGTGCTTCTCGTCTTCGCCGGTGTGGCCCTGTTCGTCGCCGTGTTCCTCATCTTCAACACGTTCTCCATCCTCTTGACCCAGCGAGCTCGCGAGCTGGCGCTCCTCCGCTGTCTCGGGTCGACGCGCCGCCAGATCGTGACGTCGGTCCTGGCCGAGTCGGCAGCCATCGGATTGGTGTCGTCGCTCCTCGGGGTCGGGTTGGGGGTGCTCTTGGCCGTGGGCCTGCGAAGCCTCCTGGGTGCGGTCGGGGTCGGCTTCCCATCCACTTCGCCGGTGCTCGAGCTGAGGACGGTGGTCATCTCGTTGGTGGTGGGGACGGTGGCCACGATGGGGGCGGCACTCCTGCCGGCCTGGCGGGGAGCCCGGACCGCACCGGTCGGCGCCATGCGAGAGGAGCCGGCGGTGGACACCGAACGCCCGGCGCCGCTCCGGCTGGCGACGGGTCTGGTCCTGGTGGCAGCCGGGATCGTGGCGGTCGTCACCGCCCTGCGTGCCGACGGCGCCCGGAGTGCCGGCGCCGCCACCCGAGCCGACGTGGCCGGTCTCGGACTGGTCCTCGGTTTCCTCGGGCTCGCGGCCATGGTCCCCTTTGTCGTCCGCCCGTTGGCCGGAGCCATCGGCTGGCCGCTGGCCCGTCTCCTCGGTGTACCGGGGAAGCTCGGGCGCTACAACGCGATGCGCCATCCCCGCCGCACGGCATCGACGGCCGCGGCGCTCATGATCGGTCTCACCTTGGTCACCGGCATCGCCGTCCTGGCCCACTCGGTGCAGGCCTCCTCCGACGCATCCCTGGAGCAGGGACTGCACGCCGCAGTGGTCCTGTCCCCGAGCAACACGCCGGCCCTCTCGCCGGCAGTGGCGGCCGAGGTCTCGGCCCTTCGTGAGTTGACCGACGTGGCGGCGCTCTCGTCGGGCGAAGTCCGCATCGAAGCAGCCGGCGCCGCCGCGTCCGCCAGCCGACTGGCCGGCGCCACCGGGACCGACGTGAGCGTCTACGCCCGTGACGTCTCGATACCCGTGACCTCGGGGCATCTCGGGGCCGTCGGGAGCTCGGATGTGGTCGTGACCACCGGCGTGGCGCGGAGCTGGCGGCTCCACGTGGGGTCAGCCCTGCCACTGGGCTCTTCCCAGGTCCGCACCAGGACCTACGTGGTGGCGGCGATCATCGGTGATCCCACCGGGCTGACCGGAGACCTGCTGTTCACCACCGCCGGGCTGGCCGACCTGTTCCCCCAGGTGGGTCCTTCGGTCCACCGGGTGCTGGCACAGTTGGCACCCGGGGTGACCCCGGCCGCGGCCGACGCAGCCCTCACCCGGGCGCTGGGGACACTTCCCCAGGTGAAAGTCCAGACCAAGTCGACGTTCATCGCCTCGCAGAACCAGCAGTTCCAGCAGCTCATCGGCGTGGTCACGGCGCTTCTCGGTCTGGCTGTGGTGATCGCCCTCTTCGGGATCGTGAACACCTTGGCGCTCTCGGTGATCGAGCGACGGCGGGAGATCGGTCTGCTCCGGGCACTCGGCCTGTCCCGCCGCCAGCTACGGGCATCCATCCGGTGGGAGGCGGTGGTGGTGGCCCTGCTCGGCACGGTGTTGGGCATCGTCCTCGGGCTGGCCTTCGGGTGGGTGGTGGTGGACGCCATCCGGTCCGACGGTGTGAACCTGTTCTCGGTGCCGGTGGTGGAGCTCGTGGCGTTCGTGGTGGTCGCCGGCCTGGCGGGGGTGGTGGCAGCGGTGGTGCCGGCCCGGAGCGCCGCCGGGGTGGACGTCTTGGCGGCGATCACCACCGAGTGACCGTTCCCGACGGGAGGTCCGGGCAATTGTCCGTTCCCCGAACTATCAGCGAATATCTCACTGACCTTGAGGCCCGTCTCCGGGCCTCTCGGGCGGCTGGTATCCCAGCCGTGCCACTGTCACGGACAGATGCCAGAGGCATCA
>JAJYWF010000091.1 GCA_021791635.1 Actinomycetes bacterium
TCCGACACCGCCCACGCCACGGCCAAGACACCCAAGGGCACACCGACCACCTCGAACACATCGACGGCCACGGTCACCGCCACACGGGCTCCGGCCATCACAGTCACCAAGACCCGGGCGGCGACAACAACCGCGGCGGTCACCGCCGTCGGTCAGACCATCAAGTACGACTTCTCGGTGAAGAACACCGGCAACGTCACCTTGCACACAGTCAAGGTCACCGACACCCAGTCGGTGGCCACAGAGACCCTGGCCACCGGCCCCACATGCCCGGCGACCACCCTGGCCCCCGGGGCGACAGAGACCTGCACCGCCACCTACAAGGTCACCCAGGCCGACCTCAACAACGGCTACGTCCAGGACACGGGCAAGGTGACGGCCAAGACACCCAAGGGCACACCGGTCACATCGCCGTCCAGCACCCTGACCACGAAGATCGCACGAAAGCCGGCCATCGCCTTGGCAATTTCGGTGACTCCGGGCACGTACTCCAAGGTCGGTACTGTGCTGACTTATACATTCCTGGTGACGAACACCGGCAACGTGCTGCTCGACCCCGTGGTGGTGTCCGACCCGATGCCCGGGCTCTCCCCGATCTCCTGCCCAGCGACGAGCTTGGCTCCGGGGGCCAGTGAGACGTGTACCGCCACCTACAACGTCGCGGCGCAAGATCTGGCGTCGGGAGTGATCCAGACGGTCGCAACGGCGACTGGGACATCTGTGGAGGCCGCCGCGGTACAGGCCACGGCATCGACCGTCGTGCACGGGAAGACCGTGGCCTCCCTCACCGTGGCGAAGTCGGCCAACACGACGAGCGCTGCCGCGATCGGGCAGACCATCGTCTACCACTTCCTGGTCACCAACACGGGCAACGTGACACTTCACACAGTCAAGGTCACCGACACCCAGTCGGTGGCCACAGAGAAGCTGGCCACCGGTCCCACATGCCCGGCGACCACCCTGGCCCCCGGTAGATCAGAGACCTGTACGGCCACGTACGTCGTGACCGCCGCGGATGTGGCGGCAGGTGAGATCACTGACACGGCGACCGCGACCGCGGACGGGACAGGCGGGACAGTGGCCTCGGCGCCACCGTCGTCGGTAACGATCACGACCGCACACCCCACGAGCATCATCACTGGTGCCAACAGCGGGCACCGAGGTGACGGCCCGCTCGAGGTCGGTGGCCTGGTCCTGCTCCTCCTGGGGGCAGCCTCCCTGATCCTCAGCGCCACGCGACGCCGGACACGCTCCGAAGTTGACTGAGCAGATGCCGGGCAACGAGACAGGCCCGCGCTCACGTCAGACCGGAGTGCGAGGACGGCGCGGCGCGAGGACCTCAGTAGTCCTCGCGGTGCTGCTCATTGCGAGTGGGCTCGGCATATTCCTGGGCGGCGTGTTCTCCAGCTCGACACCCGGACCTGCACCGTTGCCCGAGCACCCCTTCAGTACCTCCGGACGTGCTTCCGTGCCGAGCCCAGTTCCGACTGCTCCAGCGTCGCCGCCGGCGGTCCCGGTGGTCGATTCGCTCGGACCTGACGAGCTCGCCATACCGTCCCTTGACATCAACGCACCGGTCTACCCCGAGGCGATTTCCAACTTCTCGCTCGAGATTCCAGGAGATGTCAAAGACGTCGGAATCTGGAATGACGGCGGTCAGGTTGCTGGGGCAGATGGTACGGTCCTCCTCGCCGGCCACATCAACTGGTACAACCAGGGAAACGGTGCGCTGTACAACCTCGCCAACATCCAGCCTGGAGCAAAGATTCTCCTGAGCGACGCCACCGGACAGGTCACCACGTGGAGAGCCGTGTCGCTCCAGGCCTACCCGAAGACACAGCTTCCACAGGGGATCTTCGCACCGATAGGGCCGCGCCGACTGGCCATCGTCACGTGCGGAGGTGCGTTCGATCCGCAGACCGGTCACTACGCCGACAACGTCGTGGTCATGGCCACACCGGTCGGGACATCGGGGGCATCCGGGTAGGCCGGACCCTCGAATACACGGGTGGATCTACGATGTAAGCATGACTGAAGTCGTCGATCCCGATGTGGTGCGCTACGCCGAAGAGCACTCGACGGCCCTTCCTGATTACCTGACTGCGATCGAAGCCCGGACTAGGTCGGACTTCCCAATGTGGGGGATGATGGTGGGAAGGCAAGAAGGGCGTTTCTTAGAGCTCATGGTGTTTGCCGCCCGAGCCACGCGGATCTTGGAGATCGGCACGTTCACTGGATTTTCCTCGATTGCCATGGCGGCCGGGCTGGGGGCGGAAGGCAAGATCGACACGTGCGAGGTGGATCCCCACCACGCGGCCACCGCCCGAGAGAACATCGCTGCGAGCCCGTATGCCGACCGGATCACGGTGCACGAGGGTCCGGCCCTTGAGACCGTGCACCGGCTACCCGGTCCGTTCGATTTGGTGTTCATCGACGCTGACAAGACTGGATATGACGCATATTTCGAAGCAGTCCTCCCGAAGCTGTCCGGTCATGGGGTGATCCTGGCGGATAACACCTTGTTCCACGGGGAGGTGTTGTCGGAGAAGTCGTCAGACCCGAGCGCGCTCGCCCTCCGAGAGTTCAATGACAAGGTCGCTAGCGATCCGCGAGTGGTCTGCTCACTCACCACCATTCGTGACGGAGTGACCGTCATACGCCCGGTGATCGGACTTCGCACCGGGGTCCGGTCGTCAGCGCCGGATTGAGAAGTACTTCGGTCACCGTGCTCGACTACCACCTCCACCTCTGGCCCCACACCCAACGAGAAGTCGGCCCAGTCGTCGATCAGGTGGCCGCATACTGCGAGAGGGCAGCGGCAGCCGGGGTATTGGAGGTGGCGATTACCGAGCACCTCTTCCGGTTCAGGCAGGCCGTCCCGGTCGTCGGTGGCTTCTGGGAAGATGCCGAAGGCTCCCCGGAGCTGAAGGAGTCGATGGCTGCCTACTGGGACTTCCTCGCCCGAGCCGATCTGGACGCGTACGTGGAAACGGTCTTGGTGGCCAAGCAGGCTGGGCTTCCTGTCGTCCTGGGACTGGAAGTGGACCACTATCCGGGTCGAATGGACCAGGTGGCCGGACTGCTCGCGGGTTACCCGTTCGACGTGCTCCTGGGCTCGGTCCACTGGCTGGGAACCTGGCGATTCGACGATCTCGGGGACGCTGTCTCCATGGAGGAGTGGTCCATACGCGATGTGGACGCCACGTGGGACTCCTATACCCGATCCATCGAGGAACTGGCGGCGACGGGGACGTGCGACGTGCTGGCCCATCCGGATCTCATCAAGGTGACCGGAAAGCGCCCTGCCAGCCCGGTGGAGTGGTGGGACCGCATTGCCGAAGCCGCAGCTTCCAGCGGAATGGCAGCGGAGCTGTCGTCAGCCGGATGGAGAAAGCCCGTGGGAGAGCAGTACCCGGCCCACCCCCTGCTGGTGCGGTTCGCGGCACACGGCGTCCCCCTGACCACTGCCTCCGATGCTCATGGCGTCGAGCACGTGGCCGACAGAGCAGGGGACCTGCGGGTCATCTTGGACCAAATGGGAGTCGATCACCTTCAGGCTTACCGGCGTCGTCAGCCCCACACCGTCCCCCTGGGCGCTGTCGATACCCAGGCTTATCGAGATGCCTCGAAGGACCCGGCACGACCGGACATCGAGGAGTAGGCGCCAATGCCCACCCCGGCCGAACTGGCAGCTCAGCACACTGACCTCCGGCCCGACGAACTCGAGCACCTCCAGCGACTGCTTGGGTCCTGGTCCGTCTTGGCCGACCTCTCGTTCTCCGATCTCTTGCTGGTCGTTCCGGTCTCGGTGACCGATCCTGACCAGGACCAAGGAGATCCTGAGCTCGTGGTGCTCGGACAGATACGCCCCAGCAATCGTCCGACCTTGGTGGAACAAGACCTGGTGGGACAGACGGTCCGGGAGTCGGCGTGGAGCCTGAGCGCCACCGCACTGCACGAGGGCCGCGTAGCCCGAGGGGCGGTTCACCACCCGATCATCGGAGAGTCGGTCCCGGTCGAGAACATCCCGGTGCGCTACGCCGGGTCGGTGATCGCCGTTCTGCTCAGGGTCACGCTGGCGCCCCTACGCGGCCCGACGAGCCTGTACGAGAAGACCTACCTGGAGGTATTCGATCGCTTGGCCGAGATGGTCTCGGATTCGGCGTTCCCGTTCCCCCAAGAGGACGTCGGGACCGAAGAGGCCCCGAGGGTGGGTGACGGCTTCGTCGTAGTCGACGCCGAAGGTCGGGTGGAGTTCGCTTCACCGAATGCCATGAATGCGTTCCACCGCATGGGTGTGTACTCTCCGCCGGAAGGGAGCCGGTTCACGGAGCTCGGCGTGGAGGAATCAGCGGTGGAGTGGGCGCTGGCCACCGGACGCCCGGTCGTCGAAGAGGTGGAACGACGGCCGGATGTCATCGTGCTGGTCCACTGCATCCCACTGCTGTTCAGAGGTTCGGTCACCGGGGCGATGATCCTCCTCCGTGACGTGACCGATGTCCGCCGGCTGGACCGCCTGCTGCTTTCAAAGGACGCAGCAATTCGCGAAGTCCACCACCGGGTCAAGAACAATTTGCAGACGATCTCCTCGCTGCTCAGTCTCCAGGCCCGTCGCGTGCCCGTCGGTGGCGGGCGTGAGGCACTGCGAGAGGCCGAACGTCGGGTGCGCTCGATCGCCCTCGTGCACGAGATCCTGTCCCGGGACCCCGGGGAGCAGGTCCCCTTTGACGACATCGTGGCGTCACTGGTGCAGATGGCACAGGATTCCGTGGTGTCGCCCAGACCGGTGGAGATCACCGTGATCGGAGACCTTGGGCAAGTTGCGGCGGACGTGGCCACGCCGCTGGCGGTCATCCTGGCCGAGGTCCTTCAGAACGCGGTCGAGCACGCATTCGGATCGGCGCAGTCGCCGGCAGATGTGGCAGCATCCATGCTCGACGACTCTCCGGTTCCCCCCGGGCACGTCTGGGTGAGCCTCGAGGATCGGGACACCGAGTTGTCGCTTTCGGTGCGGGATGACGGTTGCGGGCTCCCCGCGTCGTTCGACGTCGAAGAGACTCACAGTCTCGGGCTTTCGATCGTCCGCGATCTCGTGATGACTCAGCTGGGCGGCACCATCTCCTTCGAAGCGATGCGCAAGTCCGAGGGCGGTGGGACCCTGGTGACGATCTTCGTCCCAGCCGCAGCCCGTTGAGCTGCTACCGGGGGACCGGGAGATCGGGAAGCGACGGCGCTCGCCGTGAGCGCGGGATCAGCTCGCCCGGCGCCGAGCAGCGAGCCAGGCCTTGCGGAGCTTGCGCCGTTCGTCCTCGGACGTGCCACCCCACACGCCGGACTCCTGGTTCGTGGCCAGGGCGAAGTCCAGGCACGGCTCCTGGGCTTCACAAGTGCGGCAGACGCTCTTGGCCGCTTCGATCTGCTCGACCGCCGGACCGGTGGTCCCTATCGGAAAGAACAGGTCGGGCTCGGTGTCCCGGCAGGCCGCCATCCGCCGCCAGTCGTCTGCATCCCAATCCACCGTCCGGTTCCACATCAGCGCCATTGCCGGTCCTCCGCCTGCAAGATTGTGAACCTTTTCACATGGAAGGACCACAGGGGCCCTCCTCCGGAAAAGGGGTTTGACGTGGTCATTATATGGCACCCAACGCAGCACGCAAGGAGAATTCCGGTGAATTGTCCACAATTTGCCCAAGGCCCCCAGTCGGCGCACCCGTCGGGCTCGGAATCCCGCCGAATGGAAGCCGTGCGATGACGACCAGGGTTTTCTCCCACCGAGGCCGAACCGAGGCCGGGGTCGACACGGTCGAGAACACCGTGGCCGCATTCCGCACCGCCCGAAGCCTGGGGTGCGACGGAGTGGAGCTGGACGTGAGGTGTACGGCCGACGGGGTGCTCGTGGTCCACCACGACCCCGAGGTTTCCGGAGCCGGCCCGCTGCACCTCGTCGCGAGGCACCAGCTTCCTCCCTACGTGGCTCTCCTGGGTGAAGCCCTCGACGCCTGCGACGGCATGCTCGTGAACGTCGAGATCAAGGCGGCACCCCAGCGCGAGCGGTCCCACGGTCCCACGAGGACCTCGGATGCCGACACGCTGACGGCCGAGCTCACCGCCACCACCCTGGTCAGCCTCGGCTGGACCGATCGGGTGATCGTCTCTTCCTTCGAGCCCACGATCCTCGATGCCGTGAGGCGGACCGAACCGACGCTCGCGCTGGGCCGGCTCCTGGAGTGGAGCGTCGACGCGATGGCCGAGCTCGAAGTGGTCGAAGACCACGGCTGGCAGGCAATCCACCCGTTCGTGGCCCAGGTGGGCCCGTCGCTGGTGGAGGCGGCGCATGGGGCCGGTGTGGCCGTGCACGCGTGGACGGTGAACGCCCGGGGGGACCTCGAAGCCATGGCCGATCTCGGAGTCGATGCCGTCATCACCGATCGGCCCGGTGAGGCCCTGGAGGTGATGAGAAGTCGTCCCAGGTGATCGCCGCGCAGCCCTGCCTGGGCTGCACGCCGGAATGGCGCTATCGGCCCTGGGTGGACCAGAATGGGCACCTATGAACGTCGTCGTCTGCGTCAAACAGATCCCGGATCCTGCGGCCCCGTCCTCACTGGATCCCACCACGCACAACCTGGTCAGGACGGGAAAGCTCATCCTGGACGATTCCGACTCGTACGGGGTCGAAATGGCGTTGCAGCTCGCCGGTCAGGTGGAGGGCAGTGAGGTCACGCTGGTCTCGATGGCCCCGGGCGGAGAAGTCTCGGGACTTCGGACGGCTCTGGCCATGGGCGCGGCGAAGGCCATCCTGGTCAGCGACGATGCGCTTGCCGGATCGGATGCGCTCGGTACGGCGAAAGTTCTGGCGGCGGCCATTCGAAGGGCCCAGCCGGACCTGGTGCTGGCCGCCACGGAGTCCACCGACGGCTACACCGGGACCCTCCCGGTCCAGGTAGCCGAGTTGCTGGGGATGCCGTCGGTGACGTTCGCAAAGAGCGTCGCCGTCGAAGGGAGCAAGGTGGTGGTCGAGCGCCAGACCGAAGCGGGATACGACGAGGTGGAGTGCCCGCTCCCGGCCGTGGTCACCGTCACCGCCGGAGTGGTCGAGCCCCGGTACCCGTCGTTCAAGGGCATCATGGCCGCCAAGTCCAAGCCGGTGGACACCCTGACGATCAGTGATCTGGGGATCGACCCGTCAGAGGTGGGTGCCACCGGGGCCCGCCAGGGGATCGTCCAGGTGGCCGAAGCCGAAGCCCGGTCGGCCGGTGAGAAGGTCGTAGACGAAGGGGACGGTGCCCAGCGCATCGTGGCCTTCCTCGAGCAGATCAAGGTGATATGAGATGGCTGTGAACAAGATCTGGGTCCTGGCCGAATCCGGGGAGTCCGGCCCTCTTCCCCTGACGCTGGAGCTCCTCACCCATGCCCGGGGGCTGGCATCGACGGTCGAGGCGGTGTCTTGGGGGGCCGACGTGGCATCGGCTGCGGCCGTCCTCGGAGAGTACGGTGCCAGTGTCGTCTACGACGTAGGTGATCTCGCCGGCGCGCTGCCGGGCCCACCGGTGGCCGCCGCCATCGCGTCCTTGGTGAAGGGCGGGAATGCGCCGGATGCCATCTTGATCCCGGCCACCTACGACGGCCGGGACGTCGCCGGGCGCCTGTCGGCAGCGCTCGATCGTCCAGTCCTGACCAACGTCACCGGGTTGAACGTCGACGAGGACCTGCGAACCGAGCACCAGGTCTTCGGAGGTTCCCACACGGTGACGGCACGATTCACCGGTGAGGGACCGGGCATCTTCGTCATCCGGGCCAAGTCGTTCGCCGCCGAGCCGGGCACCGGGTCGGCGGCCCAAGTGGTGGCGGCACCGGCTCCTGACACCGGGGCCACCGGGGCCGCTCGGATCCTCAACCGCCACGTGGAGGAGCGCTCGGGTCCCAAGCTGGACGAGGCCTCGGTAGTGGTGTCCGGTGGGCGGGGGCTTGGTGCGGCTGAGAACTACGCCCTTGTCGAAGAGCTCGCTTCGTTGCTGCACGGCGCGGCCGGGGCCAGTCGGGCCATCGTGGATGCCGGGTGGGTTCCCTACTCCCATCAGGTCGGGCAGACCGGCAAGACGGTCAAGCCGACGGTCTACCTGGCCTGTGGGATCTCGGGTGCCACGCAGCACCTCGTGGGAATGAAGGGCTCCAAGAACATCGTGGCCGTGAACAAGGACCAGGACGCCCCGATCTTCTCGGTGGCAGACCTCGGCATCGTGGGGGACGTGCACAAGGTGCTGCCGGCCCTCATCGAAGCGCTGAAGGCCCGAGGTTAGGAACGCAGGGAGCAGGCGCCCGGAGGCAATGGGGGCTGCCCCGTCAGTCAGTGAGAAGCTGGCGGTGGTGGCGGCGACGGAGCGTCCAGCGCCTGGACGATGAGCGACGCGTAGTACTGAGCGCCAGTGGGGTTCAGGTGGATCCCGTCTGTGTAGAAGTACTGGGGATCGTTGGCGCTGTCGGCGTACCAGTTCACGAGAGTTGCGTTGGGGTAGTGGGCGGCCACTGTGGCGATGGTGGCGTTCACCTGTGTCTGCCACGGCCGAGGCACGCGGGTATTGACCAGGACGATCCTCTTCATCGGTCCGAGGGAGTTCAGCAGCGTCTCCAGCTGTGTCGTCGAGTAGGGACCGTTGGTTCCCAGCTCCAAGATCAGACGGTCCCCGATGTCCCCGTTCGCCTTCAGCTGGGGGACTGTCGACTGGACCTGGTAGAGCTGTTGGCCCACCTTGGCGTCGATGACAATGCCGGGAAGCATCGCCTCGAGGTCTGTCGGCGCGTCGTGCTCACCAGCCTGCAGGACCAGGAGGAGATTGAGTACCGCCAGGCGGTCCTCGCGGACTGCCAGGACCGGCCCGAGATTGTCCGCGAGCTCTATGC
>JAJYWF010000012.1 GCA_021791635.1 Actinomycetes bacterium
AGCTAAGAAGTTCTGAAGACTCCTTTTGGGTCGGTGGACCTACCGGTAGGCTCGTGCTCAACCAGCGTCTCCGGGAGCCTCCGGCGACACTCCGAAGCTTGCCGGACCGCAGGTGTTGGGCATGTTCTCGGCCACGAGGTCCCAGGAGCAAGGTCCCAGGAGCAAGGTCCCAATGCCGATGAAGGCAGGGGCGAAATTGAGGACGGGCCGGGGCCGGTGGAACCAAGTGGGGTCGGACGAGAGCCCAGGGCAGCCCCGAAGGGCCGGGAGGTCGGATGAAGATACTGGTGGTCGAAGACGATCAGGCGGTGCGGTCGTCGCTGGACCGCGCCCTCCGGCTGGAGGGCTACACGGTCGACACGGCTGACGACGGCGGCCAGGCGCTGCGCTCGTTGGCGGCCGAGCCCGCCGACGCCATCGTGCTCGACTTGGGACTGCCGGTCATGGACGGCCTCGAGGTGTGTCGACGGCTCAGAGCCGCTGGCGACGACACCCCGGTGCTCATGCTCACCGCCCGTGACGCTGTCGACGACCGGGTCCAGGGTCTCGACGCCGGAGCTGACGACTACGTCGTCAAGCCCTTCGCCTTGGCCGAGCTGCTGGCCCGGCTCCGTGCCCTCCTGCGCCGGCGCATGGGGTCGGCTGGCGACGTGCTCGAGTTCGGCGACCTGTCGCTCGACCTGGGCACCCGCGAAGCGCGCCGTGGAGACCGGGTGTTCACCCTCACCCGTATCGAGTTCGACCTCATGGAGCTGTTCCTGCGCCACCCTCGCCAGGTCCTCACCCGTGATGTCATCTTGGACCGGGTCTGGGGATACGACTTCGATTCGGGCACCAACTCGCTCGCCGTGTACGTGGGCTACCTGCGTCGCAAGACCGAAGCCGGGGGCGAGGCCCGTTACATCCACACGGTGCGGGGCGTGGGCTACGTGCTGCGAGACTCGTGACCTTCCGGAGCCGTCTCGTCCTGGTGGCCGCCGTCGCTGTGGTCATCGCCGTGCTGGCGGCGTCGATCGCCAGCTACTTCGCCGCCCGCAACGCGCTCGTGGGGTCGGTGGACGGCACCCTGGAGACCTCGGCCCAGAACATCATCGCCCACGGCGGTCGGGTGAACGAGGGTGACCTCGGCATTCAGTTGAACCTTCAGTACGTGAACCCGTCGGGTCAGGTCATCGGCAATGGGAACATCCCGGTGCCGGCGGGGGCCGGGTCGGTGGCATCGGGCCAGGCGGGATCGTTCTACACCGACGTGACACTCCACGGTCAGGACTACCGGGAACTGGTCGTGAGCGCCGGCCAGGTGGAGGTGGTGACACAGGGGGTGGTGGTGTCCAGCACCCCGGCCGCTCTCCAGATCGTCCTACCCCTGGTGGCGGTGGACAGCCAGCTCGCCCACCTGGGCTCCATCCTCATCGCCATCGCGCTCTTGGGGATCGCGCTGGCTCTCCTCTTGGCGTGGCTGGTGGGCCGGACGGCGATCGTGCCCCTGAACGAGCTCACCTCCTCAGTCGAGACCGTTGCGGCCACCACCGACGTGACCAGGCGCCTTGACCCCGGGGGGGCGGACGAGCTGGGCCGGCTGCGCCGTGCGTTCAACCATCTCTTGGCCGCACTGGAGCGGTCGCGCGAAGCCCAACGTCAACTGGTTCTCGATGCCGGCCACGAGCTGCGGACGCCGCTCACCAGCATCCGCACCAACCTTGAAGTAGTTCGTCGCCTGGACGAGCTCTCGCCCGAGGACCGTACCGTGTTGGTGGACGATCTGCTCACCCAGATGGAGGAGCTCACTGCGCTGGTCGGCGACCTGTCCGAGCTCGCGCGGGGTGAGCAGCGTCAGAGCGCTCCCGCGCCCCTTCGCCTGGACGAGTTGGTGGAGGACGCCGTCACCGTGGCGCGCGCCCACGGACGTCTCCGAGACGTCGGGTTCGAGCTCACGTCGACCAAGACGTGGGTCCTCGGCCAACGGGAGCGCATCGCCCGGGCCGTGGGGAACCTTCTCGACAACGCTCTCAAATGGAGCCCTGACGGGGAGACCGTCGAGGTGTCGTGCAGCCAGGGTGAGGTGACCGTGAGGGATCACGGACCGGGAATCGACTCCGACGACCTTCCACACATCTTCGACCGCTTCTACCGGGCGCCGGCAGCCCGATCCCGGCCGGGTTCGGGCCTGGGACTGGCCATCGTGGCCCAGGTGGCCGAAGCCGAAGGCGGATCGGTGGAGGCCGGAAATGCCGAGGGCGGCGGGGCCACCTTCCGACTGGCTTTCCCGCCGCTCAGTGAGCCGGCGTCCTCGACCGGCGACACGGGGAGCAGACCCGGAGTGGAGGCCACAGCCGGGGTCGGGAGCACACCCGGGGTGGAGGGTCCGACGACTGTCCCGACGCCGGTGCCCCTCACCAAGGCCCACGAAGACGGCCCGGCGTAGCGGCGGGCTCAGCCGGCGTCGATGAGCTCGATGCGGTTCCCGAAAGGATCGTCCACGTAGCTACGTCGGACCCCTGGAAGATCACGGTCCGGGCGTACCTCCAGCCCAGCGGCACGCAAGCGGGCCTCGAGATCCTCCAGGTCTTCGACCACCAGGGCTGGGTGGGCCTTGCGGGCCGGGTGGAAGTCGGGCTCCACGCCCAGGTGCAACGAGACCAGTCCGTTCGAGAACCAGCATCCTCCCCGGGCCGCCAGGGGTTCGGGCTTGACTTGGCGTTCCATGCCCAACAGGCCGGCGTAGAACGCCTCGGCCCGGTTCTCTTCCCCCACGGGCATGGCCAGCTGGACGTGGTCCAGGGCGACAAGCCGGTACGCCATAGTGGGACCAACGATATCGCTCGGGTCGGGCTGAGCTGATCGAAGGGCGACGGTCAGGTCCGTGCCTCTGGCTCGGACCGGTCCTCGCGGCGACGATGGACTCGCTGGACCGGACGGAATGGCTCGACCGGGGGGACCGCCTCGACCGGCTGGAGCGCGGCCGAGCACGCATCACGACCGGGGTGACCGGACGGCGGCTTGGCGTCACAGGCCCTCGAACCGCTAGCCTCCCGCACGACATGGGATCACTGATCAAAAAGCGCCGCAAGCGTATGCGCAAGAAGAAGCACAAGAAGATGCTCAAAGCCACCCGCTGGCAGCGTCGCGCCGGGAAGTAGCCCTCCCCTCGTCATCCGGCGTCGAAAGCGGCGCCTGGCGCAGTTCGGGACCGGAGAAGGCGAGTGCCGGCCGCCTCTGGTTCCCACCACTGGGGAACCGTACGGACGGCGACGAGCGATCCGTGGGCTCCACCGAGCGTCACGGTCGAGATGCCCTCCACCCCGAGCTCCGACGGCGAGCCCTCTACGTACCAGGTGGCGCCGCTCCCGGCCAGGGCCGCTCGGGCGCCGGTGAGCTCTTCGAGCAGTCTCCGCCACGCCTCCAGGCGCGGTTCCACGGAGATGGCCGCGGCGGTCAGGTCGTTCGAGGAGCCCGGCGCCTCTCCGGGGGCATCGGGCCCCAGTCGGTCCCAGGCGCGGTACACCGCGGCGGTGTCCACGCCGAACGGAGGGATGAGGAGCACGAAGGTCCGCTCCTCGTAGGGAAGGGGGCGGACCACCTCGCCGACTCCGGTCACGTGCGCCCGACCACCCACCACGCAGAACGGGACGTCGGCCCCGAGGCCTGAAGCGACCTGCGGGTCGAGGCAACCGGCCCAGCGAAGGATCGCCGCAGCGTCGGCCGAGCCCCCGCCCAGGCCCCCCCCGACCGGGATGCGCTTCGTGAGGAGCACCCCCGCGGTCCGTCGCACCGCCGACAGCGCCCGGGACACGAGGTTGCTCGATCCTCGGGGCAGGTCAGCGACTCGAGACGGTATCGCCCCGTCGGCCGCGGTCTCGACCCTGAGGCCGTCGCCAGAAGGGTCGACTTCGAGCACGTCACAGAGGTCCAGCGCCACCATCTCAGCGTCGAGGTTGTGGTACCCGTCCGGCCGCCGGTCGAGAACCCGGAGCGACACGGTCAGCTTGGCCGGAGCCGCCAGGACCACCACGCCGGAGCCGCCCGACCCGACCACCTTCCCCTTGTTCCCGGTATCGGGGGTCACGTCCGGTCTCGGATCCCCGGATCGGTTCTCCCCCACCCTGACAGCTTGCCCCATGCCGTCACATCGAGCTCCTCAGCCCGGGCATCGGCACGCACGCCGACGGCATCGAAGGCCGCCGGATCGACCACCCCGGCCAGGGACCGGCGCAGCATCTTCCGACGTTGGGTGAACCCTGCGTTCACCACGGTGCAGAATCTCCGGTAGTCCACCACCGACGGCGGCACCGCCGGTTCCAGCCGCCGGTCGATACGAACCAGCACCGATGTCACTTTCGGGCGAGGGAAGAACACCGTGGGCGAGACCCTGCCGACGACGGTCGCCTCGGCCCAGTAGGCGATCTTGACCGACATCGCCCCGTAGGCTCCCTCCCCGGCCGAGGCCGCCATCCGTTCCCCGACCTCCCGTTGGACCATGACGACCATCGACGCGACTTGGGGGGCGCCCTCCAGCACGCCGACGACCACCGGCGTCGCCACGTTGTACGGCAGGTTGGCCACCAGGTGCCACGGCCCGCGATCCGCAGACAGGACGCGCTCCCACTCGAGTCGTAGGGCATCGCCCTGGACCACGGTCACGTCGACCCGTGGAACTTGGGATCCGAGCACCTTGCGTAGCACCGTGACCAAGGCCGGGTCCACCTCGATCGCCACGACGTGGGCACCGGTCTCCGCCAGGGCCAAAGTGAGGGAGCCGAGTCCTGCCCCGACCTCCGCTACCGGCGTGCCTGCATCCACTCCGGCCAGGCGCACGATGCGGCGGACGGTGTTGGCGTCCACCACGAAGTTCTGCCCTAACGACCGGCGCGGGTGGAGGCCGTGGTCGGCCAAGAGACGCTGCACGTCGGCCGGGCTCAGCGTCACCAGGAGATCGTGACTGTCACTACCCCCTGTCCGGGTGTGGCGATCTGCGAGAAGCCTGTGGCCGACATGTCGAGGACCCGGCCGGGATTGCTCCCTTCTCGGTCATCCACCACGCATGTGGTCGACGCTCCGGTAGCGGCAGCGACCACTCGGACGGTGGTGCCGAAGGGGAGTGTGGGGCTGGCGCAGGTTCCCGGGGAGGCCTCGGGGTACCAAGTGGCCTCTCCGCTGAGGGTTGCCGGGGGTGTGGCAGCCGGGGGTGTGGCCGCCGGTGGTGTGGCTGCCGGAGGTGTGGCTGCCGGTGCCGGAGGTGTGGCTGCCTGGGGTGTGGCTGCGGGTGCCGGAGGTGTGGGTGCCGGAGGTGTGGCTGCGGGCCCCGGGGCGGGTGCGGGGGGTGTGGCTGCGGGGGCCGGCGCGGGTGCGGGGGCCGGCGTCGTGGGACCCCTGGATGTGGCGAAAGCAGCGAAGTCCACCAACTCTGAGGGGGGCATCAGAAGCTCGCTGGCCGCCGAGGGAGGAGGCGCGCCGCTGGCACGCTCGTGGCCTATCGACGAGGCGCTCGAACGAGGACTGGCCAGGAGGGCAAGGGGCATCACCATCAGTGCACCCCCGAAGATCAGCGCGAGCGCGGCTCGTCCTATCGGGCTGTCGTGTGTCCGCAGGGCTCCACCCTTCGTCTGGGACATGGCGTCGGAGCCAGCGGCAGACCGCCCCTCCGAGAATGCCACGACGCTAGGGACTCACCCTCGCCCGATGCAAACCGGTCTACCAGCGCCAGAGCGTTTTTCCAGTTCAGCCGCTTGTTCGGCTCTGCGGCAGACCGAACACCGTCGAGGCGTTGCGGGCCGTGATCGAGGCCAGCTCGGAGGGATCCATATTCCTCGCCTGCGCCACCGCGGCCCCCACCAGGACCACGTACGCCGGCTCGTTGGGCTTGCCCCGGTGGGGTACCGGGGTGAGGAAGGGGCTGTCGGTCTCGATCAGGAGACGATCGAGCGGGCACATAGCGGCGGCTTCACGGACTTCGACCGCGTTCTTGAAAGTGACGATCCCGCTGAACGACACGTACATGCCGGCGTCCAGGCACCGCCGGGCCTCCTCGGGGCCGCCGGTGAAGCAGTGGAGGATCGTGCGCTCGGGCACTCCCTCGGCCGCGAGAACGGAGAACAAGTCGTCCCAGGCCTGACGAGCATGGATCACCAGCGCAAGTCGGTGACGGTGAGCCAGGGCGATCTGGTCGGCGAACGCCGCCATCTGGGCCTGATGGGGCGAGTGGTCGTAGTGGTAGTCCAGGCCGCACTCCCCCACCGCCACCAGGTACGGATCGCCCGAAGACACGGACGCGGAGACCAAGCCGACCAGCTCGTCCACCCCGGACGAGGCCTGGTGGGGATGGAGCCCGGCGGTAGCCCAGATGTCGGGCACGCGATCGCCCAGCTCCCCGGCGGCCGCTGATCGGGCCACGGCCAGGGCCTGGGTTGAGGTGGCAGGGTCGGTGCCCACGCACACTACGGCCCCCACCCCCGCCTCGAGGGTCCGTACCAGGGTGTCAGTCAGGGCAGCGGTCCTGGGTCCCTTCGCCGCGTCGGCACCATCGTCGGCATCTTCTGCGGACTCGTCTCGACCCAGGTAGACATCTTGGAGATGACAGTGCGAGTCGAACCAGCTGGTACCGGGGGACGCCGGCAAGATCTCGCCCTCGGCGAGGCTCACGGTTTGCGACGGGGGAACAGTGCGGCACCCTTCTCGACGGCCAACCCGCCTGGATATCCCCCCCACGCCGCGGCGTCGGGGAGTCGCTGATCAGCCGGAGAGCCCACGAAGCCGATGCGGTTCCAGAGCGCGCCGGCGGTGGAGGGCATGGCCGGCGACACCAACACGGTCACGATACGGAGTGCCTCGAGCGCTGAGCCGAGGACGGCATCCACGTCGGGACCCGGGTCGAGCTTCCACGGCTCGGTCGCCTCCAAGTAGGCGTTGGCCGCGCCGATCAGTCTCCAGGTGGCCTCGAGCGCCTCGTGGGGCGCCCAACGGTTCCAGGCGTCGATCGCGTCCTGGACGGCCGTGCCGGCGGCCGCGGCGAGCGGGCTCTGCGGGTCGCACGCCGGACCGGTCCCCCCGCACTTACTGCCCACCACCGTCGCCACCCGGGAGAGGAGATTCCCCAGGTTGTTGGCCAGATCGGCGTTGTAGCGGGACACGATGCCCTCGTAGGAGAACTCCCCGTCGCTCCCGAGCGGCACCTCCCGGAGGAGGTGGTACCGGACGGCGTCCACGCCGAAGTCGTCGACCAGCGCGTCGGGTGCGATCTCGGTGAGACGAACCGGTGACGTCGTCTGCCCTTCACCCCCGTCCTCCCCGGAACGAGCAACCAGCGTCTTGGAGAGGCGTTCTCCCCCGACGAGGAGGAACCCGTGGACGAACACATGGGGTGCGGGGTCGATATCGGCGGCCATGCACATGGCGGGCCACCAGACACAGTGGAACTTCAAGATGTCCTTGCCGATGAGGTGATGGGCCACCGGCCACCAATGATCGAATCGATCGGAGTCGGATCCGTACCCGACTGCGGTGAGGTAGTTCACCAGCGCGTCGTACCATACGTAGAACACGTGTCGTTCGTCCCACGGCACCTGTACACCCCAGTTGAACGAGGTACGCGTGATCGAGATGTCACGTAGGCCCCCCCGAATGAAGCCGAGTGCCTCGTTGCGCTTGGCCACCGGGAGCACAGCGTCGGGATGGTCTTCATACCACTTCAGCAGGCGGCCCTCGAAAGCGCTGAGCTTGAAGAAGTAGTTGTCCTCCTCCATAGCCACGACGGGGCGGTGGTGGATCGGACAGTTTCCGTCCTCCAACTGCTCTTCTAGGTAGTAGTCCTCGCAGGAGATGCAGTAGAGACCCGAGTACGTCCCCAACTCGATGTACCCGCGGTCATAGATGCGCTGGAGGAAGCGGCGCACGGTGTCGTGATGGCCGGGCTCGGTGGTGCGGATGAAGCGGTCGTAGCCGATGTCGAGGGACTTCCAGCAGGCCCGAAACCGCTGCACCGTCGTGTCCGTCCACTGCTGCGGGCTCATCGAGTGTGCGGCGGCGGCCTCGGCGATCTTGGCGCCGTGCTCGTCGGTCCCGGTGAGGAACAGGACATCGTCCCCCATGAGCCGGTGCCAACGGGCGATGGCATCGGCGTTCACGGTGGTGTACGCCGTCCCGACGTGAGGAGCGTCGTTCACGTAGTAGATCGGGGTAGTAACGTAGAACGGCGGCACGGCGGCCAGCGTACCGGGGCTCGCGGGACCTCTCAGACGCCTGGAGCCCCCAGCTCCTTCTCACGCCACACTGGCGATCCCCGGCACCGGTTCCCCCGAAACGCCCCGGCGGACGCTCGGCTGGGAGCCCACCGCTGACAACGTGCTCGTGCGGACGGCGATGGAGATTGTGGATAGCAAAGCAAGATTGGGCGTTCACGTTGCCGTCCGCAGACAGGCAAACCTTTCGGGCTCCCACTCCAGTTCACTCCAAGCTCCCGAAGTAGGCTCCGACACGACGGACCCGTGCTCGCTGCCGCTCCAAGGTTGCGCCGAACCAGATCAGCAGGGCGCCAACGACACCAAGGACAAGCCACCGCGGGCCCTCCCACACGTAGGGGAAAGCGGCATTGAGACCCAGCACGAGAAGGGTGGCCCCACCGAAGAATAGCGGGCTTCCCAGCCGGGCCCGGCCCCCTGCAACGGCGATTCCCAACGCGAGCACGCTCAGGACCAGTGGACGAATCAGCCCACCGCAGGAGATGGCGAGGGCCGTGCTCGGTACCAGCGCGATGGCCAGCCCAGGTCCGAAGCGGCCCCACGACGTCAGGTGAGGGCTTGTAGTGCGCTCGCCGTTCTTCGCCACGGCGATGAGCAAGGTGACGAATACCGCCGTGGGCCAGGTGTAGGCCTCGACCAGGTGGACGTCGCCGGCCACCAGCCATGCCCAAGTGACCGGTATGGCCCCTGCTGCCGGGGATAGGTGGTAGAGACGGCGCACAACCCTCAATGCCGTCACTCGCGCGTTGGCGGCGGCGAACCCGGCGGCAAGCGTGCCAAGCGTGAGGCACAAGGCGAGAGTGAACCACGAATGCTCGGCAAGAGGCCACAGGGCGGGCACCAATAGCCCGGCGACGGCGACACCCTCGGCGGGAAGCGTGGCCGCGCCGTCCGGCCACGACTGGAGGGACACGAGGGCAATCGCTGCCATTCCGGTGACCACCAGACTCAGGAGCATGGTCGGAGAGGAGATGGCGGCACCAGTCGTTCCGACACAGGCCAATGCCATACCAAGAGCAATGGCCAACGCACCCCTGCGCATCGACGATGTACCGGCCGTGGTGGCAGCGACCATCGCGAACACCGCTGCGAACGCCAGCACGACCGTGGTGGAGGCCGCAGTCGCCGTACACCATCCGAGACACGGGACTTCCACCACTACCGCTGCCACCGGCAAGATGCCGGCCCACTTTGACCCCCGGCGCGACGCTCGGTACCACGTTGCGACGAGTCCGCCCACCGTGAACTGCAGGCAGGCGATCTCGCCCAGGATGTCGGCCCCAAGCAATAGTGGCGCCATCGCTAATGCCGGCACGGCAAGGGCGACCAGGAACCAACTCGCAACGCCAATCCCCAACAGAGGCCGAGATGCCACTGAAGGAGTCGACTGCGCCGCAACGGCGTCCACCCCACCCATCCGATGCCAATCGGTGGCGACGGCCATACCGGAGCCCAGTACCACAAGCGACGTCAGAGCGGGCCAGCCGAGCAAGAGCCGACCATGTCGTCTATTGCCGAAGGCGACCGGGCCGGCAAGGTGCGCGGCAGCGGGTAGGTTCAGTGATCCGGTCCACCCGTGCCCCCACCAGCCGAGCGGCGCCAGCACGGTCACTACTGCTGGCGCCGCAACGAAGGTGGCGCCAATTCCGGTGACGATGGCCACCGCCACCGCGATCCCACGGCTTGAGGAACTGGGGAGGATGCGCATCGCCACCACCCCGGTCAAGCCCAGACCGATGAGCGCGGTGGGAAGCCAAATGCCGGGTACGAACGGTGAAAGGGCGACCGTGGCGGCTCCCAGGAACGATAGGGCAACCGCTGCCACCGCGGCGTGGCCCCATGCGGAACGCGCTCCCTCCTCGCCAATGTCGGCAAACCACAGGTAGCGGACCAGAAAGGGGCTGGCCGCCACCGAGGCGATCGCAAGTGCACACACTCCGGCCGGTCCAGCACTGCCCCGAACAACCTCGATACCGAGGATGGCAGCTCCAACTACAGCGACGATCTGGCAGGCACCGGTGCTCCAGGCGCCGACCAACGCGCTCACGTGCCATCGAGGACTACGCCAGAGGGCCCGGGCCAGGGCGGTGTAGAGCGCGGCTAACACTGACCACAGTGCGACCTGCCCTGCCAAGTGCTCGCCGGAGCCATACCCCAAAGGCACCGCCGCGTCGATGAGCAATGGCAGAGCCGCCACGGCGGCGATGGCACCGAGTACCCGGCCGGTGACTTGGCCGAGCCCCCCCAGTCCCAAGCCAATCGCTGCCGACAGTACCGCGCCGAGGGCCCACCACATCTCCGTGGCCAGCCCAGCCCCGACCCCGGCGTGGCGGAGAAGCGCCCAGTCCACCGGGACAAGGAGCTGGCCTACAGTGCCGAGTGCCTTAGCCGTTGCCGGCAACCGGCACTGCAGGGCAAGTCCGGCGCCGCTGGTGCCCAGCGCGGCGACTGCCAGCACAGCCGCCCGGCTGGGTGGTCTCAGCTGGGTCCACTCATAGCCGGCGAAGCCCACGGCGCTCAGCACCAGGAGGGTCGATCCCAGCCACAGCAGCACCGTACGGATGCTTCGGCTGTCCCACTCGGATCCAGAGCCGACGGCAGGGGCGGCGGCACAACGGACGGTCGACTCGGACGACCCTGGCCGGGGCACCCACGGTGCGGGACCGAGGCGGGAGTAGACCGCTTCGAGGAGATCGGACCTCTCGTGGGCCAGCTGCCACATCTCGGACTCGATGGTCCGGCGCGCCGACGTCAGCTCCCAGTAGCGGTGCAAGTTGGCCCGGATCTTCTCGGTCTCCGGGGCTCCGATCGGGTAGCCGCACTTTGGGCAACGCCCGTCGGAAACATCCGACCAGGCGCCGCAAGCCGGGCAATCGATCACGTGATCCATGAGCCCACTCTGCGGGCGTGCCTGGGAAAAGTCGATCAGGGCCAGCCCCTAAATCGCGTTGGAAGAACCCCCAAGCGCTATTCGATGCCGTGCTCCAAAGCAAAGCGAATGAGCTCCTGGCGCCGGTTGAGGTGGAGTTTGGCCAGGATGTTGCGAACGTGGTTCTCGACGGTCTTTTCAGCGATGAACAGCTCGGCACCGATCTCCCTGTAAGAGTGGCCTCGGGCCACCAATTGAAGGACCTCACGTTCGCGCTCCGAGAGCGGGCGGACGTCGGTCGAGCTTCCGGAAAGGCGCCGGAACTCTACAAGGACCAGCGAAGCGAGCGACGGGGAGAACACCGGCTCCCCGGCCGCGGCACGGACCAATGCCGAGCGGAGTTCCTCAGGTGGAGTCGATTTGACTAGGAAGCCGACGGCCCCGGCAGCAACCGCGTCGAGGAGGTCTCGCTCGGACTCCGACACCGTGAGAATCACCACCCGGGTACGCTCGCCACACATCCGGGCCACGCGGATTCCACCACCACCGGGCATGTGGAGGTCGCAGACCACCAGGTCCGGTTCGGCCGCCGCCACCGCGGCGACAGTCTCTTCAGCGTTTGCGCCGCGCCCCACCACTTCGAAACCGTCCCCCAGGTCGGTCGCTACGCCGTCGATCCAGATGGGATGGTCGTCCGCCAGGACGACCCGAATCACAGCCACATTCCCACCTCCGCCCCGTGCCCGCGCCCACCATCGATCTCCACCCGGCCACCGACCCGTTGGATGCGGCCGCGAATCGAGCCTGAGATCCCGAGGCCTTCAGTGGTGGCCTCGACGTCGAAGCCCGTCCCGTCGTCCTTCACCGAGCAGAACACCCCCCCTCCCTCCACCGGCTCGACGAAGACCGTCACCCTGGAGGCACCACCGTGCTTGCCGGCGTTCACCAGTGCCTCAGACACAGCACCGACGAGGGCGTCAGCCGTCTCCGTACTCAGGGCAGGGACATCTGGGGCAAAGACCACGTTGGCGCGTACCCGGTAGATCTCCTCAAATTGGGATGACGTTCGGCGCAGCCGCAGCTCTAGCTGACCTGCAGGCACCGGCGCTCCCTGGCGACGCCCGGGTCGTCGTGCCCGCCCCTCAGAGGCGTCGATCCCAGCACCTGCGAACTCAGCCAGGAAGGCCCTCAGGTCCCGCTCTTGGCTCCGGGCCATCGCCGCCAGTTGGGGGTCGCTGGCCCGGCGTTCGACAAGGGCCAACGTCTGGAGCACTCCATCGTGCAGGGCACGACTCACCTCTTCGCGAGCCCGGGATCGAGCCAGCTCGTCGTCCGCCTGGCGCAGTAGGCGGAATGCGTAGCCCGAAGCCAGGCCGGCCAGCGAGTAGAGCACCAGGGTGCTGCTCAATGAAAGGACAACTGGGGAGGTGAGGTCGGCCACCGACACACTGTTCAAAGGAACCGACGCGAATCTTGCCAGTCCCATCGAGAAGCCGGCCAACAGGCCCGGCCACTCTCCGTAGGCGACCCCAGCCGACAACACGCCGGCCAGGGGCCACGCCGTCGCCAGCGACGACTGGCTGGAGCCGATGTGCCCGTGAGGAAACACCACCCCGTCGAGCACCATCAGAGCCAGGCCGACCGCGAGCTCGACGACCACCGTGGCAGGTTCCAGAAGGGTCAGGGGACGACGGGCTCGAAGCACGGCCAGCCATATCGTCACTATCACCGCAATACCCACCAAAAGCCAGGCCAGCAACGCATGCCAGCCAGGTGCCAGATCATCGCGCTCAGAGCACAGCACCACCACCATCCACACCAAGAAGACGGCCCGCAGTAAGCCAATCCCGGTGAGTGCCGCTCGCTCCACGCTTACCCCCTTCGATCTACACCAGTCTGTCCGATATGTCGATCGATCAGCGCCTTCCTGCGCGTTCGAGAGATCGGGGGCTCTGGGGGTCCCCAGTGACATTTTGGGGGGAACCCCTGATTGTCACTTCATGGGGGGAGCCTCACACTGGACCAATGAACGACATCACCAAGACACCGACCGTCGACGACCTAGTCGAAGCCACGCCTGCCACACGAGAACGCGTGGTCGACTTCACCAGGGTGCTCTCCATCGCCGTCGTCGTGCTCTGGCACTGGGTGTTCTCGATCACGCAATGGGACAAGGGCCGGCTCGTGATGCCAAACCTGATCAGCCACGTTCGCGGACTGTGGTTGGCCACTTGGGTGCTTCAAATCATGCCCGCCTTCTTCATTGTTGGCGGCTACGCAAACCTGGCCAGCTGGGACCGGATCGTGCGACAGCGAGGGGGAGCCCGCGAATTCTGGCAGCAGCGACTGCGGCGGCTGCTTCGCCCGGCGCTCGCGATGATGGCGATCTGGGCAGTCGTGGATCTGGCGCTCGTCGCCGTCGGAGGCCTGAACGACAATGTCCTGCGCTGGGGAATAGTGACGTTCGTCCCATTGTGGTTCCTCGGTGCCTACTCGGTGGTGGTGTTGGCAGTGCCCATTACCGCCCGTCTCCATCATCGCTACGGGGTTGTCGTTCCCATTGTGATGGTCATGGGTATGGCGGTCGCGGGAAATGGGTACGTCACCACCGCGCTGGTATGGCTATTCGCTCACCAGCTTGGGTATTTTTGGCGAGACGGCAGAATCACCCATAGGGGCACTCGACGTGCACGGGTGGTCGCTTCACGCTTGCTCATCGCCGGTGTGTCATCTCTGGTACTGCTCACCACGTTGGGTGGCTATCCCGATTCAATGGTGGCGACGACAGGCGGTGGCGGGAGCAACATGTTTCCGACCTCGATCTGTATCGCCGCCCTGGCAGTACTCCAACTCGGTCTTTTGCTGCTCGCGCGGCCCTACCTCGATCGGTGGCTCAAGCGACGCCGCGTCTGGCGCTTGGTGGTCGCCGCGAACGGGATCTCCATGACGCTCTTCTGTTGGCATATGACGGCCCTGATCATCGTGATCGGCATCTTCAGCTTCCTGGGTGGCCAGCTTCTGCACTCGCCATCAGCGTTGTGGTGGGTTGAGCGGCCCTTCTGGCTCTTGGCCCCCGGGATCGTGCTTGCGGGTCTGGTATGGGCCTTCTCCAGGATCGAGCGATCACGATCCTGACCGTACGAGAACCTGCTGCACGAACTCCCGGACGCTCGATGAAGTCCGTGTCGCGAGCGCGTGACATCCACGACCTGTCCGAGCGCCGTGGCCACGATGGCGCCCTGGCCTCCAACTTCGTCGCCCCCGAGCGCGACCAGAGCGACATGCTGCCGCCAGCGCTGACCGACCAGCTGGCAGAGCCCTTCGTCCACGTGCTGCCGAGTGGTAGCCCAAGCATGCCGACGAGCGCTATTCCTACGCGGCACTGGTGGCCGAGAGGCGCTGGGCCGACGACGCGGACGTGGTGGCTGCCCAAGCTCTCCTGCGGCCCTCAGGACGTGGAGCGGAGTCGGTCCGGCATGCCGGCGGACTGCCCCTCTGAGCCGGCCTTCTGGGCCAGCGCCACCTGGTAGGCCTGCCGGCGGGGCACCCCGAGCGAAGCGGCGACGGCATCGGCAGCGTCACGGACACCGTCACCGGCGGCCAGACGATCCGCCACGGCGCCGGCCACGGCGGCGGCCGAAGGCGGAGCCGGAGGAGGCGCCCCGCCGATCACCACCACGATCTCGCCGCGCACCGGATGCTCGGCGAAGCTCTCGGCCGCGGACATCAGGTCACCGCGCCACGTCTCTTCGTGGATCTTGGTCAGTTCCCGCACGACGGCCACCGGTCGGTCACCGCAGACTTCGGCCAGATCAGCCAAGGTGGCCGCCAGACGTCCCGGTGCTTCGAGCACCACCGCCGTCCGTTCCTCCGTGGCCAGCACGGCCAACCGGCGACGTCGCTCGGCCCCCTTGCGGGGGAGGAACCCCTCCACGCAGAACCTGTCGGTGGGTAGGCCGCTCACCACCAGGGCGGCCACCACGGCCGACGGTCCCGGGACGACGCTCACCGTCAGTCCTCCGGCGGCGGCGGCGGCCACCAACCGGGCTCCGGGATCCGAGATCGCCGGCGTGCCGGCGTCGCAGACGACGGCCACCGTCTCGCCGGCCCGTACCCGTTCGAGCAGCCGGGGAACCTGAGCGTCCTCGTTGTGATCGTGTAGGGCCGACAGTCGTCCCCTCCCGGCGACGCCGGCCGCGGTCAACAGGGCGCGGGTTCGTCGGGTGTCCTCGCAGCACACGACGTCGGCCTGGTCCAAGACGGCCACCGCCCGGGGAGCGAGATCGCCGAGATTGCCGATGGGCGTGGCCACCAGCACGATCCGGCCCTCCGACCCCTCGTCGGCTCCGTGGTTCACCGGATCGGAAGACGTCACGGGGTCTCCCGAAGCTCGAGGTGATCACCGATCCGCAGGCCCCATCGTTCGAACGATCCCGCTTCTGCCTCGAGAACGCTGCGGGCGCGCCGTCGGGGCAGTGCCACCCGCCATCGGTCCACGCGCACCGTGTCCAGCACCACCAGATCGGCGTCGAGAAAGCCGACGTCCAGGGGGAACCTCACCCCGAAGGTGTGGATGGAGCGGGTGTGAAGGAGCAGCATGGCCCCTTCGTAGCCAGGCCTCCCCATCAGCCCCCTGGTCCGATCGGCCAGGGTGTCCGCCACTTCGGCACCAGCCAACACGGCGCCCTCGCACAGGAGCCAGGCCGTCTTCACCGCCGTCGCCTGGGCAATCCGGCTCCACCCGGAACGGTCACGTCGACAGAGGCTAGCCGCGTCCCCTAAGCTCGCCGGGATGTCGAAGCGGACGGTGAAGCGCAAGCTGAGGGCCAAGAAGAAGGCCAACCACGGCAAGAAGCCGAACTGCGGTCGCGGCTGACCGACGTCGGCTGCACTTCAGCCACTCCAGGCGACCCCCCGACCGTTCAGCTCGCCGACGAGGGTGGTGGGCAGGTCTGAGATGATGCCGTCCACCCCGAGGTCGACTAATCGGTCCATCGACTCGGTGTCGTTGATCGTCCACACGTGGACGGCGATCCCCGCCCCGTGAGCGGCACGGACGAACTCCTCGTCCACCACCACGAGGTCGCCTTGGCGCTCGGGCACCTGGAAGGCCACTGCAGCCAGGTCCGGTAGCGGGGTGTGCTCCCGCACCGCCCTCCAGAACGAGGCCGTGGCCAACGTACCGGCAGAAACCGCCACTCCGGGCGCCACCTTGGAGAACGCCTCGGTGGCCGGATCGAGGAACGACGCCACAATGACGTCGTCGCGCCGCTCGAACTCGGCCAGCAGGGAAGCCAGTGCCGCTTCGTAAGGGGGCACCGCGGGGGCAGTCTGCTTAATGTCGAGGTTGAGGACCACCCCGGGGAAGCTCTCGAGGATCTCACGCAACGTCGCCACCCGGAAGGCCGGGTCCGAGGCGGCACGACCGCGGTAGGGATAGTCGGCGTCGGAGCGTCCCGGCGTGACGTCGGCCCCGGGAATGAACCAGTAGGCGTTGTCCAGCCTCTTGATCTCGTCCAGCGTCAGTGTGGCAATCGCTCCGTGGCCGTTGGTGGTCCGGTCCACGGTCTCGTCGTGGCACACCACCAACTCACCATCGGCCGTCGCATGCACGTCCAGCTCGATGGCCGTGGCCCCGGCGGCCACGGCCCGCTCGATCGCGAACAGGGTTGACGACGGGGACTCCCACGCGCCTCCCTGGTGGGCGTAGGCGATGACCCGTCGCTCGAGCCAGGGATTGTCGGGGGGCATGCTCCGATGGTACCCCGGGGGCGGCGCCCGCCCGGAGGCGACCGCACCAAGGCGTGTGGAAGGTAGCCTCTGCGCGCCGTGCTCGACCACCTGCTCGTCGACGTCATATCGACCATCCGCCGCTCGTTCGAGCGAGCGTTGCTCCAACGCCAGGCCGTCGAGGAGCGATTCCAGGTCGACGTGTTCCTCGGTGACGTCTCGTGGGAGACCAGCTACAGCCTGCCTGGCGAAGGGCAGCCTCCCCGGGTCCGGGCCGACCTCTCCATCGACTGGCCCACCTGGAGCCAGACTTCGTACCGGAGCTGGTCGATCGGCGAGTCACCCGACGAGCTTCCCGAGGTGATCGTGGAAGTGGCCCTGCGCATCCAACGCCTGGCCCGCACCCCCACACAGGCCCACATCATGGGAGTCCTCTCTCCCCAGAGCCCCCCGATCAGCGGTAGCCCCCTCCTGCGATCTTCGATCACCATCGAAGAGGTCATCAGCTCGGCTCCGCTCACGTCCCGCTGGGCCGTGGAAGCCACGTACGAAGGGTCGGTGCGCTTCGACGAGGAGAACCTGGAGGACTCGGCCACGATCGAGCCGGCCGTCGACACCCTGACGAGGTGGATCGCCTCGACCCTGATCGGACTGGCCGACCTCCCGCTCGACTTCCTCCCTCCCGATCCCGAGACCACAGCGACCTAGGCCACGGATGTCGGGGCCGACTGGTACCGGGGTGTGCCGTCGGGTATGGATGGTGGGTGACCCATGCTCCCCTGCCAGGCGCTGCCGGCGATTTCCGTCGCGCCTGTGATACCGACAAGGTGCACCAGCGGATCCGTCGGTCCGGTCCGGGCCGACGGGTCCGAGCAATCGTGGCGACGGTGGCCGTCTTCGTCGTCGGGGGAGCCCTTCTCGCCGCCTGTGGCGGTGCTCCGGCACCACCGCCAGCGAACATGGGCGTGGTGGTGAACCGGCCGGTCCCTTCGACGCCGCTGGTCACCGAGCAGGGCGCGACCACCTCCCTGGCTGCGTACCGCGGGCGCTACGTCCTCATGGCGCCCTTCCTCACCTTGTGCCAGGAGGAGTGCCCCATGACCACCGGGGCCATCCTGGCCATGGAGCAGGACGTCCGCAAGGCTGGTCTGGCCCGCCGGGTGGTCTTCTTGGAGGTGACGGTCGACCCGTGGCGGGACACGCCGGCCCGACTGACGGCCTACGCACACCGCTTCGGAGCGAACTGGCCACTGCTGACCGGTTCGCTGTCCAACCTGACCGCGTTCTGGAAGTACTTCGGCATCTACTTCGCCAAGGTCCCAGAAGGGACCCCACCGGCAACCGACTGGTGGACCGGCCAGCCGCTCACCTTCGACGTCGCCCACTCCGACGGGTTCATCCTCATCAACCCTGCCGGACGCGAGCGATTCATCACCGTGGAACCTCCGAACCTCCACGGCCGACTCGAGCCGGGTCTTCGCCAGCTGCTGGACCGGACAGGTATCCACAATCTGGACCACCAGACCCCTACCTCGTGGACCCTGCCCCAGGGCCTGGCCGCCCTCAGCTGGCTCGTCGGCGTGCACATCCCCTCGGTGGCTTCCACGTGAGCCGCCATCACGTCGAGAGGAGATGGCAGCCGAGTGGGTTCCGGCGTCGGGCGGCGGTCGTGGCCGGGGTGGTGGTGCTCGCCATCGTGGCTGCTGGTTGTGGCGGCGGGGTCGAGGTCACCTCACAGGCCACCACCACGACCGCACCTGGCGGAATGACGCTCACGGTCGAGCGGTCGCCGGTAGGACCGATCCTGGCGACCGGCAACGGCCACACCCTCTACGACTTCGCCATCGATACGCCCACCCGGAGCCGCTGTACCTCGTCGGCGTGCGTGTTCCTCTGGCCGCCGCTCCTGGTGACCGGCGCCCCCCGGGTCGGACCGGGCGTGAACAAGGCACTGGTGGGGACCATCCACAGGAGCACAGGTGCCACGCAGGTGACGTACGGCGGCCATCCCCTCTACACCTGGAGCAGCGACACCAAGGCCGGCATGGTGACCGGACAGGCCCTCCTCAACGAAGGCGGGTACTGGTACGTGGTGTCGACCTCGGGGCGGCCGATCACCAAGCCGTTCACCGTGACCGGCTGACCGGTCAGCGGCATTAGACGTTGAAGCGGAACTCGACGACGTCACCGTCGCGCATCACGTAGTCCTTCCCTTCGATACGGGCCCTTCCGGCGGCGCGGGCGGCGGCCACCGAGCCCGCCGCCATCAGATCTTCGTAGCCCACGATCTCGGCCTTGATGAAGCCCCGCTGGAAGTCGGTGTGGATCACCCCGGCCGCCACCGGCGCCGTGTCACCGGCGTGGATGGTCCAGGCCCGGGCCTCCTTCGGGCCGGCGGTCAGGAAGGTCTGGAGACCCAGCACCCGGAAGGCGGCGTGCACCAGCTGGTCGAGCCCCGACTGCTCCTGGCCGTATCCGGCGAGCAGCTCGGCGGCATCGGAAGGATCCAGGGCGGCCAGCTCGGCCTCGATCTGAGCGCACACCGTCACCGACTCCGCCGGGGCCACGAGGTCCGACAATCGGTTGCGGAGGGGCTCGTCACCGATCGACCCCTCGTCCACGTTGAACACGTAGACGAAGGGCTTGGCACTCAGCAGGTGGAGATCCGAGAGCAGGTCCCGATCCACCTCGCCGGCGGCGGCAGCCGAGGCGATCGTCCGGCCCTGGTCCAAGATGCGCTCCGCCTTGGACACCTCGACCAGCACTCCCTCCAGCTCCGACTGGCGGCGAACCTCGCGGGTCAGCTTGGCGAGCCGGGTCTCGACCGTCTGGAGGTCGGCCAGGACGAGCTCGGTGTTCACGGTGTCGATGTCGGCCGCCGGGTCCACCGACCCCTGCACGTGGATCACGTCGGGATCGGTGAAGACCCGCACCACCTGGCAGACGGCATCGCACTCCCGAATGGCAGCGAGGAACGTGTTCCCCAGGCCCTCGCCCTTCGATGCACCTCGTACGATCCCGGCGATGTCGACGAACGTCACGGTGGCCGGCACCGTCCGTGCGCTGTGGAAGAGCGAGGCCAGCTGGTCCAAGCGCGGATCGGGGACGGCCACCACCCCGACGTTGGGGTCGATGGTGGCGAACGGGTAGTTGGCAGCCAGGACGTCGTTGCTGGTGAGAGCGTTGAACAGCGTGGACTTCCCCACGTTGGGGAGACCCACGATGCCGACGGACAAGCTCATCGGGCGTGCTCCTCTCAGAAGGCGGGCGAACCTGCAGCGTAGGCCACCACCGACCAAGCTCCATAAGCTGATCTCCCCTTGTGTCCGGGAGTCGCAATTCGGGTCACAAGACCGTCGCCAAGGTCCACGGGAAGTGAGGCTGGGCCGTCCTATCCGCCGCAGGGATCAGAGCAGACCGGCCCGGGAGGCCAGATCCCTCAAGTCCTCCTGCGGGCGGGCTCCGAGGTGGCCGATGACCTCGCTGGCACACAACGCTCCGAGCTGGGCACAGCGTTCGGGATCGGCGCCGTGGGTCAGCCCGAAGAGGAAACCGGCAGCGAAGAGATCGCCGGCCCCGGTGGTGTCGACCACGTCGTCCACCGGGAAGGCCGGCACCTCCACCGGCCCCCGGGGCGTCGTCACCACCGCTCCACGATCTCCGAGGGTGACGGCCACCAAGAGACCCGTCTCCTCGGCTGCCTCGACGCCAAGGTCCAACGACCGAGCTCCGAAGAGGCGGACGATCTCCTGCTCGTTGCCGAACAGCACGTCGACCCGGTCTACGAGCAGATCGAGGAACTCTCGCTGGTGGCGCTCGACGCAGAACGAGTCCGAGAGCGAGAGAGCCACCGAGCCGTCGTGGCGATGAGCCACGTCGGCGGCGTGGCGGAGCGCGTCCTTCGCTGGGGGAAGATCCCACAGGTACCCCTCGAGGTACACGATCCTTCCCCGTTGGACCAGCGGCTCAGGCACGTCACCCGGAGCGAGCGTGATCGCCACGCCGAGGTGCGTGGCCATGGTCCGCTCACCGTCGTCGGTGACCAGCACCAGACAGCGTCCGGTGCCCGGCGATGTGCCGTCGCCGGAGACCGGGACCGGCACCGGCACCGGATCGAACTGCACCCCGGTCGAGCGGATGTCGTGGGTGAACACACGGCCCAGCACGTCGTCGGCGACCTTGCCCACGAACGCCGCCGATCCGCCGAGAGCGGCCACTCCGGCCATGGTATTGGCCGCCGAACCACCCGAGACCTCGGTGGCCGGCCCCATGGACCCGTAGATCTCCTCGGCCCGCAGAGCGTCCACGAGCATCATGGAGCCGCGGGTGAGGCCGCTGCGGGAGATGCCCTCTTCGGACGTCGTCGCCAACACGTCCACCAGGGGCGAACCGATCCCGACCACGTCGAGGTCCATGGATGGTTCGCCCCCGGAACGGGGAACATCGTCCGGCTCCGCGTAGGTCACGCCGAGAGGGTAGTCGGGCCGGGGACGGTAGCCTCGCGCCCATGACCTTGACCGACGCCGACTCGTTCCGCCTCCCTCGAACCGTCGAACCTCTCGTGTACCACGTGACCCTCTCTCCCGATCTGGGGGCGGCGACGTTCACCGGTTCCGTGGCGATCGAGCTGACCGTCCACGAACCGACCGACCTGATCTTGTGCAACGCTGCCGAGCTAGCGGTCCACGAGGCCTTCGCCGAACATGCCGACGGCACCACGTCGACGGCCGCAGTCACCCTCGACGAGAAGACCGAGCGGATGGAGTGCCGGTTCGCTGCGCCGATCCCGGCCGGTCCGGCGACGCTGCACGTCACCTTCGCCGGAGTACTCAACGACAAGCTCCGAGGGTTCTACCGGAGCACCTTCACCGACGCCGACGGTGCGGACCACACCATCGCCACCACCCAGATGGAGTCGACCGACGCCCGTCGGGCCTTCCCCTGCTGGGACGAACCCGACCGCAAGGCCGTCTTTGACGTCACCTTGGTGGTGGACTCGGGACTGGCCGCGTACTCGAACTCACCGGTGCTCGAGACGTCGGCGGTGGACGGGGAGGCCAAGCGCTCCGTCCACTTCGCCCCGACCATGAAGATGTCCAGCTACCTGGTCGCGTTCATCGTCGGGGAGCTCGAAGCCACCGATCCCGTGATGGTCGACGGCACGCCGCTCCGGGTCGTCCACGCCCCGGGCCGGGCACACCTCACCACCTACGCCCTCGACGTCGCCGCGCACGCCCTGCGTTTCTTCTCCGACTACTTCGCCATTCCGTACCCGGCCGACAAGCTCGACCTGGTGGCCATCCCCGACTTCGCCTTCGGCGCCATGGAGAACCTGGGGTGCGTCACCTTCCGCGAGACCGCACTGCTGGTCGATCCGGCTGCCGCGGCCCGCACCGAGCTGGAGCGCGTGGCCGACGTCGTCTCTCACGAGATCGCCCATATGTGGTTCGGGGATCTGGTGACCATGGGCTGGTGGGAGGGGATATGGCTGAACGAGGCGTTCGCCACGTTCATGGAGATCCTCTGCGTGGACGCCTTCGAACCGGCGTGGCAGCGCTGGGTCAGCTTCGGCCTGGAGCGCGAGGCGGCGTTGGCTGTCGACGGTCTGCATGCCACCCGCCCGATCGAGTACCCGGTCGGATCACCCGAAGAGGCAGACGGCATGTTCGACGTGCTCACGTACCAGAAGGGCGGGAGTGTGCTGCGAATGTTGGAGCGCTACCTCGGCGCCGAGACGTTCCGTGACGGGATCCGCCACTACCTCCAGCGCCACGCGTATGCCAACACCGTGACCTCCGACCTGTGGGACGCGCTGGAGGAGGTGAGCGGGGAGCCGGTCCGGGCGATGATGGACTCGTGGATCCTCCAGGGCGGTCACCCCATCGTCGCGGTGGAAGGTGATCGCCTCAGCCAGTCCCCTTTCTCCTACGCCCCGGCAAGCCCGGGAACCGAGAGCGCCATCGGTTCGTCCTGGCAGGTTCCGGTCTTGGTGAGGACGCTGGAGTCAGGGTCGGGCACCGAGGGCACCGGACGTGTCCTGTTAGGTGGGGAGCCATCGAAGCTCCCGCTCCCCGGCACGGACGCCCCCGCCGCCGCGGTGGTGAACGCCGGTGGGTGGGGCGTCTACCGGACCCGCTACACAGCTCGGCGACTGGCGACGCTGACCGACGGCCTGGACCAGCTGGCCCCCCTCGAGCGCTTCAACCTCGTCGCCGATACGTGGGCTCTGGTGCTCGCCGACCGGATCGAGCTGGGGCAGTTCTTCTCTCTGGCTCGTGCCCTCGAGCGCGTCGAGGAGCACGACCCGGGCACGTGGACCGTGGTCGCCGGCGCCCTCGGGCTGTGCGACCGGGTGGCGACCGAGGCCGAGCGTCCGCAGGTGCAGGCCGCCGTTCGGACGCTGCTCGGGCCCCGGGCGGCCATCCTCGGATGGGATGCCCGCGGCGGCGAAGGTGAACGCGTGCCCACGCTCCGCTCCCTGCTCATCGGGACCCTCGGGACCATCGGAGCGGACCCTGCCGTCCGGGGAGAGGCGGCCAGGCGTTTCGACCAGGCGTTCCGCAGCGACGGGCCGGTGCCCATCGACCCCGACATCGAGAGCTCGGTGCTCCAGTCGGTGGCGGCCCAGATGAGAGCTGGTGACTACGAGACCGTCCTCGACCGCTACCGCCACCCCGCCACGCCCCAAGAGGAGCTGCGCGCCCTCACGGCGCTGGCGGCCTTCCCCGACGCAGAACTGGCCGTGGCCACCTACGAGCTGGCGCGGACCGAGGTGCGGACCCAGAACGCTCCGTACCTCGTCGCCACGCTCCTCGGGAACCGGGTCGGTGGTCCGGCAGTCTGGACCCGGATCTCCACCGACTGGGATCAGCTGCTGGACCGGTTCCCGGTGAACAGTCACTCGCGCATGCTCGACGGCGCCCGAGCCCTGTGCGGGGACCCGGAGCTGGCCGCCGACGTGGCAGCGTTCCTCACCTCCCACCCGCTCCCCAGCGGGCAGCGCTCGGTGGTCCAGATGCTCGAACGGCTGGCGATCAACGTGGCCTTCGGTCGGAGGTGGGCCGGCCGCCTCGGCGACGTCCTCGGAGCGCTCTCGACCGACCCGGCGACGCGCACCTAAGTTCGGGCAGGGCACCGGTAGATCCGTGGCGGGGACCTCTTGAACATCGCCGTCATCGCCACGACGTTCGCTCTGGTGGCGGTGGCCGAGCTCCCGGACAAGACGATGATCGCCACTTTGGTGATGGGGAGCCGGTCGCGCCCCCTGCCGGTCTGGATCGGGGCATCGGGTGCGTTCTTGGTCCATGTATCCCTGGCCGTGGCCGCCGGTCGCCTGCTCGAGCTCCTCCCGCACCGTGCACTCGACGCGATCATCACGGTGCTGTTCCTGGCCGGGGCGGTGTACCTCCTGGTGATCCCCGAACGGAGCGAAGAGGAGAAGGGGACCGCCGAGGTCGGGGACCTGGCCGAAGGGACCGCCGAGGTCGGGGGACCGGCCGAGGGGACCGCCGAGGTCGGGGGGCCGGCGCCGACTCCGGGCACCTCCAGGATCGTGGCCACGGCCTTCGGGGTCATCCTGGTCGGCGAGTTCGGCGACCTGACCCAGCTGCTCACGGTCAACTTGGTGGCTCGCTACCACCAACCCTTCTCGGTGTTCACCGGGGCGCTAGCAGCTCTCGTGGCCGTGGCCGCCCTGGGCGCGTTCGGCGGGAGAGCGCTCCTGCGGTTCGTGCCACTGGGGGTCATCCGGAGGGTCGGCGGAGTGGTCCTGACCGGCTTCGCCGCCTACGGCATCTACTCTCTGGTGCGATGACCAACGCGGGGACCGGATCGAGCACCCGATCGTCGCGCCCCAGGACCGCCGAACTGGTGCGCCGGGCACGGGAGACGCGGGGGTTCATGCCTGACGACGAAGGGGAGGCATTGCTCCATGCCGCCGTCCGGGCCGGGCGATCTTGGGAGGGCCGGGGCGCCAGGTCAGCGGTGATGGTGGAGATCGGCGCCTGGTGTGGCAAGTCCACCTTGTACCTCGGAGCCGCGGCCGAGGCCACCGGCGCCGTGTTGTTCAGCGTGGACCACCACCGAGGCTCAGAGGAGAACCAGGTCGGGTGGGAGCACCACGACGCCGACCTGGTCGATCCTCTCGACGGACGGCTGGACACGCTTCCCCACTGGCGACGGGCGGTCGACGGAGCGGGCCTGGACCGCACGGTCGTGGGGGTGGTGGGTGATTCCGCCGTCGTGGCTGCCTGCTGGGGCACCTCGATCGCCCTGTGCTTCATCGACGGCGGACACGGCGAGGAGCCGGCCTGGGCCGACTTTCGTGGGTGGACGCCGCACGTCGCCACCGGTGGATGGCTGGCCATCCACGACGTGTTCCCCGACCCGGCCGACGGCGGAAGGCCCCCCTACGAGCTGTGGCGCGCCGCGCTCGACTCAGGCGAGTGGGTCGAAGACGGCGAGTGCGGCAGCCTCCGGATCCTGCGGCGGGTAGCCGGCGGCCCGGGGACCCGGTCCGACCGGAAGGAGTAGCCGGTCGGCGAGAGACCGGAGTGGCCTCTCCTCCGGCTCATCCTCGGGCCGTGCGGCCGGCGGTGCAGCCGTCGGAAGCCGCCGGCGAGCAGTGTGACTCAGCCAAGTCAAGGCCGGCCCACAATCCCTCTCCCCGGAAGAGGCCGGCCGCCCGGGACGTGCTCGACAACGCGTCGGCGGCCAGCACGATGGCGGCTGCAGTGTACGTGGTGCGCTCGCCGGTGGGGAACGACACGGTGTCGGGGTAGACGAGCCCGGTCCAGTACGAGCCGTCGGGGAGCCGGAGCTCCTGGGCCGCGGCGAAGAGCTCCCGGGCCGTCTGGTCCAGTCCCAACGCGTCCAGCGCCATCACGCACTCGGCCGTCTCGGCGGCGGTGACCCAGTCGTTGGTGGCCACGCAACGGACGCCGTGACCGCCCATGACGAAGGTGTCCCACTGGCGGGCCATGCGGTCCCGCCCGGCAGCGCCGTCCACCGCTCCCGAGAGCATCGGGTAGTACCAGTCCATTGCGAACTCCGCCTTCGGAGCGAAAGCAGAGGGATGGTGGGCCACGGCATGGCCGAGGCGACCGGCGGCGAGCTCCCAATCGGGGCGGTCCTTGCCCAGACGCTCGGCGGCGGCCACCCCGCACCGCAGGCTGTGGTAGATCGACGACGACCCGGTGAGCAGGGCGTAGCTCTCGGGGCGCCCGGAACCGTCGAGCGACCACCGGATGGAGCCGTCGGGCTGTTGCCAGCGCAGGACGAAATCGAGAGCCTGTTCCATCGTCGGCCACATCCTGCGCAGGAGGTCGTCAGTGCCGGTGACCAGATGGTGATGCCAGAGCCCGGCGGCCACGTAAGCACAGACATTGGTGTCCAGTCGGGGGTCTTTGACTCCGTGGGCCAAGTAGTAGTTGAACCAGCTCCCGTCGGCCATCTGGTGCTCGGCCAGCCAGCCGTAGGCCCGCTCAGCCTCGTCGTGGAGCCCGCAGACCGACAGAGCCATGGCGGCTTCCACGTGGTTCCACGGATCACAGTGCCCCCCGGGGAACCACGGGATCATCCCGTTGGGGAGTTGCACCTCGGCGATCGAGCAGGCGGTCGCCATGACGTCCGAGGCGCTCAGGATGCCGGGCACCTGTGGGATCGAAGTGGAGCGTGCTTGATCGGTGGTCACGCCGCGGACACCTTCACTGGAGCCACCGGAGCCACCGGAGCCCCCTCACGTCGTCCCTCCGGCTCCGGCTCTGGCTCCGCGGCGCCACCGGGAGTGCCGGCCTCGACCTCGGGCTTCGAGACGTAGACCACCAGGCTCTTGCCCATCACCGGGCTCAGCACCCGGTCAGCAACCCGGGTGAGCCGAGGAGCCTTCACGATGTCCCACACCAGGAGGCGGTGGTAGGCGGCGACCAGCGGGTTCGTGTCGTTCGTGGTCCCGACCAGGCACTTCAACCACCAGTAGGGAGAGTGGAGCCCGTGGGCGTGGTGGTGGTCCACCGGCGCCAGCCCGACGGACGTCAGGCGTCGCTCCAGCACTCCCCGTCGGTAGATACGGACGTGCCCCCCGGGGACGTCGTGGTAGGCGTCAGACAGCGTCCAGTTCACGAGCTCGGGTCCGCAACGCGGCACGGTCACGGCCATGGACCCCCCGGGGCGGAGCACCCGGGCCAGCTCGGCCATGGCCGCCGTGTCGTCAGGGATGTGCTCGAGCACTTCGGAGGCGATCACCCTGTCGAACGCCCCATCGGGGAACGGAAGGTGAAGGGCATCGCCCTGCACCGCACCGGCCCGGACGCCGCCGGCCTCCAGCTCACCGGCGTCCACCATGGCCCCGAACGTGGCCCTCACCCCGGCAACCTCGTCGGCACCGGCGTCGAGGGCCACGACCGCCGCCCCCCGCCGTGCTGCTTCGAACGCGTGCCGCCCGAACCCGCACCCGAGGTCCAGCAGACGATCGCCGCTCCGCACACCCAGCCGGTCGTAGTCGACGGTCAGCACGATGCCTGGCCCACCTGGGTGACGGTGGCAGGAGCGGGGGCGCCGGCCGCCGCGGGGGCGCCGGCCGAAGCGTGGTCACCGGTAGCCGCCGAAGCGTCACGCCCGGCCAGGAGAGCCGAGTAGCACTCGGCCGTGCCCTTGGCCGTGACTTGCCAAGTGAAACGGTGGAGCACTCGATCCCGGCCGGCCCTGCCCAGGCGCTCGCGCAAGTCGGGATCGTCGAGGCAACGCCCGATGGCTGCGGCCAGCGCCTCGGGATCGTCGGGCGGAACCAGGAGACCCGTCTCCCCGTCGCGCCCGACGACTTCGGGGAGGGCACCACCGGTCGTGGCCACGACCGGCACTCCGCAGGCCATGGCCTCGACCGCCGGGAGCGAGAACCCCTCGTACAAAGACGGCACCACAGCCACCTCGGCTTCGGCGTAGGCCCGGGCCAGCTCGGCGTCGCTGATGCCGCTCACGCAGCGGACATGGGCCCGGAGGCCCAACCGCTCGATGGTGCGGTCCACACGCCCTCCCGGCCGGGGGCGACCGATCACCATCAGCTCAACCCTCCTCTCGGTGAGGAGCTTCGCCAGCGCTTCGAGCAACGGGACGAGCCCTTTCATGGGGACGTCGCTGGAAGTGGTCACCATGAGGCGGCCGGGAACCTTGGCCACCCCGACCTGGGGCCGGAACACGGTGTGGTCCACGCCGACGGGGACCACCGTCATCCGGTCGGGGTCCACACCCATCTGGGCGGTGATGTCACGCCGGGAGGACTGCGACACGGTCACGATGGCCGGGAGGCGACGAGCGACACGGACCTGCATCCGCAAGAACCCAAACCACCTCCGGGTCGTCACCCGCTGCCAGGGGTTGGTCGTGTGACCGAGAGCCAGCTGACGGTCCACGGTGATGGGGTGGTGCAGCGTGGTGAGCAGCGGCCACCCGTCTTCGACGATGCCCAGCATCCCCGAGCCCAGGCACTGGTTGTCGTGCACCAGGTCGAATTCGCCTAGCCGCTGCTGGAGCAACCGTCGCACCCGGAGCGAGTACGCCCACGGCTCCCCGAAGCCGGCCGTGCACATCACACCGAACTCGAGGGCGTCGTAGCGATCGCCGAACTCCCGGGGGTGAGGAACACGGAAAGGGTCGGGATCGCGGTACAGGTCGAGCCCGGGCACCGGGGTGAACCCGACGCCCTCGTCCAGCTCGGGCCAGGGCTGTCCGGCCAGGACCTCCACCGAGTGCCCGAGAGCCACGAGCTCGCGCGTCAGGTGTCGCGTGTAGACCCCCTGGCCGCCGCAGCGGGGGTTCCCCCGGTAGATGAGAAAGGCCACTCGGAGCCCACCGGGCTCGGGTGGTCGGGCCGGCACGCTGGGCGGTACCTGGATCTGGGTCGACCGTTCCCAGCTCTCGCGCATCTGGAGCCACTTCTGGCGCGGCGTCTTAGGCATCCGACACTCCCGGCCCTGGCACCATGACCGCACAGCCTCCCCCGACCAGCACATCTGGTGCAAACACACCGTGGCTCCCGGCGTGTCACCTGGGCACCGAGTCGTCACGTGACGTTCACAAAAATGCTTCTGAACAGGGGCGATGTGGCCCGCCAGGCGCCAGAGCCGCTACAGTTCGCCCTATGGAGACGCCGTCCACCACCAGCACGACGCGAGTGGACACGGCCGAGGTACCCGCCATCGAGCTGCTCCACCTCTCAAGCGTCATCGGCCGACCGCTGGTCGACCGGACCGGAGATCGCCTGGGGCGCGTCAGGGATCTCATCGTCAGGGTCGGGACCAGCCCCCACCCTCCGGTGGTGGGCCTCGTCGTCCGCATCGGCGGGCGCGATCTGTTCGTGCCAATCGCCAAGATCGCCGGGCTCCGGCCGGGAAAAGCCGAGTTCGAGGGTGAGCGCGTCGACCTACGTCGCTTCGAGCGGCGTCCCGGTGAGCTGCTCCTGGCCCGGGACCTCATGGCGCGCCACTTGATCAACTTCGTAGGTGGGCGCCTCATCAGGGCCAACGAGATCGAGCTGGCCCGTATCGACGGGACCTGGGAGGTCGTGGGGGTGGACCCCTCCAGTCGCCCGGTCCTGCGGCGCCTGCTGCCCGGGCGCACGGGCGAGCGCGTGGCCCCCGGTTCCCTGGTGGACTGGGCGAGCATCGAGCCCTTCGTGGCACACGTCCCCTCGGCCCGACTGCACATCCCGTACCGCAAGCTGGCCCGACTCCATCCGGCCCAGATCGCCGACCTGGTCGAAGCGGCGTCCCACGAGGAGGGCGAGGAGATCATCGAGGCGGTCGGACGTGACCGCGAGCTCGAAGCCGACGTATTCGAGGAGCTCGACACCGAGCACCAGCTGGAGTTCATCGACAGTCGCGCCGATGCCGACGCCGCCCGACTACTGGCCTCGATGGCTCCAGACGCCGCCGCAGACTTGATCGCCGAAGTGGACCAGGAACGCCGGCTGCCAATCCTCAACCTGCTGCCCGAGCCCCAGCGCCGCAAGGTGCGCTCGCTGCTCAGCTACAACCCTGAGACGGCCGGTGGCCTCATGAGCCCGGACTTCCTCGCCCTCCCCGACTCCACCACCGTCGGCGAGACTCTGGCCGCGATCCACGCCAACACGGCACCACCCGAAGCCCTGAACGTGGTGTTCGCCACCGATCCGGGAGGTGATGTCGTCGGCTCGGTGTCGGCCGTCCGCCTCATCCAAGCCGAGCCATCCCAGCCGCTCTCCGCGGTCGTGCGGCCCAACCTGGCCCACTTGCATGCCGACTGGGACCTGGGGGCCACGGTCCGAAAGATGTCCGACTTCAACCTCACGGTGGCGCCGGTCATGGACCACGATCACCACACGATGCTCGGTGTGGTGACGGTGGACGACGTGATCTCATCCCTCATGCCCAGCGGGTGGCGGCGCGACTTCGGCATCACGGCGGCGGAGGACTGAGCGGTGCGGCGCATGCGACGACCGCTCTTGTTCCCCCGACGGCATCGTCACCCGTCGCGGCGGGCCGGCGGAAAACCCCCCAGCGCCTAGCCGCTTCCCGCGGCGACGGGAGAGCGCTCGGCACCCTTGGACGTGCCCGGTCGTCCCCCCCGACACAGGGCACCTCGAGGTGCCGGACGGGAAGCGGCGAGCCTCACGAAAGGTGACGGGCGCGAGAGCCGGTCAGTGAAGACCGCCTTTCCGTTCCGAGGGACCCGCCCACCGGGTCCGGGTCGGACACCGCACCCGGCACCCGGGGGGGCACACGTTGGAGACGAAGATCGAGGAGGTGAACCATGGCCGACGACCGGCCGACGATGCACGATGCCACCGCCGTGCTGGACGAAGCCCACACGGGCGACATCCAAGGCGCCTTCGGCACCATCCGCCAGCACGACGTGGGCGCCCGGCGCTCGTGGGCGGCGCGCCTGCTGACCCTCCTGGCCATCATGGGACCGGGGCTGATCGTGATGGTCGGCGACAACGATGCCGGGGGCGTCTCCACGTACGCCCAGGCCGGGCAGAACTTCGGGCTCACGCTGTTGTGGACGCTTCCCCTGTTGATCCCGGTGCTCATCGTCAACCAGGAGATGGTCGTACGCCTGGGGGCCGTGACCGGCGTCGGACACGCGAGGCTCATCAACGAGAGGTTCGGGAAGTTCTGGGGGGCGTTCTCGGTGGGAGACCTGTTCATCTTGAACTTCTTGACCATCGCCACCGAGTTCATCGGGGTCAGCCTGTCCCTGGGGTACTTCGGGATCAGCACGTACATCTCGGTCCCCATCGCCGCGGTGGCCCTGGTGGCGATGACCGCCACCGGCAGCTTCAGACGCTGGGAACGGTTCATGTTCGTGTTCATCGTCGCCAACTTCCTCGTCATCCCGCTGGCCGTCTTCAGTCATCCCAAGGCCGGACCCTTCTTCCACGACATGGTGGTCCCGGGCGTCAAAGGTGGGTTCAACTCCACCTCGGTCCTGCTCATCATCGCCATCGTGGGCACCACCGTGGCACCTTGGCAGCTCTTCTTCCAGCAGTCCAACATCGTCGACAAGCGCATCACCCCCCGATGGATCAACTACGAGCGAGTGGACACGGTGGTCGGCTCGGTGGTCACGGTCTTCGCCGCCTCCCTCCTCGTCGCCGTCACGGCGGCGGCCTTCGGGGGGACCGCTCTGGCCGGTCACTTCACCAACGCCGAAGGGGTGGCACACGGGTTGACGCACTACGTGGGTCACGCCACGGGGGCCATCTTCGCCGTCGTCCTGCTCAACGCGTCGATCATCGGAGCGGCGTCGGTCACCCTGGCCACGTCGTACGCGTTCGGCGACGTGTTCGGTGCCCGGCACTCCCTACACCGGAGCTGGAAGGATGCCAAGTTCTTCTACGGGGCGTTCACGGCCATGGTGGTGCTCGCCGCCGGCATCGTGCTCATCCCCGGAGCGCCCCTCGGGCTCATCACCACCGGCGTGCAGGCCCTGGCCGGCGTGCTCCTGCCCAGCGCCACGGTCTTCCTCCTGCTCCTGTGCAACGACAAGGAGGTGCTCGGACCCTGGGTGAACCGACCATGGCTGAACGTCGTGGCCGCCGTCATCGTCTCCATCCTGCTCATGATGTCGCTCGTGCTCATGGCCACCACGCTGTTCTCCCAGATCAACGTGAACATCCTCGCCCTCGTCCTCGGTGGGGTCCTCCTGGTCGCCTACGCCGTCGCCGGAGTCATCCTGCTCCGACACCGCTCCCGTCGGCCTCCGGAGCCGCCGGTCGCCCGCGACGTGCGGGCGAACTGGCGGATGCCCCCGCTCAACCTCCTGCGCCGGCCTACCTGGTCCCGTGGCCGGCTGGTCAGCATGTATGTCCTACGTGGCTACCTGGTGGTGGCCGTGGTGCTCTTGCTGGTGAAGGCGATCGAGCTGGGAGTGCACCGGTAGCGGTCCGGCGGGCGGCGACTCCACCGCAGCGGCGACTCCACCGCAGCGGCGACTCCACCGCAGCGGCGACTCCACCGCAGCGAGAGGCCTCGGGCCCAGGCGGTATTCTCTGGCCCGTATGGACCTTACCTACCCGCCCGACGCCGAAGAGTTCCGCACCCAGATCCGCGACTGGCTCGAGAAGAACCTCCCCGAAGGGTGGGGTGAGCCCGGCTTCTCGATGTCCAAGTCGGAGCGCCGGAAGTTCAACGAGGAGTGGACCGACAAGCTCCGGCAGGGCGGATGGATCTGCGCCAGCTGGCCGACCGAGTACGGCGGCAGGGGTCTCACCCTCCTCCAGCAAGTGGTCCTGAACGAGGAGTTCGCCCGGGCCCAGGCACCGCTGCGGGCCGACTTCTTCGGAGACACCCTGGTCGGCCCCACCATCCTGCAATGGGGCACCGAGGAGCAGAAGCGCCAGTACATCCCCGGCATCCTCGACGGCTCGATCTCGTGGTGCCAGGGATTCTCCGAGCCCGACGCCGGCAGCGACCTGGCGTCCCTGTCCACCCGGGCCGAGCTGGACGGCGACGAGTGGGTGATCAACGGTCAGAAGGTCTGGACCACCCAGGCCCAGTTCGCCGACTACATCTTCCTCCTGGCCCGGACCAATCCCGATGCCCCCAAACACGCCGGGATCTCCTACCTACTGGTCCCGATGAAGCAGGACGGCGTGGAGGTGCGCCCGATTGCCCAGGTCGACGGATCCGCCGACTTCAACGAAGTCTTCTTCACCAACGCCCGGGCCCCCAGGGAGAACGTGATCGGCGGCGTCGACAACGGATGGAAGGTGGCCATGACCACGCTCGGGTTCGAGCGCGGGTCGTCGGCCACGACCGGCCATCGTCGCTTCGCCCGCGAGCTCGACGCCATCATCGCCGAAGCCCGGGCCCGCGGGAAGACCAGCGATCCGCTCGTCCGCCAGCGGCTGGCCCGGTCGTGGTCGACCATCAAGATCATGGAGATCAACGGGTACCGCACCCTGACCGACTCGCTGAACGGCACCCACCACACCGCGGCGCTCGGAGCGTGCAACAAGATGTTCTGGTCCGAGACCCACCAGCAGACCATGGAGCTGGCGATGGACATCCTGGGAATGGACGGCCAGATCCTGCGGGGAGACGCCGAAGGCGTCGAAGTGCTGCCGGGCATGCGCCGGGGACGCTCGGACTACCCGGTGGACGACATCCAGGCCTCCTTCTTCTTCTCCCGCTCGGAGACCATCTGGGGCGGTACGGCACAGATCCAGAGGAACATCGTGGGCGAGCGGGTCCTCGGGCTCCCCAAAGAGCCTCGCCCCTAGGGGGCGCTGCCCTCGCCCAGCGGCACCGGCGGTGGCACGGGGACCGGAGCGCTGCCACGGGAGCGGCGGGCGTAGCGCAGGGCCAGCGGACCCGACGCCGCCAGCGTGGCCACTCCTCCGACCATGAGGGCGACCCGGGGACTCGAGGCGTCACTGATCCAGCCGACCAGCGGCGCACCTATGGGCGTGCTCCCCAAGAAGGCGATGGCGTAGAGGGCCATGACCCTCCCCCGCATCGACGGCTCCGCCCGGAGCTGGAGGGTGGAGTTGGCGGTGGCGATGAAGGCGATGCTGAAGAAGCCCATGAAGATCAAGGCCGCGACGGCGAAGGCTTCCGTCGGCGCGGCGGCCACGGCGATGATCATGACGCCGAAGACCAGACCGATGATGCTGAGTAGGGCGGCCGATGGTCGGCTCCGGTGAGCCACCACGAGACCGCCCACCACCGCTCCCGCACCCATGGCCACCGTCAAGGTGCTGTAGGTCCCGGCCCCCCCGTGGAAGGTGAACTTGGCCAGGAGGGGAAGGGTGGTGGTGAAATTGAAGGCGAAGATCCCCACCACGGCCATGGCCAGGAGCGGGTCACGCAGTGCGGGGGTCGACCACACGTACGCCAAGCCCTCTCGCACCTGCCCCTTGGCCCGGGCCACCGGGGGAGTCCGGAACAGCTCGGCCGGGCGCATCAAGAGCAGGGCCACGATCACGGCCACGTAAGTCCCGGCGTTCACCAGGAAGCACGTAGCGAAGCCGGCGGTGAAGATGAGCACCCCACCGATGGCCGGGCCGATCACCCGGGCCGAGTTCATGAGCACGCTGTTCAGGCTGATGGCGTTGGGCAGCAGGTCACGGCCCACCATCTCGGAGACGAAGGTCTGGCGGGCCGGATTGTCGAAGAGGTTGACGACTCCGAGCAAGGTGGACAGCACGTACAGCTCGGCCAGAGTGACCGAACCCAGCATCGTGAGCAGGCCGAGAGCCAGGGCCAGCGCACCGGCCGACGACTGGGTCATGTACAGGAGCGTGCGCTTGTCGAAGCGGTCGGCGACGAGTCCCCCCCAGCTCCCCAGCAGCAGCATGGGGAGGAACTGCAGGGCGGTGACCACGCCGACGTCAACCCCGGTCCCGTGGACCCGATCCGAGAGCACCAGCAAGCCGAGGGCGATCGTCTGCATCCAGGTCCCCGACACCGAGATGGCCTGACCGGTGAAGTACAGGCGGAAGTTCCGCACTCTGACGGCCTTGAAGGTCTGGTGGAAGGCGACGCGGACGGTGCTCACGGCTCGTCGATCAGCTCTTCTAACAGCTCGACCAGGCGAACCACGTCCTCGTGCCGACCCGGCCCCAAGAGGGTCAGCCGCCGTTCCAGGTAGGCGTTCTTCAGGCGGTGGACGCGCTGGAGGGAGCGACGCCCCTCGGGAGTGACCCGGAGCCGGGTGATCCTGCGGTCGGAAGGGTCCCCGAACCTCGACACCAGCCCGGCGCCCTCCATGGCCGACACGAGACGGGTGACGGTCGGCGGCTGCACCTGTTCCACCTCCGCCAGCTCACCCAAGGTCGGTGCACCGAGCCGGTTCACCGAGCCGAGGGCCGAGGCCTGGGAGGGCGACAGCCCGGCCAGCGACTGCTGGCGCAGTCGCCGATGGAGGCGGGCCACCGCTATCCGAAGACGGGTGGCCAGCTCCTGGTCGGTGGCGGCCGGCAGGGTGGGGAGGGACCCGCCCCGCGGTGGCGACGACGTAGCCGGGCTCATCGCCCCATTATATTTACTTGAGCTAACTAATGTTCCGCCCGTCGCGACCCGGTCCGGGACGAGCGCCGCATCAAAGGCCCGGGACGTACCCTCCCCGCCCGAGCGAGGCGCTCTCGAACGGGTCCATCGACTCGTCCAGCCCGCCGATGACCTCGGTCACCCAAGGCAGGCGCTGGGTCAGGATCCGCTCGACCCCGCCCTGGAGCGTGGCCGAGCTGATCGCACAGGAGCTGCATGCCCCTTGGAGCTGCACCTCGACCACGCCGGTCACCACATCGGCGCTGACCAGGATCAAGTCGCCACCGTCGGCCTGGACCGACGGCCGCATGAGCTCGATGAGGGCTCGCAGCTGCCCCAGGCGCTCGGCGCGCTCGTGCTCGTCGGGCTCGACCGCCTGCTCCGGTTCTTTGGCTTCCATCGGGCTCCCTCGTTCGATCTCCGGAGGGGATCCCCGCCGGCGTCACCCTCCATTGTGCCGTGTCCGCCGCCGGCGTATGCCGCCGGGTCCCGGCCCGGACCACCGGGGCGGTCCTCCCGGTTCCACTCGCAACTGCGACGGGATCTACATTTGGCGTCGTGCCCGAGCTCACCGGTGTTGCCCACGTCAGCCTCTCCGTCCGCAATCTGGAGGTGAGCGACCAGTGGTACCGGGAGCTGTTCGGATTGGAACGTATCCACGAGGAGCGCCGTCCCCACTTCGACTCCGTGATCCTCCTGGACCGGACCTCGGGTCTACTCGTGAGCCTGCGCCGCCACCACGGGGCCGGCACCGCCCGGTTCGACGAGACCCGGACCGGTTTGGACCACGTCTCCTTCGGGGTGACCGACCGCGCCGAGCTCGAGTCCTGGGAGGAGCGTTTGGACGAGCTCGGTGTGGAGCACTCCCCGATCGCCGACACCCCGTTCGGTGCCGTCATGGTGCTCCGGGACCCCGACCACATCCAGCTCGAGCTGTCCTGGCGGAGCGCCGACGCGACCGCGGTCCCGGCCGACGGGTCCGAGACGGCCGGTCAGTCACCTGCCACCTGACGACCGGCAGCTCCAGGCGAGCGCCTACGTCGAAGTCGAGGCGCCGGCGACCACCGGGTTCTCCAGGGCTCCCACCCCTTCGACCTCGATCCGCACCGTGTCACCGGGGCGCAGCCACCGCGGAGGTGTGGTCCCGGCGCCCACGCCGGCCGGCGTGCCGGTGGCCAGGATGTCCCCGGGCTCCAGCACGAAAGCGGTGGTGAGACACTCGATCATCTCGGGGCCGGTGAAGATGAGGTCCGCCGTGGTGGAGTCCTGCCGCAGCTCACCGTTCACCCACGTCCGCAGGCGTAGTGCCGCGCTGTCGCCCACTTCGTCGGGGGTCACGATGAACGGACCGGTGGGTCCATGGGTATCGAACGACTTCCCCAGGGTGAACGTGGGCGAGAGGGCCTGCCAGTCCCGGACGCTCACGTCGTTCACCACGGTGAACCCGGCGACGACATCCAGCCAGCGATCTGCTGGCACCCCCTTGGCCCGCCGGCCGATGACGATCCCCAGCTCCCCCTCGTAGTCCACCTGCTCTGACACCGCCGGCACCAGGATGGGGTCCCCGGGACCGGCCACGCACGTTCGTTGCTTGTTGAACCAGTACTGGTGGGCCGGTGGCTCCCGGCCCATCTCGGCCACGTGGGCGTGGTAGTTCATCCCGATCCCGAGAAACTTTGGCGGCGCCGGCACCGGCGCCAGCAGACGGACCCCCTCGACGGGGAAGCGCCGGGCTCCTCCCCGCTCGGCATCGGCGGCCGCCACCATCGCTTCGGCGCCCAGGCCGAGGAGGGTCGTCATGTCGCCGGGGAGACCGACTTCGGGATCGGTGAGGTCGACCAGGTAGTGCCCGTCCACCGTCACCACCCCGGTCCGGGGGCGATCGACCGGATCGTCGGCACCGGTCCTGGGATCAGGCTCGGGTGGGGGAAGGAAGCTGGCCAGTCTCATCACCCGGAAACCTACGGGAACCCGGCGCCACACCGCCACACCCCCTCGGTGCGGCGCTACAGGTCACCGGTCAAGCGCCCGGCGACCTGAGCCACCCGGCGTCCCCAGTCCCGGGACGCCGAGGTCCACCGACCCGGTCGGTCGACGATGGACGCGGCCTCGGACCACAGCTCCTCTTCGACCGGGTCAAGCTCCCGTCGGATCTCGTAGATCCGCTCGGGATCGAGCTCCACGAGCTGGCGGAGCTTCTCGAAGCGGCGCCAGAGCTCCTCGTCTCCGAGTGCCGGCGCCACCCCGACATGGCCGCCGTCACGAGCCATGAACACCGGCACGTACACGCTCACACACGGGCTTCCCGTGGCCACCCAGGCCTGCTGGGGGCGATCTGGGTCCTCGGCCAGGAAAGCGACCATCGACGACGTGGTGGCCATGTACCCGCGTACGTGCATGCACACCGAGATGCCGGTGAAGTCGGCGCGCAGCTCGGCCGGGGGCGGGTCCGGAGGGCTCCCGGACCCCGGTTCTCCCCACGGACCGTGCCCGTGGTCGCGCAGGTGGGCCACCACGGACCCGGGGGTGACGTGTCCCGCCGGGTGTTCGGCCAAGAAGGTCTCCGACGCCTGCAGCCGGATGTCGGCATCTCCGGTGAGCTGCTCGGGGCGGCGGAAGCGATCGAAGTCCTCACCCGGTGCCAGATCGGGCGAGCTCCGAGTCCAGTCGGTTCGCAGGGAGATCCTGTTGCTGAGGGCGGCCGAACCGACCACCGGCTTGGCTACCCAGGTCCGTCCTGCCGTCTCGAGGATCCATCCCGAGCGGTAGTCGGCGATGAGGAACGAGGAGAAGTACGCATCCTCGTGGGTGGCGTCGGCGATCCCCCCCTGGCCGAATGACGTCAGCAGCCCGGTGATGATCTCCAGGGCCTCATCGGCCGAACGGGACCGCTCGAGGGCCAGTCGGACCAGGTCCATGCCGATGAGGGCATCGGCAGGCGGGGGCGAATCGAGGGTGGTGTAGACCTTCTCGTTCCCGACCGCGACCCCGTGCTCGTTGATGCCGTGTTCAGCTCCCCAGAGCCAGGTCGGCCGGGCCAGAAGGGTCGCTGCCGCCCCCCGGTCGGGGATCCGCAGGTACTGGGTGGCCACTGTGCCGCCAGCCGGTCGACGCCGGTGGGGCGCGACCAACTGGACCTCGCCTGGGGGACGGTCGGAGCTCTTGGCGAAGACCGAGCCGTCCAGACCGAGCGCGCACAGGGTGTCGCACACACCCCTACCTTAGGGACCACGAGCGCGCCCGGGTCGGGGACCGAGGAGGGCTCTAGGCCATCGAGGCCATGCCGACCATCGGCTTGTTCAAGGGCTGTCCGGCCATCGAGCCCTGGAATTGGGCGTCGCCGAAACTTCCGACCCCTCCGTCGGTCGTCACCTCCCAGTACCCCTGTCCTGTCGGGGTGGGGGCCATCCCGACCACCGGCACACCGCTCAGCAGACCCGGTGGCATCCCGGGGGATGACTGGGCCGCCCCGAAGGAGAAGATCCCCCCGTCGGCGGCCACCTCCCAGTAGCCCTGCCCTGTCGGGGTGGCGGCC
>JAJYWF010000092.1 GCA_021791635.1 Actinomycetes bacterium
CAAGTTGCACTTCGTCTACCCCGCCCCCGTAGCTCAGAGGATAGAGCGTCGGTTTCCTAAACCGTGCGTCGCAGGTTCGAGTCCTGCCGGGGGCGCGCAGAGGTCTTCACGTTTTACGTGGGACCCACTTCACGTTTCGAGCTGCCGTCATCTTGCCATAGAGGTGTGTCCCGTCGTGTGGCTGTTGGTGGTCCGATCGGTGTCGTCGTGAACTGCTCCCGGGGACGCCGGCACGTCGCTCGAAATATCGGCGACGGCGTCTTCCACCTCCATCACTTCTCAGATTGGTGGGATTCGCTCCGCCTGAAGGTGCCGCCGTCAGGCGGGTCCGGCCGACGGGCTCAGGGCCTCCGCCGCGTAGAGAGCGATGCCCGTAACCATGGCCGTCTCGTCGATGACCATGCGATTGGAGTGGTTTGGTGCCGGGTTCTCCATACCTGGCGGGGCCGCGCCCAGGAACACCATGGATCCGGGAACTTTTTCCAGTACGAAGGACCAGTCCTCGGCCGCCATGACCGGCGTTGGCATGACCACCACCCGGTCAGGTCCGAGCAGCCGCCGGGCGACGCCGAGAGCGTGCTCGGCAGCTCCGGCATCGTTGACCGTGACCGGGTATCCCAACTGCGATGTGCGGATGGCTGCGCTGCACATATGAGCCGACGCTACGTGCTCGACGACCCGCCGTAACCCTTCGAGTGCGACCTTCCTCGAGGTAGGGGACACGGACCGAACGGTGATGTCCATCACCGCCGTCTCGGGGATGACATTGCTGGTGGTCCCGGCTCGGATGCTCCCGACGGTGATCACCACCGGGTCGAACACCGGGATCCGCCGCGTGACCATCGTCTGGAGGGCCAGGACGATCTCGCTGGCCACCGGGATCGGGTCGATGGCGTCGTGAGGCATCGAGGCATGGCCGCCACGCCCGGTGATCACCGCCTCCATCGTGTCGACCGATGCCATGAAGGCTCCGGCCCGTCCTGCCACCATTCCAGACGGGATGAGCGGCGTCACGTGGATGGCGAAGGCCCGATCTGCACCCCCGATCCTGGTGAGCAGCCCTTCGTCCAGCATGGCCTTGGCGCCACCGAATCCCTCCTCACCGGGCTGGAACATGAAGGCGATCCTCCCGGCCACCTCGTCACGCCGAGCGGAGAGGAGCCGGGCTGCGGTAGCCAGCATCGCCGTATGGGCGTCGTGACCGCACGAGTGCATGGCGTCGGGCACTTCAGAAGCGAATGGCAGGCCGGTGTCTTCGGACATGGGTAGGGCATCCATGTCGGCTCTCAGCAGGGTGGTCGGGCCGGGACGGTCCCCTTCGAGCACGGCTACGACCGAGCTCACCGCAGCGCCGGTCCAGATCTCCAAGTCGAGCCCCTCGAGCGAGGCCAGCACGGTGTCCCGGGTGACCGGCAGGTCCAGTCCGAGCTCCGGATGGGCGTGCAACGTCCGCCTCAGGGACACGGCGTCGTCCAAGAGAGCGCTTGCCTCTTCGATCAGATGGCGATCCTCGATCGTGGTTCCCGGGTTCGCATCCATGAAACGTCCTCCCGCCTCGAGCTCATCGCGACTCTAACGGCGGAGCTGGACTGCGCTGCCCGCCGAGGTCCCCTGCCAGCCGGCCCGGCGCGGCTGGAGTTCCGGGGGCTTCCCGATGTCGGTACGGTGGAAGGGGTTCGAGCAGGACCCGACGAGTACCAGGGGGAGCACCATGACCGATCACGAACCGGCGCCGTCCGCCAGCGGCTCCCCGACCAGCAGCTCCCCGGCCAGCGGCTCCACCGCCGGCCCGAGCGAGACCCTCTCGGCTCTCCTCCACGAGCACCGCCGGTTCGATCCCCCCGAGGCGCTGGCCGCCACTGCGCTGGCCCAACCCGGGATCTACGACGAAGCGGCGGCCGACCCGTTGGCCTGGTGGGCCCGTCAGGCCGAGCATCTCACGTGGGACCACCACTGGGACCAGGTGCTCGAGTGGGAGCTGCCCTATGCCAAGTGGTTCGTCGGGGGGCGTCTGAACGCCGCCTACAACTGCGTCGACCGCCATGTCGAAGCCGGCCATGGCGATCGTGTCGCGTACCACTGGGTGGGCGAGCCCGAAGGGGATACCCGTACCATCACCTACGCCGATCTCCAGAGGATGGTCTGCCAGGCGGCAAACGCGTTGACCGAGATCGGCGTCTGCGCCGGTGACCGTGTCGCCATTTACATGCCCATGATCCCCGAGGCGGTGGTGGCGATGCTGGCCTGCGCCCGGCTGGGTGCGCCCCACTCGGTGGTGTTCGGTGGATTCTCTGCAGAAGCGCTGTCGAGCCGGATCCTCGACGCCGATGCCCACGTGGTCGTCACCGCTGACGGCGGCTATCGCCGGGGTTCGGCATCGGCCCTCAAGGCTCATGTCGACCAGGCGCTGCTCCAGTGCCCCGAAGTCCGCAAGGTGGTCGTCGTCCGGCGGACCGGCCAGCTGGTGGAGTGGGAGGGGGGGCGCGACGTGTGGTGGCACGAGCTGGTCGATCGCCAGCCCGATACCCACGAGGCCCAGTCCTTCGACGCCGAGCAACCCCTCTACATCATGTACACCAGCGGGACCACGGCGAAACCGAAGGGGATCCTCCACACCACCGGCGGGTACCTGGTCCACGTGGCCACGACTCACAGGCTCGTCTTCGACGTCCGCCCCGACGTCGACGTGTTCTGGACGGCGGCTGACATCGGATGGGTCACCGGGCACAGCTACATCGTCTACGGCCCACTGGCGAACGGTGTCACGTCGGTCATGTACGAGGGGACGCCCGATGCCGGGGGAAAGGACCGGTGGTGGAGGATCGTGGAGCGATACGGCGTCACCATCTTGTACACCGCGCCCACCACCATCCGGACGCTCATGAAGTGGGGTGAAGGGCACCTCGAGGCCCACGACCTCACCAGCCTGCGCGTTCTCGGATCGGTGGGTGAGCCGATCAATCCCGAAGCATGGATGTGGTACCGCCGGTACGTGGGTGGCGACCGCTGCCCGATCGTGGACACCTGGTGGCAGACGGAGACCGGCGGCGTGCTCATCAGCCCGCTCCCAGGGGTCACTTCCACCAAGCCCGGTGCTGCAATGCGCCCGTTCCCCGGGGTCAGTGCCGAAGTCGTCGACGGCCAGGGGGTGCCCGTGGGGCGCGGCGAAGGGGGCTACCTGGTCATGACCGAGCCCTGGCCGGGGATGCTGCGCGGGATATGGGGCGACCCTGAGCGGTATCTCGAGACGTACTGGTCGCGCTTTCCGGGCTGGTACTTCGCCGGAGACGGGGCGAAGAAGGACGAGGACGGGGACCTCTGGCTGCTCGGCCGGGTGGACGACGTCATGAACATCTCCGGGCACCGGATATCTACCACCGAAGTCGAGCACGCCATCGTGGGCCACCCTTCGGTGGCCGAAGCGGCAGTGGTCGGGGCCTCTGACGACACCACGGGCCAGGCCATCGTGGCCTTCGTGACCGTGAAGTCGTCGGTCGCCGACGACGCCCAGGGAGATGCCCTCGTCGCCGAGCTCCGGGCCACGGTGGCCGAGACTATCGGTCCGATCGCCAAGCCCCGCCAGATACTCCTCACTCCCGAGCTGCCCAAGACCCGCAGCGGCAAGATCATGCGTCGCCTCCTGCGAGACGTGGCCGAGCACCGCGAGCTGGGTGACGTGACGACCCTGCTGGACCCCACCGTGGTGGCCATGATCGACGAGAAGATGGGGTCGGCCGGGACCGGCGAGGAGGACTGAGCGGAGCTCGCAGGCTCGAGCTCTGGCGCGCTCGGACGTCGGCGGCATCGATGTACAATGGTCCTCGTGCGACGCCAACCCGCCCTCCTTTGCCGGTCGGTCCGGCGTAGCGGCGCGAGTCCGTGCACCCGGTCGGCACGGGGGATGTCCCCGGTGCCGGGCGTCGGTGCCGGGCGCCTGCCGATGTCGGTAGCCGCAAAGGGGCGGATCTCGACGGCCTGACCTGGAGACACATTCTTCGGGTTCCGTCGAGAGGCCGCTTCCTCGGGGAAGCGGCCTTTTCGTACCCCCGTTCAATCCGAGCCCGAACCGGCTCCCCCCGATCCCAGCCAACCCCACCCGATCCCCTGAGAGGTTCCGATGAGCACCCACCCCGCTGACCGCACGTACCGCACTGGCCGCACAGAGCTCGCAGGAGACCTGTGCACGGGTCCGCCCGATCGGCGCCACGACCACTCCTGGGCCGTGGCCCCGGGCGACGAGCACTATGGGGGCGTCGAGACCCTTTGCGTGGGCGAGGCGGCGTGACGGCCGACACCGCAGGGTCCCCGAACGGCCTGACGGGCCTGAGCTAGCGTCGGCGCCTGCCATGGGGGGAACGTTCGCCGAGGACATCGTCGTGGAGCCGCATGGCGAGGGGCAGTACCGGGCCACGCTGAGCCACGACTGGGATCTGCTGGCCCTGCCCCAAGGCGGGATCGCCGTCTCCTTCGCCCTCCGGGCGGCCGCAGCCGAGGTGGCCCAGCCGTCCTGCCCGCTGCGCACTTGCACCGCGGTGTTCGCCGGCCCGGTGGCCGCGGGAGATCTGGAAGTGGACGTGAGCGTGCTTCGACGGGGGCGCTCGGCCACCCAGACGTTGGCCACCGTTCGAAATCGGGGTCAGGCGGCGGGGACCACGGTCACGGCGGTGTTCGGGGCCGTTCGGAGGGGCCCGTCGTTCGTCGACGTGGCCCCACCCCACGTCCCGGCGCCTATGGCCTGTCCTTCCTACCGGGACGACCCCCCCGAGGGAGTTCAGGAACCGGACCGCTGGCCCTTCTGGGACCGGGTCGAGGGGCGCGCCGCGCTGGGCCACGCGCGGTGGGAGGAGTACGCGCCCGACGGCTCCGACGTGGGGACGTGGCTGCGCTTCGACGACCCTCCGCTCACCCCCGACGGTGCGCTGGACCCGCTGGGGGTCCTCACCCTGGCCGATCGGATGCCCGGGTCGGTCGACGAGCGGATCGGGCGGCGCGGGGACCGGTGGTTCGCGCCCAGCGCCGATCTCACCGTCCACTTCTGCGCTCCGGCCCGGACGTCCTGGGTGTTGGCCCACGACCGGGCACGATGGGCGGGCGACGGCTGGGCCTCGGTCGAGACCACCCTGTGGGACGAGGACGGGACGCTGGTCGCCTACGCCACTCAGGTGGTGCTCTTCACGTATCCGTCCGGCTGAAGGTCCGTCCGGCAGACGGTCCGTCCGGGTGACCGGCCGTTCACCGGCCGCCTCTGTGACCGGCGCCTCCTGTCCGATCCCTGCTGCCGGTCGATGCCCGACGTGCCATGGCGGTCAGCCTCGCCGCTAGCGTCGGGGACGTAGGCGCCGTAGGGGCGCCGGGATGGGAGCACACATGGTCGACGAACACGGAGCCGGTCCCTACCACCAGATCACGGCCGAGCTGGCCGGGCCGTACCGCGAGCTTCGTGACCTGGTGCCCGAAGTGGTTTCGGCATACGCCGCCCTCCACCATGCCTCCATGGGCGACGGTGAGCTGTCGGCCAAGACGAAGGAGCTGATCGCCCTGGCCATCGCCGTCACCCGGGAGTGCGACGGGTGCATCGTCTCGCACGCCCGGGGTGCAGCCCGTCGGGGGGCCACCGTGGCCGAGGTGGCCGAGGCGATCGGGGTCACCATCATGATGAACGGTGGCCCGGGCACCGTGTGGGGCCCTCGTGCCCTGGCCGCATTCCATGAGTTCGCCGACCGCTGAGTCCGGCTACCGCTGACCCAGGCTCCCTTTGACTGACCCAGGTCCCCTTTGACCCTAGCCGGTCTCGTTCGCCGGGTCAGCTCCCGGCCGGCGTGAAGGCGCAGGGAAGGTGCTTGATCCCGTTGATGAAGTTCGATCGCAGCCGGTCGGGTTCGCCGGTGGCCTCGATATCGGGAAGGCGGGTGAAGAGCTCTTCGAACATCACCGAGATCTCCCGCCGGGCCAGGTGGGCCCCCAGGCAGAAGTGGGGTCCGGGCGCGCCGAACCCCACGTGCGGGTTCGGGTCCCTCCCGACGTCGAACTCGAAGGGGTCGGAGAACACGTCCTCGTCGCGGTTGGCTGAATTATAGAAGAGGATGACCTTGTCGCCCGGGTGCAGCTCCTCTCCGGAGAGCAAGGTGTCCTCGGCCACCGTCCGTCGCATCCAGATCACCGGGGAAGCCCACCGGACGATCTCGTCCACAGCCGTGGACGTCAAGCCCTTCACGTCGGCCATCCATCGCCGGCGTTGACCGGGATGCTCGGTGAGCGCCCAGAGCCCGTGGGTGATGGCGTTCCTCGTGGTCTCGTTCCCGGCGACGACCAGCAGGATGAAGAACGACGCCAGTTCGGCGTGCGTGAGGGCCTCGCCGTCGATGTTGGTGGTGATGAGGGCCGTCGTGAGGTCGTCGGTAGGGTGCTCGAGCCGGTGGTTCCCCAGGTCCTCCATGAGCGCGCTCAGGGCCTGTCCGGCCTCCAAGAAGGCGGCGACCGGGTCGGTGCCCTCGGGCACGTACTCCGGATCGGCGTTGCTCAGGATCACGTTCGAGCACTGGAAGACGGTGTCGTAGTCGGACTCGGCGATGCCCATCATCTCGCAGATGACGCGGAGCGGCAGTCGGGCCGCGACCTCGGTCACGAAGTCGCACCCGCCCATGTCCTGGACACGATCGACCACCTCGCCGGCCACGTCTTGGATGTGGTCCTCGATGCTCTTCACCATCCGGGGGTTGAACGCCGCCGACACGATCCGCCGGAGGCGGGCGTGGCGGGGGTTGTCCGTGCTGATCATCCCGCTGAAGTACTCGACCATCTCGGGGGGCATGTCCAAGATGCTCACCGCTCCTTGGCCGGAACGGTAGATCTCGGGGTGGCGGCTGATCTCGGCGACGTCGGCGTGGCGGGTGACAGCCCGGTAGCCCGGTCCGGGAGGTGGAGCGAACGGCGAGGAGTCGCGGATGTCGGGCTCTTCGAAGAAGGCCAGGGGACGCTCCCGCCGCAAGGTGGCGAACGCGCCCTCTCGCTCGTCCCAGGGGCGGGTCCAGAACTCCAGATCGCTCAAGTCGATCTGGTCGACGGTGAGAAGCTCACGTGGTTGCACGTAGGCCACACTACCGAGAGCGCCTGGGAGGGTGCGCCACGCACCGGTGGGTACGCTCGCTATCGTGACTGACGGTCTCGGGCCGGGACCGGCCGGCTACGCCGAGAGGACTGGAAGGAGCTTGCCATGAGGTCGGGACGCCGTGGGTGCAGCGGGGAAGCGTGTGGCACGACAGGGCAGGGCAGTGGCACGACGCTCCCGAAGCGCTCGGTGATGGCCGTGGCGGCAGCGGTGCTCGTCGTCCCGGCTCTGGGGCTCGTGGGCGCTCTGGGGTCGGCGGCCTCGGCGGCCACCCCCGCTGCGGCTGCCACCCCGGCAGCAGCCGCCTCCCCGGCCTCGGCAACGGTGTTCAAGTACCTGACAGGCCAGGAGCAGACATATGTGGTGCCTTCGGGGGTGACCGAGGTCACCGTTCTGGCCATCGGTGGCGCCGGCGGCGCGGGCGACACAGGCAAGGGGGCTGCGGGCGGGAAGGGCGGTTGAAGCAGCGCTTGAGCCCCAAGTAGAAGCAGATGAGCGCAGGCGGAGGTCGGAGTACGCATCGCGTACCCTTAGGACTGCGGCCCTTCGCACCAACGAGCCCCATTTGAGGCTGGAGCTATACGCTCTTGCATACGCTTTCGCAGAAGGCAACAAAGCTTCTGAATCACGTTCGATGATATTCACAGGCATGCTTGATGCGGCATATGAGGCGCAGAGCTTGAGCACCCTGGGAATTAAGCCTGACGTGCGGGAAGAGCTAAGGAAGGCGGCCCAGTGGATAAGTTCTGAAAGGCATAAGAGAGAACTGATAGCCATGAATGTGCGCAGGGACATGCTCTACCCCCTTCGTAGGCTTTTAGGAAAGGCAAAGAATGACTGAGATGCATGGGAATAATACGAAAGAGAAACAGTAACCTGGCAGGGAGAGAAAGGGTGATTTGTGCAAACATTGCAATCGCCGAGAGTAGAGAAAAGGACGCTTGGGAAATGCAGGATCCGGATGAAAGGAGGCTGGAACTTATACAGATCATGTATCAGCACATGTCAATAGCAGATATGGCAGGCAGGAACAGCGCCCTTGGAGCATATAGCCTTGTCAGGGCACATAAGCTTGCAATCGAGACTAGATCAACAGATTTTGAAGAGACCCTGTCTGCCAGAGTAAGGGCTATGGACAGTGCCTTTGCCCTCTCTATGAGGCACATGGCACGTGATGACGTTGCACTTGGGTTTGAGGTTGACAGGATGCATAGGGGCGTTGGGAGTGAATGGAGCCGCCTTGCACGCAGCAGGAGCTTTAAGAGCGCGAGGAGGGACAGGCACATAAATGGCCGCGCGCAGGTCCTTGCAGACATGGAAAGCGCAAGGCAGGCATACCTGATGGCCATTGGGACTGGAGAATTTGAGGATTATGAGAACGCTGCGCAGAGCTTCCTTGGAGTTGCGGCCCTGGAACGCTGCGGCATAAATGAGGCGCACGATTGCATAAGATCCGCAGAAGAGATCGCTAACGAAGGTGGCGTTGACATCTCCATGGATATACGCAGGGCCAGGGCAGCACTGCGCCGTAGGGAGCTAGGCTTTTTTGGGAGGGTACGGGAGAGAAGCATACTGGCTGCAGGGTATATGGCAGAGATATTGCGCAGGGCAGCCAGAGATTG
>JAJYWF010000093.1 GCA_021791635.1 Actinomycetes bacterium
GTCGAGGCTGACCATGATGCGCTCCGCCTCGCCGGTGAATTCCCCGGACATCTCCGCCACGCCCGCGGCGTTGTCCGACACCGGGCCGAAGCTGTCCTCTGACACCACCATCCCCGTGGTGGCGAGCAGACCGATGCCGATCAGGGCCACGAGGTAGAACGACAGCTCGATGTTCCCGCCGCCGAGACCGACCGCCACACCGATGGCGATGGCGATGGCGATGATGGCCCACACCGACGACTCCAGGCCGGCAGCGAACCCCGATAGGACGGTGGTAGCCGGTCCGGTCCGGGCTGATTCGGCAATTTCGCGCACCGGTCCCCGTTCGGTCGAGGTGAACTGCTCGGTGATCTGGCTGGCTACCAGAGCCAGGATCACGCCGGTGAGCACGGCCCAGAAGACCTTGAGGTCGTGGACGTAGTACTGGGCGACGAAGAACGCACCGATCACGGTGAGCAGGGCCGAGAGCCAGAAGCCGCGGTTGATCGGGGCCATGGCGTTGCGGTCCTTGGCCCTGGCTCGGACGGCGTACACGCCGATGACCGAGGCAAAGATGCCCATGGCCGGCACGATCAGCGGATAGATCACCGCGGGGGTGGGGTTGTGGATGTGCCCGGGGAGGCTTCGGAAGGCTGAGTAACCCAGGATCAGCGACGAGATGATGGTGATCTCGTACGACTCGAACAGGTCGGCGGCCATACCGGCGCAGTCACCTACGTTGTCTCCGACGTTGTCGGCGATGGTGGCGGCATTTCTCGGGTCGTCTTCGGGGATCCCCGCTTCCACTTTCCCCACCAGGTCGGCACCCACGTCGGCGGCCTTGGTGAAGATCCCCCCGCCGACCCGCATGAACAGGGCAAGCAAGGAGGCCCCGAAGGCGAAGCCGATGAGCACCGCGGTAGCGCTGTTCTGGAAGATCATGACGATCGCCGTCGCCCCGAGGAGCCCCAGCCCGACGCAGAGCATGCCGGTGACCGCCCCGGTGCGGAAGGCCACCCGGAGGGCTCCTGCCATCTTCCCACCCTTCGCTGCGGCAGCAGCCGTGCGGACGTTGCCGCGCACGGCGATGCTCATGCCGATGAAGCCGGTCAGTCCCGAGAACGTCGCACCGAAGAGAAAGCAGATGACCCGGTAGATCCCGGCGTGGACGAAGTTGAGGGCAACAGACCCGTTCGGACGGGTCACCTGGGTGGCGGTGAAGAAGATGAGGATGGCCAGAGGCACCACGATGAGGGCGATAGCCCGGAACTGGCGCTTCAAGAAGGCCTCCGCCCCCTCCTGGATCGCCTTGGCGATGTCGCGCATCTTGGCCGTGCCGGTGTCGGCAGCCAAGACTCCGCGCATGAGGATCAGTCCGGTGCCGATGCCCACCACACCGGCTGCCAGCGCGACCAGGAGCCACGTCCAGTCCGCCGTGTTCAGGTGGAAAGCCTGGTAGCCCCCTTCAGCGACTAGGGCGTGCATCATGCCGGGGTCGTTCCTTTCTGGTCAGCTCGCACTTCTGCTCCTCGTTGTCTCGGCCGCTGTGCTACCCGGTACGCGCTTACAGTTCCTCGGGCAAGTGCAGCCTTGCGTGCCCGGGATCGCCATTGGGCTGGTGCCTGTGTCGACCAAGTAACCCCCTGGGCGTCGGGCGCGCCAGCGCCCGCCAACCCGTCGAGGTCGTGGGGACGATAGCGACTGGAGGGACCCGGTGGCAAGGAAGCGTTTCGGGCAGGGGCGTCGGTGGGGGACGGAGGGGCCCTCCGGGCTCAGGATCGACCGCCCGGCGGCACCCCCTCGACCCCGGCGACGAGCTCGTAGTCCGGGTTCAGCATGGCCATCCGCTGCCCCCAAGAGCCCACCATTCCTTCGGCTACCAGGCGGGCTCCGGGCTCGATGCCCGGGATCCGGGGCCGGCCCTGGAATACGAGCATGATGCTGCCGGTGCCGTCGTTCAGGACGCACTCGAGGTTCGAGGTCCCGGCCCGGGGCTGGACCCGTACCGAGCGCACCCGGCCGGCCACCCGGACGCGATCACGGAACTGGACGTCGGCGATCTGCTTCGTCCCGACGGCCCGCAGCGCCAGGGCCCGGTCCACCGACGAGGTCGAGGCGTCCCGGACCCGGTCCCGGCGCACTCCCCGGCCGCTGCGAGGTGAGGCGTCGGCCGCCGCCACGGCCTCGCCCCCACCCACCCGGCCAGGGTCGCCGATCTCTGAGTCTCCGGCTCGAGGCCCCGTCCCCCCGGTCCCGGGGGACAGGGCTCCTCGGCCCCCCGGCTCGGGTGCTCCCAGGTCGCCCCTCCCGCCGTCGACGGGATGGGTCCGGAGGTCGTCGGGGTCGAGGTCGCCGGGGACCTCCGGCGCCCCGGCGTCCTGGACCGCACGCCGGTACTGGGCTCCACGATCGGCCCAGCGCCCGTGGAGATCGTAGGGGACGATAGTGGCGCTCACGTGGGGCACCTGGCCCAGGACGGTGGCGATGCGGTCCGCCGTCCGGTCGTGGAGGAAGCGTCGCCAACCGGTCCCGAAGCTCCGGCGGGGCAACAGGACGGTGCACTCGGTGTTCCCGTCGGCCACGGCATCGGCCACCAGCTCGATGGCAGCCCGGGCCAAGCGACGATCCGGGCACTCGACGATGTCCAGGGGGAGCCGCGAGAGCCCGAGCCGTCCCCATTCCTCCTCGAGCTCTCGAGCCACCGCGCTGTCGATGTCGAAGTGGACGGCTCGAAGGTCGTCGGGGGTGAGCGTCCGGGCGTAGCGGATGGCTCGAGCGGCGGCCATGTCCAGGCGATCCACCAGGACGACGACCACGTGCCGGCGGAGGATCGGGCCTTCAGACGCGCGCAGCGCGCCGACCTCGAGCTGTTCGGCCTCCTCTTGGTATTCGTGGTGGAGGCGGAGGAGCCCCCAGTACATGAGCGGACCGACGAGTACCACGACCCAGGCCCCTTCGGTGAATTTGGCCACGGCGAAGATGAGCACGACGCTGGCCGTGAGTACGGCGGCGAATCCGTTCACCGCCACGCTCCGACGCCAGTGGGGTCCGCGCTCTCGGAGGTGGTGCTTCACCATTCCTGAGCCGGCCATGGCGAAGCCGGTGAAGACGCCGATGGCGTAGAGGGCCACCAGGGCGTCGACTTTGGCGCCGAACACCAGGATCAAGGTCACGGCGACGACAGCGAGGACGATGATCCCATTGGAGAAGGCCAGCCTGTGGCCCCGGCGGGTGAGTTGGCGGGGGAGGAAGGAGTCCTCGGCCACGAAGCTGGCAAGGAACGGGAAACCGTTGAAGCTGGTGTTCCCTCCGGTGTAGAGGATGAGCATCGTGGCCAGCTGGACCACGTAGAACAAGACGTGCCCTATCGCTCCAGTTCCGAGCACGTCCCGGACTTCCTGGGCCACCACCGTCGGCGATCCGGCGGCGTAGGGAACAGCGTGCGTCCAGCGGGCCAGCAGGGTCACACCCAAGACCAAGAATGCGAGCACCGAGCTCATGGTCACCAAGGTGATCCGGGCGTTGCGGGCCTCAGGCCTTCGGAAGCTGCTCACACCGTTCGAGATGGCTTCCAGTCCGGTGAGCGACGATCCTCCGTTGGCGAATGATCGCAGCAGCGTGATGAAGGCCAGCCCCATGAGCAGACCGCCTCCCGGAGTCCCGATGTGCTGACCGAACAGCTTCGCCGCCGGAGGGAGCGGTTCGGCGTGGAGGTCGCCGAGCCCGGCCTTGATGTAACCGACGATGATGACGGCGCCGAGGCTGAATATGAAGAAGTAGGTGGGGAAGGCGAAGTACTTCCCCGCCTCCCGGATGCCCCGGAGGTTCCCGTAGAGGAGCACGAGGACCACTCCGACGGTGATCGGCACGGTGTAGGACAGGAGCGATGGCAGCGCGCTGGTGAGTGCTGCGGTCCCGGCCGAAGTCTGGACGGCCACGGTGACCGTGTAGTCGATCAGCAGCGCCACGGCGGCCACCTGAGCGACTTTGGGGCCGAAGTTGTCGCGGGCCACGACGTAGGACCCGCCGGCCTTGGTGTAGAGCTGGATCACCTCGAGGTAGGAGAGGGTCACGAAGAACAGCACTCCGATGATGGCCAGCGTGATCGGGACCACCAGGGTGAATGCGGCCAGACCCACGTAGGGGACGAGCTGGGTCAGCATCTCCTCGGTGCCGTAGGCCGATGACGAGATGCAGTCGGGAGACAACACGCCGAGGGCCGTGGGTCGTCCGAGGCGCTCGGAGCTGAGCTGCTCGGTGACGATCGGGGGGCCAAGGAGGCGGTTCTTCAGTCGGTACCGGAACGTCTCGGGGAACTGGGCCGCCATTCCTGACGGCAGAGCCGTGGGACGCGGCGGTGGAGGAGGTGGGCGCCGGCCCCCCCGGGCTGGGTGGAGAGCTTCCCCCGGACCGGTGCCGCCGGGGGCTCGAGCGTCGCTCGCCCCGTCGCTCGGTTCGCTCGTCCCGTCGCTCGTTTCGCTCGCCGCACCGCCGTCGAGATCGCTCCGTGCGGGATCGCTCTGTGGCTGTGCGCCGCGCTCGTGGGGATCCACCGCCCAAGAGTAGAGCCCATCTCCGGTCCCCGACGTACGACCCCGGGCCGACCCCGGGCTCCCCCCCAGCCCGAAGCGCCTCCCAGGAGGCTTTACAGGAGGAGGCGGGGCGTGTTGCACTGTCGGGATGCACGTCGTCGTGGTGGGATGCGGCCGAGTCGGCTCGGGGCTGGCGTCGGCCCTGTCCGAAGAAGGGCACGACGTCGCCGTGATCGACCGCACGGCCCGGGCCTTCCGGCGACTGGCGGACGACTGGCCAGGCATGCGGGTGGTCGGATCGGGGTTCGACCGTGACGACCTCGAGCGGGCCGGCGCCATCGGGGCCGACGCCCTGGCGGCGGTGACCAGCGGCGACAACACCAACATCCTCACCGTCCGGATCGCCCGTGAGACCTACCACATCCCCCGCGTCGTGGCCCGCATCTACGATCCCCGCCGGGCGGAGATCTATCAGCGGCTCGGGATCCCCACCGTGGCCACCGTCACCTGGACCATCGACCAGGTACGCCGCCGGCTCCTGCCCGAGACCATTGCCGGGGAGTGGGCGGACGCCTCGGGCCGGCTCGTCCTCATCGATCGGGTCATGCCCGATGAGTGGGCCGGCCGGAAGCTGGTCGAGATCGAGGACCCGGGCCGCATCCGACTGGTCGGCGTCACCCGGGCCGGCCTTCCGAGGCTGGACGCCTGCGAGCTGGTCGGCCAGGAGGGGGATCGGCTCCACGTAGCGGTCATGAAGGACGCGCTCGTCGAGTTCGAGGTGAAGATGGGGACCACCTCGTCGACCCACGATACGAGTCCGGCCGAAGGCCGGGCGAGCGCCGAAAGCGGTGGGCAAGGATGAAGGTGGCTATCGCCGGTGGCGGAAGCGTGGGAACGGCGATCGCCCGTGACCTGCACCTGAGCGGCCACGATGTGCTCGTGTTCGAGCAGGACCCCGAGCTGGTTGAGCGCCGTCGCCAGGAGCTGGGGGTCACGTGGGTGGCGGCCGACGCCTGCGAAGTTTCGTCCCTCGACGCGGCGGGGATGGCCAGCGTCGACGTGGTGGTCGCCGCCACCGGGGACGACGAGGACAACCTGGTGATCTCCCTCCTGGCCAAGCAGGAGTTCGCTGTGCCTCGGGTGGTAGCCCGGGTGAACCATCCCAAGAACCAGTGGTTGTTCAACGAGAGCTGGGGAGTCGACGTGTCGGTCTCGACCCCTCAGCTCCTCACGGCCCTGGTGGAAGAGGCCGTCTCGGTTGGCTCGCTCGTTCGCCTCCTCCAGTTCCAAGGTGGGGCGGCCCACTTGGTCGAAGTGACCCTGGCCGACGACTCACCGGCAGCGGGGATGGCCATCGCCGACATCGACTTCCCTCGGGACGCCACGGTGGTCGCCGTCGTGCGCGACGACCGTCTCGTAGTGCCCCGGGGAGACACTGTCTTGCAAGTGGGGGACGAAGTGCTGACCCTCGTCACCGCCGACGCCGAAGCCTCGGTACAAGGTCTGTTCATCGACCGCTGATCGGTGCGCCACTTCAAGGTGCCCGGCCTCGTACCATTGAAGGTGTGAGGGCTGCGTTCTTCGACCTGGACAAGACGGTCATCGCCAAGGCGTCCATCGCGGCTTTCGGCCGGCCGTTCCGTCGAGGCGGGCTCATCAGCCGCAGAACCGTTGCCCGGGCTGTCGTCGGGCAACTCGTGTACCTGCAGTTCGGCGCCAGCGAGCAGAAGCTGGAGCGAATACGCGAGAGCTTGCTCCTACTCACCAAGGGGTGGGAACGAGACCGCGTGGCCGAGATCGTCCGGGAGACCCTCTTGGAGACCATCGAGCCAATCATCTACCGCGAAGCCCTGGACCTCATGGAGCGACACCACGAAGCGGGTGACTTGGTGTACCTGGTCTCGGCGGCACCCGAGGAGATCGTCCGGCCACTGGCCGACCTACTGGGGGTGGACGGGGCCGTGGCGTCCGTCGCCGAGGTGGACGGAGAAGGTCGCTACACGGGGCGAATGGCCTACTACGCCTACGGACCGGCCAAAGCGGCCGCGGTCCGGCGCTTGGCCGAGGGGGAGCGGATCGACCTGGCGATCTCCACCGCGTACTCGGATTCAGTCACCGACGTGCCGATGCTCGAAGCGGTGGGCCACCCGGTAGCGGTGAACCCGGATCGGGCCCTGGCGCGGGTCGCCCGGGAACGGGGATGGGAGGTCCGTGAGTTCACCAACCCGGTGCGGGTCCGGGACCGGACCGCGGTGCGGACGTCAGTGCTCACGACCGCGCTGGCCGTCGCCACGGCGACGGCGGCCCTGGTGGTCTGGCGGGGACGGCGTTCGCGCCTGGCACCCAAGGTCCAGGGACGCCAGGGCCGGAGCACCGGGCGCCGTGCACCGGTGGGCGCCGTTGTCCGCACCGACCTGTGATCAGCCCGCCCGTCACCGGGACGTGGTGACCCGGGCGGGATCCGGTCGCCCTGCGACGGGAGCGGTCCTATCGTGGCCGGGCGGTGTCAGGTGGTGCGCAACCGCTTGGCGGCGACAACTCCCAGGGTGATGAGCACGGCGATGATGATCAGCTTCTTCATGGAGGCGATGCTACCGCCGAGAGCCGGTCGACGCATCCGGGCCTGAACGGGTCCGAGCTGCCGGTGCCCTCTCGACGGAATGGATCAGACGGTCAGAAGGTCACGAGCGCCGGTGTCGGAGGAGGGGTGGCGCAGCTTCGACATGGCGCGGGCCTCGATCTGGCGTATCCGCTCCCGGGTGAGGTTGAAGTGCTCTCCTACCTCCTCGAGCGTCCTGGGCTCGCCGCGGTCCAGGCCGAAGCGCAGGCGGAGGATCTCCCGTTCACGCTCGTCGAGGGGTGAGAGGAGACGACCGATCTCTTCAGGCAGCAGGGACACCGCTGCCACCTCGAACGGGGACTCGGCCGACCGGTCCTCGACCACGTCCCCCAGTTCGGCGTCCCCGTCCTCGCGCAGGGGCTCGGAGAGCGAGAGGGGCTCGGCCCGGAAGCGCAACGCCTCGACCAGCTTGTCCTCGGGCATCTCGACTTCGATGCCCAGCTCGACCAAGGTCGCCGGCCGGCCGAATTTGAGCTCGAGCCGGGCCTGCGCCTTCTGAACGCGCGCCAGGGTGTCACCGGCGTGGACCGGGAGCCTGATCGTTCGCCCGGTGTTGGCGATGCCGCGGGTGATGGCCTGGCGGATCCACCACGTGGCGTAGGTCGAGAACTTGAACCCCTTGCGCCAGTCGAACTTCTCGACCGCGTGCATGAGGCCCAGGTTGCCCTCCTGGATGAGGTCGAGAAGGGGGAGGCCCGACGCCTGGTACTTCTTGGCGATCGACACGACGAGACGGAGGTTGGACTGGACGAACGTCTGCTGCGCCCGCTCACCGCTGATCGCCGTCCGGCGCAACTCTCGCTTCTTGGCCGGGGTCAATCCCTTGGGCGGGTTCCCGAGGGTCTCCTCGGCCTCCCGGCCGGCCTCGATCGCTTGGGCCAGGCGGACCTCGTCGTCCTTGGTGAGCAACGGGTACTGGCCGATGTCCGTGAGGTAGAGCCGGACGAGATCCTCGTCGTCGCGCTCGATCCGTTCCTTCGCCAAGGTGTCCCGAGCCTTTCGCAGTCGATGTACCGCTCCCGAGCGATCAGCTCCGGCGCGATAATGAGATATCCGATGACCCACCTGCTCCCTGACGGGCACACAGACGGTGTACCCACATTCTACAGGACGCGTCAAGTGGCTCGATCGGAAACCCTCGGCTGCGGCCAGCGCACGATGCCTCGGCGCACTCCTGATGCCACGATGACACCCTCGATGTGCTCGACCGCCTGAGCAGCGGCTCTCACGTCCTCGGAACCGGCCATCAGCTCTTCGAGGAGGCCTTCCCCGGCCCGAAT
>JAJYWF010000094.1 GCA_021791635.1 Actinomycetes bacterium
GACGGCGTCGGAGTGGACCACGGCGCCGGGCGCCCGGCGACGGACCACCTCGACCACCCCGGACACCGGCTGGACCGTGCCCACCTCGTGGTTGGCGGCCATGACCGACACCAGCGCCACGTCGGGATGCTCATCCAAGACGGCGTCGAGGGCGTCGAGGTCCAGCACCCCGCCGGGGTCCACCGGGACCTCACAGGTCCGGTCGGCCGCGGCCCGGCACGCCTCGCGCACCGCCGGGTGCTCGATGGCCGAGCACACCACCACCGGCGCGCCCCGGGCCACGCCGAAGACGGCCAGGTTGTCGGCCTCGGTCCCCCCGCCGGTGAAGATGACACCGGCCGGGTCGGCGCCCAGGTGGGCGGCCACCGCGTCACGGGCCTCCTCCAGCGCCCGGCGGGCGTCGCGGGCCAGGCGGTGCCCGCCCGAGGGGTTCCCGAACCGGTCGGCCCCGAAAGGGGCCATGGCCGCCGCCACTTCGGGGCGCAGCGGCGTGGTGGCGGCGTGGTCCAGGTAGATCACGCCAGCCGTACGGACTTGGCGTTGGCGAACTCCCGCAGGCCGAGCCCCGACAGCTCCCGGCCGAAGCCCGATCGCTTGATGCCGCCGAAGGGCAGCTCGGGGGCGGACGCCACCATGGCGTTCACGAACACCTGCCCGGCCTCCAGCTCGGCCACGCACCGGCGCTGCACCGCCTCGTCGGTGGTCCACACGCTCGACCCCAGGCCGAACGACGTCCGGTTGGCCAGGGCCAGGGCGTGGTCCAGATCGTCAGCCGCTTCCACCACGGCCACCGGTCCGAACACCTCTTCCTCGTAGGCCCGCATCCCCGGGGCCACCCCGGTGAGCACCGTGGGCGGGTAGTACCACCCCGGCCCGTCGGGCACCTGGCCGCCGCACCGCACGGTGGCCCCCCGATCCCGGGCGTCGTCGACCTGGGCGGCGATCTCCCGGCGCTGGGACTCCGAGACCAGCGGGCCGACGTCGGTGGCCGGGTCCAGCGGATCGCCCACGGTCTGGGCAGCCATGGCCTCGGTGAACCGGTCGGTGAACTCCTCGAGCACCGGGGCCTCGACCACGAACCGCTTGGCGGCGATGCACGACTGGCCGTTGTTCTGGCAGCGGGCCTGGACGGCGGTGGGGACCGCCTCGTCCAGATCGGCCGAGGCCAGCACGACGAAGGGGTCCGAGCCCCCGAGCTCCAGCACGCACTTCTTCAGGGCCTCACCGGCCGCGGCCGCCACTGAGCGCCCGGCCGCCTCGCTGCCGGTGAGGGTGACGGCGGCCACCCGGTCGTCGGCGACGATCCCGGCCACTTCGGCCGAACCGACGAGGAGGGTGGTGAACACCCCTTCGGGGTAGCCGGCCCTCCGGAAGAGGTCCTCCAGGTAGAGGGCGGTCTGGGGCACGTTCGACGCGTGCTTCAGCACGCCGACGTTGCCCAGCATGAGGGCCGGGGCGGCGAAGCGGACCACCTGCCAGAGAGGGAAGTTCCACGGCATCACCGCCAGCACCGGGCCGATCGGCTCGTAGCGGACGAAGCTGCGGGCGGTGACCTCCTCGTCGGCCAGGAGCCGCTCGGCGTGCTCGGCGAACCAGCGCAGGGCGAGTGCGCACTTCGCCACCTCGCCCTTGGCCTGGGCGAAGGGCTTGCCCATCTCGGCGGTGACCATCCGTGCGGTCACCGGGAGCTCGCCTTCGAGCAGCTCGGCCGCTCCGGTCATGAGCCGGGCCCGCTCGGCGAACGTGGTCCGGCGGAACCGGCGGTACGCGGCGGCGGCCCGGTCCAGGCGGGCGTCGACCTCGCCGGCGCGGTGCCCGGCGTAGGTCTGCTCCACTGATCCGGTGGCCGGGTTCGTGGTGGTGAACGGCATCTCTATCCCTCCACGGCGACGATAGGACTGGACCCCGAGGCCCCGATGAGCGAGCCGTCGAACACAGCGTGGCCGAAGGCGAACGGCCCCTGCACGTCCACCGGCACGGCTCCGTTGGCGCCGTAGACCTGGGTGAGCAGGCTGTTCAGCTCGAACACGAGTGTGGCCGACGCCCGAGCAAGGGCGGGCCCACCGGTGTCGGCGAGGAACGGGTCGTAGTAGTCCATCCCGAAGATCGGAACCGCGGGCGCCGCCTGCTCCAGTCCGGCCACGATCTGGGGCAGCTGGCTGCTCACCAGGGCCAACCCGTGGGCCACACAGCTCGCGCTCACCGTGCCGGACGTGAGACACCCGTCGACGTTGTTCCCGCCGATGTCGATGGTGACGTAGGGAACCCGCCCCGGGTTGGACCGAAGGAATGTCTCCGCCGCCCCGAGCGGCGTGCCGGTCGGGAAATTCGGGAAGTGGGCATTGGCCGGGTCGGCGGCGTCGATCATGGAATTGGTGGTGGCGCCCCCGCAAGCCCGGTTCTTCACCTCAAGGCCGGGGAAGCGGGACTCCTCGTGGGAGGCAACCAGGTTGACGTAGGAGTCGGCCGGAGTCGAGGCACCGGTCCCGGCGGCCAGGGAGTCGCCGAGAGAGAGCTGGTACACCGGTGCCGGCGTGGCGGCCGCGGCCGGCACCACGGTGGCGACAACACCCGAGGCGACGATGACCCTCGTCACCGGTGGCAGGCCCGACTGCCCTTCGAACGCCATTGCGTCAGGCTAGACGTTGGGTGATTTCAACCGGTCATCCTGACCGGGGCGTGCACCGAACGGCGGAGCTCACCTGCGCTATGTGGCCGGCACCGGTGTGTTCCCGGTCGAGCATTCATTCATTGCGACGTGCCGTGCTTGCACTGTGACCGAACTGCTGCCCGCTACTCCCGACAACTGCCAGGTGGGCAGCGCGTCCGGATTGGAGGCTGTCCGTCCCGGAGCCTCTGGGAATGTGGTGAACCCCTTGTCTCGCATGCAGGTCGCGAGGCGTACTCGATTGTCGTATATGGCGTTCGCCTGGGCAGGCGTGTACGAAGTGGTCTTCGCGTCCATGGACTGCACCCACTGTGTCATGCCAGTCCCCGCGGCGGCGTGCGTCACGACGGGTGCCGCCGACGCCAGCCCACCGCCAAGGGAGAGCAAGCCCGCCGCCGCCAAGCCGAGGGCGGAGTACTTCACCCACCGCGGCAATGCCTTGCGAATTCCTCGGTCTACGGTCGTCATAGTGCTCCCCTTCCGAACCAGGGTGACCTCACTTGGGAGGGATGTCAATGGCACGCACGGGTGGCGGGCTGGTGCGGCGCGCCGTGCTCGCCGTCGGGTTATCATACGGAGAGTATGGAAGCGGGGGGATCGTTCGCCACACAGCGGGTGCTGGTCACCGGGGCGTCGTCGGGCATCGGCGCCGGCCTGGCCGAGGAGTTCGCCCGGCGAGGGGCGGTCGTGGGCATCTGCGCCCGGCGCCGGGACCGGCTGGACCAGGTGCTCGAGCGGTGCCGGGCCCACTCCCCGGGCTCGATGCGCTGGGTGGCGGACCTCGCGGACCCGGCGGCGGTGGACGAGCTGGCGGCGACGGCGCTCGACGAGCTGGGCCGGGTGGACGTCGTGGTGAACAACGCCGGCATTCCCCTGAGGCGCCACGTCACCAAGCTGGACCCGGCCACCGTGGCGTCGGTCATGGACATCAATTTCCTGAGCCCGGTCCGCCTGACCCTCGCCCTCCTGCCCCACATGCTCGAGCGGGGCAGCGGACGGGTGGTGAACGTCTCCTCGGTCGCCGCCACCCTGAGCTCGCCCGGGGAGGCGGCCTACGACGCCTCGAAGGCGGCGCTCACCGCCTTCAGTGAGGCCATGGCCATCGACCTCTGGGGCACCGGTGTGAAGGTCCTCGTCGTCTACCCCGGCCTGATCGACACCGAGCTCATCACCCAGCCCGGCAACGACCCGGTGGTGGACGCCGTGACGCCGGTCCCGGTCGCCGAGCTGGTCGACGGCGTGTTCTCCGCCCTGGCCGAAGACGCCGTCCAGGTCTACGTGCCGGGCTTCTTCGCCGACCTGGCCAAAGGCAAGGCCGGCGACGTGCCGGGCTTCCTGGCCGGAGCGGCCGCCTTCGTCGCCTCGAAGAAGGCGGCCACCTGAGGTGGCCCGGCGCCAGCCCCGGGGGATGGAGACCCGCGAGCGCATCCTCGACGCCGCCCTGGCCGAGTTCAGCGACCGGGGCTACGCCGCGGTGTCGATCGACGAGATCGCCGAGGCCGCCGGGGTGACCAAGGGCGCCGTCTACTACTGGTTCGCCGACAAGCACGACCTCGGCCGGGACCTCCAGCACGCCCTCTACGACCGATTGACCGCCCTGGCCCTGGCGGCGCTCGACCCCGAAGGCGACGCCGTGACCAACATGCGCCGGGCCTTCCAGGTCTACTTGGACGAGCTGGGCTCGCTGGGGCGGGCCAAGTTCTTCCTGCGCGACGCGTGGACCATCCCCGAGCTGGACGAGGGGGGGCGCCAGGACCAGCGCGACGCCGCCGGACTGGTCAGGGGGACGCTGGCGGCGGCGATGGCCCGCGGTGAGATCGTGACCCTCGACCCCGACGCCTTGGCCCACGTGCTGCTGGGCGCCTGGGCCGAGGCCACGATCCACGTCCTCACCACCGGCGAACGGGGACCGACGGTGGCCGTGGTGGAGCACTTCATCGAGTCCCTCCGGACACGGGTACACCAAGGAGTGAGATGACGTCACTGGCCGACCGCGACACTGCCCACCTGATCCACCCGGTCACGGCGCCGAAGGACATGGCGGCCACCGGACCGAGGATCGTGACCGAGGGCGACGGGTGGTGGATCACCGACGACCAGGGGCGGCGCCTGATCGACGGCTTCGCCGGGCTGTGGTGCGTGAACGTCGGCCACGGCCGGCCCGAGATCGCCCGGGCGGTGGCCGAGCAGATGGCGGTGCTCGAGTACGCCACCACCTTCCACGGCCAGTCCCACCCGGTGGCCATCGAGCTGGCCGAGCGGGTGACCGGGATGTTCCCGGCGACATGGGACCTGTCCCACGTCATGTTCTCCTCGGGGGGGTCGGAGGCCAACGAGACCAACTTCAAGCTGGTCCGCATGTACTGGGCCCTGAAGGGCGAGGACCGCAAGAAGACCATCGTGGCCCGCAACCACGGCTACCACGGCCTCACCATCGCCACCATGTCGGCCACCGGGATCATGCCGATGCACTGGAACTTCGGCCCCGAAGCGCCCGGCTTCGCCCACATCCCGGCGCCGTACTGCTACCGCTGCGAGCTGGGGAAGACCTTCCCCGAGTGCGGCCTGGCCTGCGCCGACTCGCTGGCCGAGTACGTCGAGGCCCAAGGGCCCGAGACCGTGGCCGCCTTCATCGCCGAACCGGTCATCGGCGCCGGCGGCATCATCCCGCCACCACCGGGGTACTTCACCCGGATCCGGGAGATCTGCGACCGCTACGGGATCCTGTTCATCGCCGACGAGGTGGTCTGCGGGTTCGGCCGCACCGGCACGATGTTCGGGTCCGAGCAGTTCGAGGTCCGGCCCGACATCGTGACCCTGGCCAAGGGCATCACCAGCGGGTACCTGCCCCTCGGCGCCTCGGTCGTGTCCGAGGAGGTCTGGTCCACCATCGCCGCCGGCCTCCCCGACCGGATGCCCCTCAGCCACGGGTTCACCTACTCGGGGCACCCGGTGTGCTGCGCCGCGGCGCTGGCGAACCTCGACATCATCGAACGGGACCGGCTGGTCGAGAACGCCCGCGACGTCGGCGCCTACCTGCTCGAGCGCATGCGGGAGCTCGAGCGCTACGACTCGGTGGGCGAGGTCCGGGGAATGGGCCTCATGGTGGGCATCGAGCTGGTGGCTGACAAGGCCACCAAGAAGGGCTTCGCCGAGCCCCATAAGGCCTGCGAGCGGGTCGAGCACGAAGCCTGGGCCCGGGGCCTCTACTGCAGGGCGATGGGCATCGAGGTGGTGGGCCTGGCCCCTCCGCTCAGCATCGACCGGGCCACGGTGGACCAGATGGTGGCCATCCTGGCCGAGTCGATCGAAGCCATGGAGGCCGACATCCTGGCCCGGGAGCGCTCCCGTCCGGTGCGCCCCGCCGTCCATGTCGAGAGCGCGGCGGAGTTCTTCGGTGACGTGCTCCCGTCACGGGTCGGCGACGCCGGCGACAAGGGCATCGAGGTGTCCGTGGCCTTCGCCCTGGCCGGCGAGGGAGGGGGCACCTGGGTGCTCATGGCCTCGGCTCAGGGCGTCGAGATCGAAGAGCGCGACCCGGGCGACACGGTGGCCGCCACCATCCGGGCCCGGGCCGACGACTTCGTGAAGATCGTCAACGGCGAGCTGTCGGGGGCCGACGCCTTCATCAGCGAGAAACTGGCCGTCGACGGGGACCTGAACGCCGCCGCCCAGCTCATGTCGCTGGGCATCCTCTGAGCGCTCAGCGCTTCTCCTGGCGCCGGGGCCGCAGGGCGAACCACCAGATGCTGGCCATGGTGCCGAGCACCCCGACCGCCGCCGCCACCGGCTTCGCCACCTTGCGAGCCCGACTCTTCGCCATGGCCCCGACCTTACCGCCCCGCCGCCGCTGAGCGGACGGCCTCCACGAGAGCGTCGACCAGGCGACGGTCGCCCGTCTCCTCGGGGTGCCACTGGACCCCGACGGCGAACCGGCGCCCGGTGAGCTCCACCGCCTCGATCACCCCGTCGGTCGAGCGGGCGGACACCGCCAGCCCCTCCCCCAGGGTGTCCACGGCCTGGTGGTGCGAGCACGCCACGGTGAGCCGGGGCCCCAGTGCCTCGGCCACCCGGCTCCCCGGCTCGGCCACCACCTCGACAGGGGCGAAGCGCCCCGGGCCCGGCTGGTGGCCGTCGTGGCCGACGACGTCGGGGAGGTGCTGGACCAGGGTCCCCCCGAGGGCCACGTTCAGGAGCTGGTGCCCCCGGCAGACGGCCAGCAGGGGGAGGTCGGCGTCGAGGGCGGCGGCCAGGAGGGCCAGCTCCCAGGCGTCACGGGCCGGGTCCACCCCGGACGTGGCCGGGTGCGCCGGACGGCCGTAGGCCGCAGGGTCGACGTCGCCCCCGCCGATCAGCACCAGGGCGTCGAGGCGGCCCACGACCTCGGCGGACCCGGCGGGCGGGAGCAGCACCGGGTGGGCGCCCGAGCTGGCCACCAGCTCGACGTAGGTGGCCGGGACGGCGGCGGCCCGGCGGGCCCAGGGCCCCCACGCCGTCTCCTGGTAGTACGTGGTGAGCCCCACCAGCGGTGCCATGGTCCAAGTATGCCCATCGCTGGACGGCGGGCCGGCCACGAGACAGAGTGCACCATGCCCGACACCGTGATCCTGGCCTTCCCCGACACCCAGGGCCGGCCGGTCGGCAAGCGCGTGACCGGGACCTTCTTCGAGGCGCACGCCGCCGAGCACGGCATCGACGTGTGCGACTACCTCCTCGGGGTGGACGTGGACATGACCCCCATGCCCGGCTACCGGTCCACCGGCTGGGACACCGGCTACGGGGACCTCAACGCCCGGCCCGACATGTCCACCTTCCGGCTCCTCCCCTGGCTGGAGGGCACGGCGCTGGTGCTGTGCGATCTGTACGACGCCGGCGGGGCGCCGGTCGAGGTGTCCCCCCGCCGGATCCTGCAGCGCCAGGTGGAGCGGGCGGCCGAGCGCGGGCTCGACGTCCAGGCCGCGACCGAGCTCGAGTTCTACCTGTTCTGGGAGTCCTTCGACGAGGCCGCGGCCCAGGGGTGGTGTGACCTGCACCCCCACTCGACCACCATCCAGGACTACCAGCTCCTCCAGACCTCCCGGCAGGAGTACGTGCTGCGGCGGATCCGCAACGAGATGATCGCCGCCGGCATCCCGGTGGAGTCGTCGAAGGGGGAGGCCGGCCGGGGCCAGCACGAGGTGAACGTCGCCTACGCCGGGGCCCTCGAGACCGCCGACCGGCACCTGGTCTTCAAGAACGGGGTGAAGGAGATCGCCGCCCAGGAGGGACGGGCGGCCAGCTTCATGGCAAAGTGGACGACCGGCGAAGTGGGTTCTTCGTGCCACCTGCACACCAGCCTGTGGCGGGCCGGCGAGCCGCTCATGGCCGGGGCCGACGACGTGAGCCACCTCTCCGACATGGGTCGGCGGTTCGTGGCCGGCCAGATCCACGCCGCCCGGGAACTGGCTTGGTGCTTCGCACCGACGGCGAACTCCTACCGCCGCTACGTGGCCGGGAGCTGGGCGCCGACCGCCGCCGTCTGGGGGGAGGACAACCGCACGTGCGGGTTCCGGCTGGTGGGGCACGGCCCGTCCCGGCGGGTGGAGAGCCGGATCCCCGGCGCCGACGCCAACCCGTACATCGCCCTGGCC
>JAJYWF010000095.1 GCA_021791635.1 Actinomycetes bacterium
CACCCCGGCGGCCACCGCGGGCACGGTGTCGGTGAAGGTCACCACCCCCGTGGGCGGCTCGGCCACCTTGGCCACAGCCTTCACCTACTTCACGGTTCCCGGGGCGCCTACCGACGCAGTGCTCAACGCCGGGAACGAGACGGTCACGGCGTCGTGGGTGGTGCCCCCCAACGGCGGTGCGCCGATCACATCGTTCTATGTGACCTTTACCGTGAACGGCGTCGTGGAGCCAGGTACCTTCGTGCACGCGGGGGCACCGGGAAGCAACCTGTCGCCGACACCGGGTGCGTCGGACTCCTACACGGCGACCGGGGTTCCCACCGAATTTGGACTCTCGTTCATTATTAGTGCGGCAAACGCCGCAGGACTCGGCCCGGCATCGTTGCCATCCCCGACCGTGACGACGGAAGGGTTGCCGCTCGCGCCTCCAGCGGTGGGAGCCAACGCTGGAGACGGTCAGGCCACGGTGTACTGGCTGGCGCCGAACAACAATGGTGCGACAGTGAAGTCATTCGTAATTACCCCGTACGCCAACGGCGTGGCTGGACATCCCGTTGTGGTGGCTGCCGTACCAGGGACGGCAACGTCGCCGCTCGCGGGAACGTTCGATTCATTGCTGGTCACCGGTCTCACCAACGCCACGTCGTATACGTTCTCAGTAGCGGCAACGAACACGGTGGGAACGGGTTCGGCAACCGCGTCGAACGCGGTCACGCCCCACAGCGGATTCTGGATGGTGGCTTCCGACGGAGGGATCTTCGCCTTCGGCAACGCGGGCTACTACGGCTCGATGGGTGGCAAGCCCTTGAACAAACCGATGGTTGGAATGACGTCCACCCTCGACAACAAGGGCTACTGGACGGTCGCTTCGGACGGGGGTGTGTTCAGCTTCGGTGACGCCCGGTTCTACGGATCGATGGGGAGCAAGCATCTGAACAAGCCAGTGGTGGGCATGGCGGCGACGCCCACAGGGCTCGGCTACTGGCTGGTGGCTTCCGACGGCGGGATATTCGCCTACGGGAACGCACAGTTCTTCGGCTCGCTTGGCAGCGACCACTTGAATGATCCAGTGGTGGGCATGGCGGCGACGCCCACAGGGCTCGGGTACTGGCTCGTGGCTTCCGACGGCGGGATCTTCGCCTTCGGAAATGCGAAGTTCTACGGCTCCATGGGTGGGAAGCCCCTGAACTCCCCCGTCGTCGGTATTGCAGCCACCAGGAGCGGCAACGGGTACTGGATGGTGGCTGCCGACGGCGGGATCTTCAGTTTCGGCGGTGCAAAGTACTTCGGATCGCTGGGTGGGCAGGCCCTGGCTTCACCGATCACCGGGATGGCGACGTCGGTGAACGGCACAGGGTACTGGATCTCGGAGGCAAACGGCACGGTGTCCAACTTCGGAGATGCCGAGTCCTTCAAGCAGATCGACGCTCCATTGAATGCTCCCGTGGTGGCAATGGCTCCCATGCACTGAGCAGCGCCGGTCTTCGGCAAAGCACTTGCCAGAGGTCGACTTGGCCATGCGAGCACGACGGCACTGCGGGCGCTCCACAGTGCACGTGATGGCCCCCCGAAATATGATTGGCCGGACGTGCCGCGACGGTTGGGACGGTCAGTCGGTCGCGGGAGACCGAGGGTGTCCCACTGGAGGTCATGTTGAATGAATTTCTGAGGCGTGGCCCAACAGTCTGTGGATCCCGGCAATGGTGAACGAATGAGCACATCAGGCACTGCCCCTCGAGATCGAGCCGTTCCGGAATTCTCTGGCGTGGTGATGGAAGCTGGCGCTGCGGGTGGGGCGTCCGTTGCTGGCCTCGGCCTCCGGCTCGATGCGTCGGGGGTGGTAATCATCGGTCCGGACCCTGGTTCGCTTCGAGTGGTCCCGTGGAGCAACATCTCAGGCGCTCGGTGTGGGGAGCCAGGTGTGCTTCCCGGAGGCGGAGAGGCGAGAGTTCTCAGCGGGACCGTGCGCGGCCGCACCGTGCGGTGGCTCGTGCCTGTCGGCCAGCTTCCCGATGACCTTTCATCTGCAATCGACAACATCGTCGCCGAACTCACGGCGGCTTCTCCTCCTCCCGGTGTCGGCATGCCGCCACCCCCACCCCTGCCACCACCACCTCCACCCACCCCACTACCACCCGGTGTCGGAGGATTCCAAGCGCCAAGGCAGCCGACTGGACCTCCCCCACTCCCACCCTTTCGCTCTCCCCCAGGCGTGCCATTGATCCCGGGAGCAGCGCCGTCCGCACCGCCCCCGCAGAGCGCACCAGCACAGCCTCAGTGGACTGGCGGGGGGCTGCCCAGGGCACCTGGGACGCCGCCGGCGCAACCGTTACCGACGTCACCACTACTGCCACCGCCACCTCCGCCACCGCCCGGATTGCCGGGTGCGCAGTCCGGATGGGCACCACCGCCACCCCCGTATGGGGCAGTGCCTCCTTCGGGGTTCGGCACCGCCGGGCCACCGCCGCCCCCCTACGGCGGCTATCTCCCGTTGGTCCCAGCCGCGGGGGTGGTGTCGAGCTGGCACCACCATCCGTGGTGGCGTACGAGGCGAGCCCTGGTGGCCGCAGTGTTGGTCGTCGTGGTCGCGGCGGCCGTCGCTATTCCGCTGACGCTGGAAAGTGGAACATCGTCTCCGGCCATCAGCCCGGCGGCGCTGGCCGTTCGCACCGCCGACCAGGTGAACCTCCATCAGAGTGAGTTTCCGGCGGGGTGGACCGTGGACACTTCGCCCACAGGACCGCTCAGTGGTTTCCTCAGTAACTCGGGAAGCTCCAACTCCAAGGCGAAGGCACACACGACGCCCACAAGCGGCACATCGAGCAATTCGGGTGCAGGATCCCAGGCTAAGCGCGCATTCGAGCTGTGCCTGGGAATTAGCAACTTCTCGGGATCCATCTTGGGATCTGGGAGCGTGCCACCGATCGGGAAGGCCAGTTCACCGGCGTTCGCCGCGCCGTCATCCGGCCCTACCGTCGTGGAGGCCGGTTCGTCCACCACAGTGTTCTCTTCCGACGCTCCGGTGACTGCCGGAGTCGATTTGATCACCATGCCCAAGTTCCCCGGGTGCTTCGGGACCTTCGTCGGGCAGTTGCTGGTGGAGTCCGGAAGCGGCGGATCGACAAAGGTCACATTCGGAGCCCCCAGCGTCGCCACGCTCAAGCTTCCTGCGACCCCGGGGGTGACGACGGTTGGGGTGGATGTCACGGTTCCGGTCCAAGGTGCATCCCAGGCAACCTCAGTGCAGCTCGGCGTCGTGATGATCGGGGGGGGACGCATCGAGACGACGATGTACACCTTCGCCTTGGGAACGGTGTTTCCCGCGTTGCTGTCCCTCTCCCTGTCCTCGGCGCTGGGCCACAGGGTGGCCACTGCGAACACTGCCGTGAGCACCTGAGCTCGCGCCCGAGAACCCGTCGGCGCGTCGCCGTCGGCGCGTCGGAAGTGTCAGCTCGGCTCAGCGCGGATGGTCGGGCTCGGCCGGATCGGGCAGGATGCCGGCCACGGCGACCATGGTGCGGTAGGCGATCTCAGATGGTCCGCGATGGTCAGGCCGCATGAGGTTGGCCATGATCCGCAACAGCCCTTCCATCACCGTCTCCGAGCGCATCCCGACGCTGACGCACGCTCGCATGACCTGGGGGTGACTGATGAGTCGCACGAAGGCCCGCCCGACGCGGTAGTAGTCGGCGTACTCGTCCTCCAGGCGCTGCTCGTAGGCGAGCACAGATGCCGGACCTCCGCCGGCCAGGGCGGCTCCCACGGACTCGGCGGCCAGACGGCCGGTCTCGTAGCCGTAGGCGATGCCCTCGCCGTTGAATGGGTTGATGGACCCGCCGGCGTCGCCGGCCACCACGACGTTGGGGCCGACCCGAGGACCTACAGCCAGCCCCATCGGGAGCTTGCCTCCGGTCGGCGGGCCGCAGGCGGTCTCTGGTGAGAGCTCCCAGCTCTTGGGCGCCCACGAGACGAAGGTGTCCATCAGGGCTGACGTGTTGACTCCTTTCCATCGCTGGGCGGTGGAAAGGAGGCCCACCCCGACGTTCACCCTCCCGTCCCCCATGGGGAAGATCCATCCGTAACCCGGGACGACCGTCCCGCCGGGGTCTCGGATGTCCAGATGGGACTCGATGAAGGGGTCGTCGTGGCGCGGTGAGCGGAAGTAGCCACGAAGGGCCATGCCCAGTGGGTAGTCACGCCGCCGGGCCGTACCGAGGGCGCGGCCGAGGCGCGAGTTGGATCCGTCGGTCACCACCACGTAGCGGGCCCGGACGGCTCGCGTGGCTCCCGACGTCGTGTCGCGTACAGTGACTCCGAGGCACGGCGGCAGCACCGACGCTCTCCCCACGCCGCCATTCCCACGACTGGACCGGTCGGCGGGAGGTGGACCCGGGTTGGCCAGGATCGGTGCCACCGCCTCGGTGCCCTCCCACAGCTTTGCTCCGGCCTTGGCTGCACGTCCGGCCACAAGCCCGTCGAGATCGTGGCGCGTGATGGTGTAGCCGTAGGAGGGGTAGACCGGGTGCTCGGGCCAGGCCAGCTCGACCACCTGCCCGAAGCCGAGGGATCGGAGCCCCACGTAGCGGTGCGCACCGGCCAGGGCGCCCTCGAGGCCCATGTCGGCAAGCTGACGGACGGCCCGCGGAGTGAGCCCGTCCCCGCAGGTCTTCTCTCGGGGGAAGTGCTTCTTCTCCACCACGGCGACGTCCCACCCGGCTTCGGCCAGCCAGTAGGCGCACGAAGCCCCCGCCGGTCCGGCCCCGACGACCACGACATCGTGGATGCGATCGCCCGGGGCCACGCCCCGATAGTACGTCCTGATCGCTCACTGCGATGCCGGCCCGGCTCCCGGCCCGGCTCCCGAACGCGCTCCCGGACCGCCTCCCGAACGCGCTCCCGGACCGTCCCCCTGCCCGGCCCCCGATGGTCCCGCCCGGATGTGCCTCGACCGGGGGCACCGTGGTAGAACCGTGCACGCGTGGACCAGTACCTGCCGATCCTCCTGCTCCTCGTGCTCGGCGCCCTCTTCGCCGCCGTGTCCTTCGTCGCGTCCACACTCCTCGCCCCCCGGAAGAAGCCCACCTCTTCCAAGACCGCCCCGTACGAGTGCGGGATCATCCCCGACCACGAGCCCCCCCAGCGCTTCCCGGTGCGCTTCTACCTGGTGGCGATGATCTTCATCATCTTCGACATCGAGATCATCTTCTTGTACCCCTGGGCCGTCGACTTCCATCAGCTCGGGGCGTTCGGTCTGGTGGAGGTCCTGGTGTTCGCCGTGGTGGTGTTCGTGGCCTTCTTGTACCTGGTCAGTCACGGTGCGCTCACGTGGGGACCGGCCCGGACGCTCCACCAGGGGATGCCGCCCCGCACCTCCGACTCCACCATCGTCCGCATCACCGCCGAACCGCCGGGAGCAGACGACCGCACCGGCCGCACCGACCGGACCACACCCGACGGCCCCGGAGGCCCAGGTGGGCCCCGACGGCCGGGCCAACCGGCTCCGTCGGCCCAGCCCACAGCCCCCGGCCACCAGCCCACAGCCCCGGGCCGAGCGGCGTAAGGGCGAAAGGGAGCGGCGTCATGGGACTCGAGGATCTCCAGCACAATTTTCTCACCGGTCGGGTCGAAGACCTGGTGAAGTGGGCCCGAAGAAACAGCGTCTGGCCGGCCACCTTCGGCCTGGCCTGCTGCGCCATCGAGATGATGTCGGTGGGAGCGGCCGACTACGACATCAGCCGGCTGGGCATGGAGGTGTTCCGGGCCTCTCCGCGCCAGGCCGACCTCATGATCGTGGCCGGCCGAGTGTCCCAGAAGATGGCCCCGGTGCTCCGCCAGGTCTACGACCAGATGATGGAGCCCAAGTGGGTGATCTCCATGGGCGTGTGCGCCTCGTCCGGCGGCATGTTCAACAACTACGCCATCGTCCAGGGAGTCGACCAGATCGTCCCGGTGGACGTCTACGCTCCGGGCTGCCCGCCGTCACCCGAGACGCTGCTCCACGCCATCTTGACCCTCCACGAGAAGATCCGCACCGGCGAGATCACCCGGCGCCCGCCCCGCAGCGCCGCGGCCGAGCAGACCGCCGGATGGGTGCCCGAGGTGCCCGACGCCGTCCGGGTGGCCACGCCCCGATGACCGCTCTGCTCCCCGAGGTGCCCTCGGCACCGGGCCGGCACGCCGCCGAGGTGGCCTTCCCGGACCGGGAGCACTACGCCGCGCAAGTCGCCGCCTACCGGGACGCCGGGTTCGAGCTGTGCGCCGACCTGTGTGCCGTGGACTACCTCACTCACCCCGGCCGCCACCTGCCCGATGGCGTCGAGCCCGAGCGTTTCGAAGTGGTGGTCAACCTGCTCTCGTTGTCCCAGAAGCGCCGGGTCCGGGTCCGGGTCCAGGTGCCCGAGAGCGACCCGGTGGTGGACTCGGTGGTGGGCATCTACCCCGGAGCCGATGCCATGGAACGAGAGGCCTACGACCTCATGGGGATCGTGTTCCGTGGCCATCCCGACCTCACGCGAATCCTGATGCCCGAGGACTGGGAGGGTCACCCCCTGCGGAAGGACTACGGGGTGGGCCGGGTGCCGGTCCAGTTCAAGGAGGCCCCGGGGCCCCGATGACCGACGACCTGTTCGTCGCCGGGACGACCGGCGACCCCGCCGACCCCGCCGACGGTCCGGCCGGAGGCGTGCGCACCGCTGCCCGGGTGGCCGAGACCTCCGAAGGGGCCCAGGAGCTCCTGGAGCGCCCGGCCACCCCTCCGGCCGAGCTGCGCCGGGAGCTGGGGGCCGTCCTGCGCCTGCCCGAGGGAGGCGTGCTGGATCCCGGCGACATCGACGTGGAGCGCCGGGACGACGAAACGATGATCATCAACATGGGCCCGCAGCACCCCTCGACCCACGGGGTGCTCAGGCTCATGCTGGAGCTGGACGGCGAGACGGTGCTCCGGACCAAGCCGGTGATCGGCTACCTGCACACCGGCATGGAGAAGACCGGCGAGGAGCTCACCTACGTCCAGGGGGCGACGAACGTCACCCGGATGGACTACCTGTCGCCCCTCAACAACGAGCTGGTGTTCTCCCTGGCCACCGAAGCCCTCCTCGATGTCGAGCTGCCGCCGCGGGCGGTGTGGATCCGCATGCTCATGTCCGAGCTCCAGCGGGTGTCCTCACACCTCATGTGGATGGCCACGAACGGGATGGACCTCGGATCCACGTCGATGATGATCTACGGGTTCCGCGAACGGGAGATGGTGCTCACGTTCTTCGAGAAGGCGACCGGGCTGCGGATGAACCACAACTACATCCGCCCCGGGGGAGTGGCGGCCGATCTCCCCGACGGCTGGGAGGACGACGTCGAGGTCATCTGCGAGACGGTGCTGGCCCGCACGTACGAGTACGACGAGCTCCTCACCGGCCAGCCCATCTTCCGGGAGCGCACCGAGGGCATCGGCAACCTGTCCGCCGAGGAAGCTCTCGCCCTCTCGGCCACCGGGCCGATCCTGCGCTCTACCGGTGTGCCCTGGGACCTGCGCCGGACCATGCCCTACCTGGCCTACGACCAGCTCGACTTCGACGTGATCGTGGGCACCTACGGGGACAACTTCGACCGGTACTCGATACGTCTGAACGAGATCCGCGAGTCCATCCGCATCATCCGCCAGGTGGCCGAGCGGATGCCCCCCGGGGACTACCGGGTCCAGGACCGCAAGGTCACCCCGCCGCCCCGGGCCCGGATCGACGAGTCCATGGAAGCCCTCATCCACCACTTCAAGGTGTTCACCGAAGGCTTCAGGGTTCCCGAGGGAGAGGTGTACGTGGCCATCGAGTCCCCCCGCGGCGAGCTCGGCTGCCTGCTGGTCTCCGACGGGACGTCCAAGCCCTACCGGATGCACATCCGGGGTCCCAGCTTCGTGAACCTCCAGACCGTGCCGCTGCTGCTGCGCGGCGGGCTCATCGCCGACGCCGTCGCCGTGGTGTCCTCGGTGGACCCGGTGATGGGTGAGGTCGACCGGTGAGCCACCTCGATCCCGAGATCCGCCGCCGGGCCGAGGAGATCGTGGCCCTCTACCCCGAGCGCCGCTCGGCCCTGGTGCCCGTGTGCCATCTGGCCCAAGAGCAGGACGGCTGGCTGCGCCCCGAGGCCATGGCCGAGATCGCCGAGCTGGTGGGCGTGACCCCGGCCGAGGTCCGGGGGACGGCCAGCTTCTACGACATGCTCCACACCG
>JAJYWF010000096.1 GCA_021791635.1 Actinomycetes bacterium
GGATCGCCGCCGCTCCCACAGGCAAGGGCTACTGGGAGGTGGCCTCCGACGGGGGGATCTTCGCCTTCGGCACAGCGAAGTTCTACGGGTCGATGGGCGGCAAGGCCCTCAACGCCCCGGTGGTCGGGATCGCCGCTGCCCCGACAGGGTTCGGCTACTCGGAGGTGGCCTCCGACGGGGGGATCTTCGCCTTCGGGTCGGCGCAGTTCTACGGGTCGATGGGCGGCAAGCCGCTGAACAAGCCGGTTGTGGGGATGGCCGCGACCCCCACAGGGTTCGGCTACTGGGAGGTGGCCTCCGACGGGGGGATCTTCGCCTTCGGCACAACGACGTTCTACGGCTCGATGGGCGGGAAGCCCTTGAACAAGCCGATCGTGGGCCTGGCCGTCTCGGTGTCGTAGACCGAGGCGACGGGGCCTTCCCCGATCTCTACCCGCCCCGGTCGCGCTGGACCCGGCTCAGGCGCGGCCGAGCTGCTCTTGGCGCTGGCGGGTGGTGGAGTGGAGCGGGTCCTTGTCGAACTGGGGCAGGACGTGCTTGCCGAACGTCTCGACCGCCTCGAGGCAGGTATCGCGCTCCATAGAGGAGGACAGCATCCCGAAGGCCAGCTGGTCGGCGCCGGTGTCGACGAAGGTCTGCACCGAGCGGGCCACCTCCTCGGGATCGCCGATGGCCACCGATCGGCTGTCGATCATGGCCTCGACCTGGTCCGGGGTGGCGGCCGGGATGGTGTCGGGCCACTCGGGGATGCCCTTGGGCTTGGGGAAGGTGTCGAGGTACCGGAACACCAGGCTCAAGTGGTAGTTCGAGTCCGCCTCCAAAAACGCCTTGCGGGCTCGAGCACCGTCTTCCATGCAGAGCATCTGGGTGGTGATCATCACGTTGTCGTTCACGTAGGCGCCGACCGGATCGGTGCAGTCCTGGATCATCTCCTTGTACTTGGCGATGAGCGGCGTGAGCACCTGGGGCGGCGTGAAGGCGAAGCACAAGACCCCCACACCGAGCTTGGCCGCCAGCTCGAACGTGCTGGGGCTACCCGCCGCCATCCAGATCGGCGGGTGAGGGTGGGTGTAGGGCTTGGGCAGGACGTTGCGCTCGGGCATCGAGAAGAACTTCCCCTCGTGCGAGTACATGCCCTCGCGCCACATGGCCACGATCTCGGGCAGGGTCTCCGCCACCATCTCTCTGGTGAGCTCGGGTGTCTGGATACCGAACCCCTTCTGCTCGGTCGTGGACGACCCTCGGCCGGTCCCGAACTCGAAGCGTCCCTCGCTCAAGTGGTCGAGCATGGCCACCCGCTCGGCGATCCGGGCCGGGTGGTTCGCCGGGGGGGTGATGTTGAAGATGCCCGATCCGATGTGGATGTTCGAAGTCTTGGCCGCGCAGTACGCCAGGAAGGACTCGCTGTCGGACAGGTGCGAGTAGTCGGTGAGGAAGTGGTGCTCTGATGCCCATGAGTACTTGATCCCGGCGACGTCGGCGGCCTGGATGAAGGCCACCTCGTCCATCAGGCGGTCGTGCTCGGCTGCCGGACCGTGAGCCTCGCGATAGCGGGGCAGGATGCTGATGGCATTGAAGATCCCGAACTCCATGGCCGTGCCGATCCCTCCTGTCGGTGCTCCCCGGGTCCGTCCCCGGAGACGCTCATGCGACGGTACCACGAGGTGGGCTAAATTGCAACGTGTTTCAGTATTGACCTAAAAGTCCCAGCTCACTCACCATCCCGACTGGAGATCGCCATGACGTCACCCCCCGACCCAGCCGCCGGAGCCGAGGCGCCCGACACCGTCGCCGGGCTGGTGATGGCCCGGGCCGACGACCGGCGCCCCGGGTTGCTCGCCGCCACCGGGAGCTTCAGCCACGCCGAGGTGGTGGCCGGGGCTCGACACAGGGCCCGATGGCTCGTCGACCGCCGACTCTCCGGACCGTTCCACGTGGCCGTGCTGCTCGACAACACCGCCGACCATGTCCTGTGGCTGCAGGCCGCGGCGCTGGCCGGCGCCGTCGTCGTGGGGGCCAACCCGACCCATCGCGGTGACGAGCTGGTCCGTGACCTCCACCACACCGAGTGCCAGCTCCTCGTGACCTCCAAGAGCCACCTGCCACTGATCGACGGGCGGGACGTGGGTCACGGTCTGGGCATCGTGTCGCCGCACAGCGAGCGGGTCCTGGTGGTGGACGACCCGTCGGCCGAGGAGCAATTAGAGGGGACGGCCGCCCTTGACCTGCCGGACCCGGCGGCGGCGGGGGTCACCCCCGAGACCCTTGGCTACCTGCTCTTCACGTCGGGAACCTCGGGAGCGCCCAAGGCGTGCCGGTGCACCCAGGGCCGGCTGGCCCGCATCGGGGCGATCGTGGCCCAGATGTTCTCGATCACCGCCGACGACGTCTGCTACCTGCCCATGCCCCTCTTCCACTCCAACGCCCTCATGGCCGGCTGGGCGCCGGCACTGGCCGCCGGCGCGGCGGTGGCCCTGCCCAGTGCCGGGCGGTTCTCGGCCTCGGGCTTCCTGCCCGACGTCCGCGCGTTCGGCGCCACCTACTTCAACTACGTCGGCAAGCCCCTGGCCTACGTCCTGGCCACGCCGGAGCAGCCCGACGACGCCGACAATCCCCTGGTCCGGGCGTTCGGCAACGAGGGGGCCGCCGCCGACGTCGAACGTTTCGCCGCCCGCTTCGACTGCGCCGTCACCGACGCCTACGGGTCGACCGAGGGGGGCGCCACCGTGGCCCGCACGCCCGACACCCCACCCGGTGCGCCCTGCCGCGCTCCGGAGGGAACGGTGGTCCTCGATCCCGAGACGGGCCGGGAGTGCCCCCCGGCCCGCTTCGACGCCGGCGGACGTCTCCTCAACGCCGGCGAGGCCATCGGCGAGCTGGTGAGCAAATCGGGAGCGGCCGGGTTCGAAGGGTACTGGCGGAACGACCAGGCGGAGCGGGCGCGCCTCAGGGACGGCTGGTACTGGACCGGTGACCTGGCCTATCGCGACGAGGCCGGGTTCTTCTACTTCGCCGGACGGGACCACGACTGGCTCCGGGTCGACGGTGAGAACTTCGCCGCGGCCCCGGTGGAGAGGATCCTCGAGCGCTTGCCCGGCGCGGTCCTGGCCGCCGTCTACGCCGTGCCCGACCCCCTGGTCGGGGACCAGGTGATGGCCGCCATCGAGCTGGAGCCGGGATCGGCCTCGTTCGACCCTGGGGAGTTCGCGGCGTTCCTCGCCTTCCAGGACGACCTCGGCACGAAGTGGGCCCCACGATTCGTCCGGCTCGTCGACCACCTACCCCTCACGGCGACGAACAAGGTCCTCAAGCGCGTGCTGCGGGCCGAGCGGTGGAACACCACCGACCCGGTGTGGTGGCGGCCCGAGCACGACGGCCCCTACTGCCCGCTCTCCCCCGAGGACGCAGCGGCGCTCGAGACCGCTGTGGCCGACCGGACCCTCTGATCGTCGAGGCCCTCGGCCCCGGTCGGGCGGTTGGCGGCGGTGGCCACCAGCCAGGCCAGCGGCGTCCGGAGGAGGCGTTCGTCGAACCTGGCCAGGAGCGGCACGGCCAGGGGCCACAGGACCGCCACCACGGCGGCGCCGACGACCAACCCGCCGACGACGTCGAAGGGGTAGTGCATCCCGGTGTACACCCGGCCGAAACCCAGGAGCAGCCCGAGGACCACGGCCAGGGCGGCGGCGATCGGCCTTCGGGCCAGCATCAGCCCGACCATCACCGCTCCGGCGACGGTGGCGTGCCCGCTCGGGAAGCTGTAGCCGTTGGTACGGGTGAGCAGCACCTCGACGTGGGGGAGGGCCAGGTACGGGCGGCGTTCGGCCACCAAGGGCTTGAGGCCGTAGTGGGCGATCACCCAGGCCACCACCGTGCCTCCGGCCGCCCAGAGGACCGCGGCCACCGACCGGGCCGGGTCCGGCGCCCGTCGGGCCCACCACCAGGCGCCCAGCAGGACGAGAGCGAGCAAGCCGATGCCCAGGTCGTGCGAGTAGGTCTCCATCACGCCGTGGGCCCAGGTGGAGTGACGGGCCACTGTGTTGAGTTCGAGGTACCAGCGGGTGTTGATCGAGTAAGAACCGCTTCCCACGCGCCACCCCTTCTCGTCGACCGGTCGGTCCCGAGGTTACCCAGCTCGCGGTCACGAACCGGTCACCCTCAGGTCACCCTCAGGTCACAGGCGGGTCGGCGGCGGATCGACGGCGGGTCAGCGGCGGATCGACGGCGGGTCGACGGCGGATCAGCGGTCGACGCCGAGGATCAAACCGCTGGTGGGCACGCCGGTGCCGGCCGTCACCACCACGTGCTCGATGCCGGCCACCTGGTTCACCGCCGTCCCGCGCACCTGGCGCACGGCTTCGGCGATGCCGTTCATCCCGTGCAGGTAGGCCTCCCCGAGCTGGCCACCGTGGGTGTTCACCGGAAGGCGCCCCCCGATCTCGATGGCCCCGTCGGCGACGAAGTCCTTGGCCTCGCCCCACCCGCAGAACCCCAGGGCCTCCAGCTGCATCAGCACGTAGGGGGTGAAGTGGTCGTAGAGGATGGCCGCCTGCATGTCACCGGGGCCCAATCCGGACGAGCCCCACAGTCCGGCCGCCACCACCTCCATCTCGGGAAGGCCCACGAGGTCGTCGCGGTAGTAGGACGTCATCATGTCCTGCCCACGCCCCGATCCCTGGGCCGCGGCCCTCACCACCGCCGGAGGGTTCGCCAAGTCACGGGCCCGTTCGATCGAGGTGACCACCAGCGCCTGTCCCCCGTCGGTCTCCTGACAGCAGTCGAGCAGGCGGAGGGGCTCGACGATCCACCGGCTGGCCTGGTGGTCCTCCAGGGTGATGGGCTTCTCGTAGTACCAGGCCCTCGGGTTCGTCGCCGCATGACGTCGATCGGCGACGGCCACCCGGCCGAGGTCCTCGGTGGTGGCCCCGCTCATGTGGAGGTAGCGCTGGGCAGCCATGGCCACCCACTGGGCCGGAGCCAGCAGTCCGAACGGCGAGTAGAACGAGAAGTGGGCGTTCTCGGCGTTGGCCACCGGCGGGCGATCCTGGACCCCGGCGCCGAAGCGGTTCCCCGACCGCTCGTTGAACGCCCGGTAGCACACGACCACGTCGGCTACTCCCGCGTCCACCGCCATCGCCGCCTGCTGGACGGTGGCGCACGCCGCTCCGCCTCCGTAGTGGATCCGGCTGAAGAAGTTCAGCTCCCCGACCCCGAGGGCCCGGGCGATGTCGATGTCGGGGTTCGTGTCGGCGCTGTAGGTCACCATTCCCTGGACCTCACCGGGCGCGATCCCGGCGTCGCGTAGGGCGGCGTCGACCGCTTCGGCGGCCAGGCGCAGCTCGGAACGCCCGGAGGCCTTCGAGAACTCGGTGGCCCCGATGCCGGCGATGGCCACCCGGCCGGCAAAGGAATGCCTGGTCACGTCGCCGCCGGCGGTCGGTCAGCCACCGCTCCGGAAAGGATCGGCAGGGCCACGGTGACGGTCCCGGTCACGTGGTCGCCGATCGAGTTGATGCCGCGCACGCTCACGTCGACCACGCCGCGCCGGCCGTCGGCCTCGGGCCCCCCGAGAGCGACGACGGCGCCGCTCAAGGTCATGGTGTCGTCGGGGTAGTTCGGCGCCCCGAGGCGGATGGAGATGGCTCGCAGGATCCCACCCGGGCCTGACCAGTCGGTGACGTAGCGGGCGACGAGGCCGTTGGTGGTGAGGATGTTCATGAAGATGTCCTTTGAGCCCCGGGCCCGGGCCAGCTCGGCATCGTGATGGACGTCCTGGTAGTCCCGACTGGCCAGTGCACCAGCCACGATGAGGGTCCGGGTAACGGGCACGACCAGGTCAGCCAGCACGTCACCGACCGCGACATGGTGGTAGGCGCGGGTGGCGGGCACGGTGTCCGTCACCATCACCGACCTCCTGGCGACTGGGCAGCGGGTCCGTCCGGGATGGCCGGGGAAGCTTCCGTCCGGTCGGCTATGAGCGAGCCCAGGCGTGACAGCTGGCGGCTCGGGCCGCCCAGGAGGAGCTCGAGCTGCTTCCCCCACAAGAAGTACCGGTGGATGGGGTAGGTGATGTCGGCGCCGACCCCGCCGTGGAGGTGCTGGGTGGCATGCACGACCCTCTGCCCGCGCTCGGATGCCTGCCACTTCGCCACCGCCACCGACTCGGCCGCAGGAAGGTCCGAGTCGATCCTCCAGGCCGCCTGCCACAGGGTCACCCGAATGGCCTCGATGTCGATGGCCGCGTCGGCCGCCTTCAGCATCGTCCCCTGGAAGGTGCTGAGCGGCCGGCCGAACTGCTCTCGCTCGTTCAGGTACGCCGCCGTCTGTCGCAGCGCCGACTCGCACACCCCGAGCACCATCGCCGCCAGACCAGTGCGCGCCGCGTCCAAGGTCCAGTCCAGGGCTTCTCGACCCACGCCGGGTCCGGCAACGACGTCACCGTTGCCCACGGCCACCTCGCTGAGACTGAGGTGGGGGTGGACCTCCCGGTTCGTGGTCACGGCCCGCTCCAGCTCGACGCCTTCTCCGGCCGGATCGACGAGGGCCAGGATCACTCCTCCGGCGGCCGTGCGCGCCGGCACCAGGACCCGGTCGGCCAGATGGGCCTGCGGCACCGCCGGTTCGTGCCCACTGAGGCGCCACCCATCCCCGGACGGCTCGGCCGTGACCGCCGGCAGACCCGAGGTGGAGTCGGCCGTGCCGGACAGCGCCGCGGTGAGGAGCACCCGGCCCTCCACCACGCCCGGGAGCCATCTGGCGGCCACGGTCGCGGGGGCAAAGCGGGCGATGGGGAGCGCCCCGAGCACCAGGGTGGCCCATAGGGGGACCGGGGCGACGAAGTCCCCCTGAGCCTCGAGGAGCAGGCACAGCTCGGTCAGGCCCAGCCCGCCGCCGCCGTAGGCCTTGGGAACGGCCAGGCCCAGTAGGTCGGCCGCGGCCAACGCTCCCCAGAGCTCGCGGTCGATCCGGTCGTCGGTGGCCTCGATCGTGGCCACCCGCCCGGGGTCGACCATTCCCGAGAGCACGGCACTGGCCGCTTCGCTCACCGCGACCTGCTCCTCGGTGAAGGTGAAGTCCATCAGGGCCGAGCTCCCCCGCCGGGGCCAGAGACCGCCCGGAAGGCTGGAAGGGTGAGGGTGTCGTCGTGGTCGACGAACTCGACTTCGACCGGTTGGCCGATCCACCACTCCGTGGGCTCCGATCCGACGAGGTTCGCCACCAGGCGGGTCCCCTCCTCGAGCTCGACCAGTCCGACGGCCAGCGGATAGTCGAACGACGGCACCTGGGGGTAGTGCACCACCACGAAACTGAACACCGACCCACGTCCCGATGCCTCGACCGCGTCCCACTCGAAGGACCGGCAGGTCGGGCACGCCGGGAGCGGTGGGTGCCGGAGCTCACCGCACCCGGCGCAGCGCTGGATGAGCAGACGGTGCCGGCGGGCACCTTCGAACCAGAAGGCGATGTCCTCGGTGAGGGCCGGACGCGGACGCAGTGGTCGCCGGGCCTCCTGGGGTTGGTCCTCCTCCGCTCCGACGCCGCTCCCCGGGTTGGGGGCGCTCACCGTGCCGAGGGCGCTCACCGGGCGAAACTTGAGAATCCGGAACCGCATGGTGGCCACCGGCTCTCCGGCGGCGAAGAGCGCTTCGGGGTCGGGAGCGGCTCCGACCGCCTCGTCGGGCACGGCCACGATGTCGGTCCGGTTCGTGGTGAAGCGTCCGGTCCCGAGCGCCGTCTCCTTCACCCCCGAGACCGACTCGATCACCGACGACGCCACCAGGCGGTCGCCCAGCCTGAGCGGACGCACGTACGTCTGCTCGCAGTTCGTCGCCACCACCGACGTCATCCCTTCTTCGTCCAGCAACGCCATCAGCCGGTCCTGGGCTCCCTCCCCGCCCGGCCGCCCCTCGGAGCGGGCCGCTTCGAGCTCCAAGGTGGCCCGCAGGCCCCGCATGATCCAGGCCTGGAGCATGGCCGGGGGGGCGATCACCTCGTCCAGACCGGCGGCACGGGCGGCGGTATCGGAGACGTACACGGGGTCGCGGTCCCCCATCGCCTCGACCC
>JAJYWF010000097.1:0-1458 GCA_021791635.1 Actinomycetes bacterium
GCGTAGGAAGTCCTCCGAGTACCGGGCCCACTTGTCGCCGAGCTCGGACAGCACCGGGATGGTGACCTCCTCGACGCTCTCAGGCTCACCGCCCCGGGTGGCGTGGACGAAGCACGTGTTGAACGACATGTTCTTCACCCACTCCGTGCGAGCCTCGGAGTAGACGACCTCGGGGAAGAAGTAGGGATCTCGCCACTCGGTGTACATGTCCGACACCGACAGGAAACCGTAGAAGTCGTCGAAGCCGCAGTGCTGGGGCTGCGATGCCGAGGCCTCACCAAGGTGCCACTTCCCCACCGCCTGGGTGACGTACCCGGCATCGGCGAGAAGGTGTGCCAGCGTCCGCTCGTCTTCGAGCCCACCGCGTTCTCCGTACATCGGGGGTCGCTGGAGCCCGTGACGCATCGGCAGGCGGCCGGTGAGCAGACTGGCTCTCGACGGCGTGCAGGACGGCTCCGAGTAGCACGAGGTGAGCCTCAGTCCCTGACGGGCCAGACGGTCGATGGCCGGAGTCGGTGCACCCACGGCCACTCCGCCTCCGTAACAACCGAAGTCCCCCCAGCCCACGTCGTCCATGAGGACGACGAGCACGTTGGGCCGGCGCCCGCGTTCGGCGACGTAGCGGGCAATGACCTCGTCGGCCGCGGTGATCTGGTCGGGATGGGAGAAGGCGGGCTCACGGTTCGGGGCCGTACGTGGCGCGTCCGTGGCGATGGGATCGAAGGTGGGCACCAGGCGACGCTAACGAGCAGAGGTGCGAGCGTCAATCGGAGAGCTGCGAGGGCTCGGACGAGCTCCCGCTGGGCCCGGGCTCTTCGAGCTCTACCACCACCGGGGTGTGGTCCGACGGCTTGTTCCCCGACGGGCTCTTCTTCCGGGCCTCCCGGTCGATCTCGGCCGCGGTGCACCGCCCGGCCAGGGGCTCGCTGAGCAGCACCAGGTCGATCCGCATGCCGTGGCCCAGGTGGAAGGCCCCGCCGCGATAGTCCCACCAGCTGAACACGCCGCCATCGGGGTGCAGGCGCTCGAACACGTCCACGAGGCCCCAGTCCATTACTCGATCGAGCGCTCCCCGCTCGGGCGGGCTCACGTGGGTCATCCCGACGAAATGGGCCGGGTCCCAGACGTCGGAGTCACGGGGAGCCACGTTGAAGTCCCCGCACACCGCGACGTCGCCAGCCGGATCACAGGTCTCGTCCAGGTAGCGACGAAGCCGGGCCAGCCACTGCAGCTTGTACCCGAAGTGCTCACTGTCGAGGCTCCGCCCGTTCGGCACGTAGACCGAGTGGACCCGCACGCCCCCGCAGGTGGCCGCCACGATACGGCACCCCTGCCCGTCTTCTTCGGACCCGAACCCGCGGGCCACTCGGTCCAGCCCGACCCGGCTGACGATAGCCACCCCGTTCCATCGACCGTCTCCGTGGGGGGGGGAGAGAGACCCGAGCGCGGAGAAGGCGC
>JAJYWF010000097.1:1468-7786 GCA_021791635.1 Actinomycetes bacterium
GAGACCTCCACATCGCGCCGTCACGAGCCTGGTGTCTTGATCGGGCTCGCCGCCATCGGCGAAACCTACAACTGGATCCTCGATGCCGACCCGGGACAAGATCGCGACGCCGTTCCACTGGCCCGAACCATGGAACACCGCCTGGTAGCCAAGGGCCTCGAACTGAAGGACAGGAAAGGCGGCGTCAGCAAGCTTGGTCTCCTGGAGGCACACGATGTCAGGGTTGGCGGCCTGCATCCACTCGAGGACCAGGGGAAGCCGAGCCCCGAGTGAGTTCACATTCCACGTGACCAGTCTCATCGACGATCCGAACTGGTGGCGTCGACGAGCACGAAGAGCAGATCGGCCTCGCACGCCGTCTGGCCGCCGACGTGGGCCCGGCCGTGGCCTTTGCCGGCTCGGGCCGAGAGCCGGCTCACGGCGACCTCCAGCTCCAGGACCTCTCCGGGCACCACCTGGCGCCGGAAACGTGCTCTCTCGATACCTCCGAACAGGGCGAGCTTGCCGGCGTACCGCTCGTCGGTCAGCACGGCGATCCCTCCCACCTGGGCCAGGGACTCGACCATGAGGACCCCGGGGAGGGTGGGGCGACCGGGGAAGTGGCCAGCGAAGAAGGGCTCCTCGGCACTGAGCCGCCACCGCCCGACAGCGTGCCGTCCGGGCTCGACCGAGACGATCTCGCTGACGAAGAGAAACGGCTCCCGGTGCGGCAGAATGTCGGCCGGGTCCATCGCCGGCGAGGCTACCGGATCGGGAGGTGGACGCCCGGGACCGCCAACTCCGCCACCCGACGGGCGGGGTCGACCCCCACGAGGACGAACGATCGCCTCTCACCCCGGCGGAGCACTTCTCGGGCCTTCTGGGGCGCGGGGTCGGCCATCGCCGTGAGCGGGACGTAGCAGGCGAGAACGCCGCCTTCGGGGATGGCCACTTCCACCATGGCCCCGTGAGAGGTATAGGAGATCACTTCGCCATCCACGAGGCTCCGCAACGGGTACGCGGCCACGAAGTTGATGAAGGCCAGGGGCTCGTTCACGGCCGGCGACGGAGCCTGGGACGACCGGCGGGACTTCCGCCTCCCGGCCCGCTCGGCCACCGAACGACCGGTCGTCGCCTCGGCCATTGCATCGTCGATGGCCTCGGGGAGCTCTCGAGTCCGTGGTGCGACCCCGGCGCCACCCGAAGACGGGCTGGCTCCCCTGGCCGCCTTCTTCAGTGCCTTTCGGACCGGAGGTTCGGCGAGTGCGGCCCGGGTCGCCTTCTTGGCGGCCGGCCCGGCCGCTTCCTTCGACGCCTTCTTGGTCGACTTCTTGGTTACCTCTTTCGTCACCTCGGCAATCTGGGCCGACTGGGTCGTCTTGGCGACCTTGGCCGTCTTGGTCGCGGCGGCCGCCTTGCTCGCTTTCGCCGCCTTGGCCGCCTTGGCCGCCTTGGCGACCTTGGCCGTCTTCGTCACGGCGGCCGCCTTGCTCGCTTTCGCCGCCTTGGTCGTCTTGGTCGCTTTCACCGCCTTGGCCGTCTTGGCGACCTTGGCCGTCTTGGTCACGGCGGCCGCCTTGGTCGTCTTGGTCGCTTTCACCGCCTTGGCCGTCTTGGCGACCTTGGCCGTCTTGGTCACGGCGGCCGCCTTGGTCGGCTTGGTCGCCCTCTTGGACTTGGCCGCTGGGATCGCGTCTTTCGACCCTTCGGCCTGCGGTCGCGCATCGGTAGCCGCCGCTCCGGGCCCGGCGTCGACCGACTCGGTCGGCACCCAGACGTCGCCGATCCGCGCCCTTGAGCCGTCAGGTTTCCGGGCCAGTCGGAGGGCCGCGGCCTTCTTGGCTGCCTTGGCCAGCTCGGCCGCTTTGACCGGTGCCGGAATCGGCGCACCGTCGCTCTGGCGTCTCTTGGCCTTCCCGGTCGACTGCCGGCTCTTCGGCCCCCGAACTGGAATGCGGGGCGTGAAGATCCACCCGACTCCGGGGACGGGCTTGCCCCCCACCAGCCGGCCCTCGTCGAACAGCCAGGGGTGCTCGCCGTGGAACTCCTGGAACGAATCGTTGGAGAGCACGGTGGCCCCAGTGCGCTCGGCGATCCTGAGCACGAAGGCGTCGCCACGACCTACGGCACCCGCCGGCGGCGACACCACCTCGCCGTGCAGCTCGGCCTCCTCGAGCTGCGCTCGCTCCTCCTCGCCGATCCGGTGCTCGAACGATGCGTCGACCACTACGACGATTTGGGCGTCTGGGTTCTCGTCGGCATAGGCCCGAACCGCCTCGTCGAGCTGGTGGAGGCTCGGAAGGCTGCGGCCCTCGGTCGCCAGGTTCGAGCCGTCGACCACGACGTGGTGGACGGGACCCGCTACGCTCCGCGGCCGGCTGGGCGCAGGACGGGGGGCAGCCTGGGAACGCTGGCCGGGCACGGTTCCGTCGGCGATGTCGGCGTCGTCGGCCACCTCGAGGGCGGTGTCCTGATCCGCGCTCACGTACCTGGACCAATCGGACCTCGGCCGGTGAAGTCCCTCACCCGACGGCCCGATCGAGGAGGTCCGACTGCTCGAGCTGGTGCAGTGCCGCACTCCCCGTGGCTGGGCTGGCCGACTCCGCCCGGCTCACGTGGTGGAGCCGGTAACGGTCCCGCAGGAGGCGGTGCAGACGGGCGTGGACGAACGACCACGCACCCATGTTCTCGGGCTCCTCCTGCAACCAGATCACCTCGTTGGTGGCGGGATATCCCGCCAACACTTCCGAGATCCGGTCCTCGGGCCAGGGGTACAGCTGCTCGACCCGGACCACCGCCACGTCGGATCGGCCCTGAGCTTCTGCCCTTTGGTCACGACGCTGGAAGGCTTCGTGGGCCACCTTGCCGCTGCAGAGGACCACCCTGCGTACTGCAGTGTGATCGATCACCCCGGGATCGTCGATGACCTCGGTGAAGCTCCCGTTGACCAAATCGCCGATGGGAGATCGTGAGGCTGGAGCCCTGAGCATGGACTTCGGCGTGATCACCACCAGGGGCACTGGCGGCTGACGACGTACCTGGGAGCGCAGGAGGTGGAAGTACTGCGCCGCCGTCGACGGGACGGTCACCCGGAGGTTCCCACGCGCGCACAGGGACAAGAACCGCTCCAGTCGAGCCGAGGAGTGTTCAGGGCCTTGCCCCTCGTAGCCATGCGGCAACAGGAGGACCAGCCCGGCGTGCTGACCCCACTTGTCCTCGGCGGCGACCAGGAAATTGTCGATGATGATCTCGGCCCCGTTCACGAAGTCGCCGAACTGCGCCTCCCAGCACACCAAGGCATCGGGGGCCTCGACCGAGTAGCCGTACTCGAAGCCCACCGACGCGTACTCCGACAGGAGGGAGTCCCGTACGGTGAAGCGGCCGAGGGCTGAAGGAAGATCCTGGCCCGCCCCGTCGAGATGGACGGCCGCGTCGAGATGGCCCGCCCCGTCGAGATGGCCCGCCCCGTCGAGATGGGCCAGGGGAATGACTTCGGTCCCGTTGGCGTAGTCGACCAGTACCGCGTGCCGGTGACTGAAGGTGCCCCGGCGCGTGTCCTGCCCGGTAAGACGGACGTCGACTCCCTCGAGGAGCAACGACCCGAAGGCCAGGGACTCACCGAAGGCCCAGTCCACCTCGCCGCCGGCCAGGAGCTGGTCTCTCTGGGCGAACTGCCGTTCGAGCTTGGGATGGAGGGTGAAGCCCGGCGGCACACCATGGCTGAGGGCGGCGAGCTCACGAAGGGTCGCCTCTGGTACGCCGGTCTCGACGTGGGGGATCGGCGGGCCGAGCCGGTCCGAGCTCGGCAAGCGGGCCGGCGGCGGTGGACTCTCGGCCCGGACTTCGTCCAACACCGACTGCAGGCGGGTGTTGAAGTCGTCCAGCGCCTTCTCGGCCGCTTCGAGGGTGATGTCCCCTCGTCGGATCAGTGCCTCGGTGTAGAGCTTGCGGACGGATCGTTTGGCGTCGATCCGCTTGTACATGAGCGGTTGGGTGTAGCTGGGGTCGTCTCCCTCGTTGTGGCCATGACGCCGGTAGCAGACCAGGTCGATGACGACGTCCTTGTGGAACGTTTGGCGAAAGGCGAAGGCCAGGTGGGCAGCCCGCACGCAGGCCTCGGGATCGTCGCCGTTCACATGCAGAATGGGGGCCTGCACCATCTTGGCCACGTCAGTGGGGTACACCGAGGTCCTCGCCGCCTCGGGGGCCGTGGTGAAGCCGAGCTGGTTGTTGATGACGAGGTGCACGGTTCCGCCAACCCGGTACCCCGAAAGCCCCGAGAGGTTCAGCGTCTCGGCCACGACGCCTTGACCGGCGAACGCGGCATCCCCGTGGACCAACACCGAGAACACCGGGAAGTCGTCCGCCCGATCGACCATGGCTCCGGGCGTCCCGTCCGTCGGGGGGGCCAGGCGGTCCTGCTTCGCCCGGGCCATGCCCACCACCACGGGATCCACCGCCTCGAGGTGAGAGGGGTTCGACGCCAGCGTCACCGGGATGTCCGATCCGGAGGCGCCGGTGAACTTGCCTGCTGCTCCCTTGTGGTACTTGACGTCACCCGACCCTTGAACCGATTCGGGGTCGAGGTTTCCCTCGAATTCCTCGAAGATCTCGCGGTAGGACTTGCCTACGATGTTGGCCAGGACGTTGAGCCGACCCCGGTGTGACATGCCCATCACCGCCTCAGCGGCACCCGCCTTCGCAGCATCGTCGAGGAGGGCGTCGAGGAGGACGATCGCGGACTCCGCTCCCTCGAGGCCGAATCGCTTCTGCCCCACGTACCGGGTGTGGAGGAACCGTTCGAACACCTCGGCGGCGTTCAGGCGATCGAGAATGTGCTGTTGCTCGGACTCGGTCACCGACAGGGGGACGCCTTCGACATGCTCTTGTATCCACCGCTTCTGGTCCGGATCCTGTATGTGCATGTACTCGACCGCGAGCGTCCTGCAGTAGGCGTCCCTCAGGATGTGGAGGATCTCGTCGAGGGTCGCGGCCTCTCGTCCGGCCAGGCCGTCGGCAACGAAACGTCGGGGCAGGTCCCAGATCGTGAGGCCGTACGTGAGCGGGTCGAGCTCGGCGTGAATGCGGGGTGGCTCGGCGTCGAGGGGATCGAGATGTGCGATCAGGTGACCGCGCACTCGGTACATGTTGATGAGGGTCTGCACATGGACCTGCTTGAGCATGCGCTCGTGGCCCAAGTCGACCGGATCGTCGGTCGTCGCCGAGTCGCCCTCCCACCGCACCGGCTCGTAGGGGACTCCCATGGAGCGGAAGACGTCGCCGTAGAAGTCGTCCTCACCGATCAAGTACCGGGCTACCTGGGCGAGGAAGAGGCCGGACTCGGCGCCTTGGATGATGCGGTGGTCATAGGTCGACGTGAGGGTTACGACCTTGCCCACTCCAAGCTCGGCCAGTACCCGTGGATCCGTCGCCTCGTAACCAGCCGGATAGCCCAGTGATCCCACCCCGATGATCGCACCCTGGCCCGGCATGAGCCGCGGGACTGACTGTACGGTTCCGAGGGTGCCAGGATTAGTGAGGGTGACGGTGGTCCCGGCGAAGTCGTCAGGAGAGACCTTCCCGGAGTGCACCTTGCGGACGAGCTCCTCGTAGGCCAGCACAAATGATCGGAAGTCGAGAGTGTCGGCGTCCCGGATGCACGGCACGAGCAGGGTGCGACTGCCGTCGCGCTTTTCCAGGTCCACCGCCAGACCCAGTCCTACGTGTGCGTGGCGTACTACGTGTGGGGTGGACGGTTGCGCCCGCCCCTCACCGGTCAGCCCGTCCCCGGCCAGCCCGTCCCCGGCCGGCCCGTCCCCGGCCGGCACGAAGCTGGCGTTCAGGGCCGGGACCTGTTGAAGGGCCCTCACGACGGCGTAGCCGATGAGGTGCGTGAAGCTGACCTTGGCGCCGCTGATCCGGGCCAGCTGGTTGTTCAGGATCTGGCGGTTGACCTCCAGCAGCTTCGCCGGCATCGTCCGGACGCTGGTGGCCGTGGGAACAGCCAGGCTGGCCTCCATGTTGGCCACGATCCGGGCAGCAGCACCCCGGATCGGGACGGACTCCTCCTCGGCGGCTGCGCTCTGTCCATCGACGGGGGCGGGCGTCGGAGACGCAGACGGGGTGCTGGTGGCGGCCGCGCTCGCCGGGGGGGAGGTGGACGCCGGCGCGATGGTGCCGGCCGGGCCGGCGGTGCCGGCCGGGCTCGCCGGGGGGGAGGTGGACGCCGGCGCGATGGACGGGGGTGCCGTGGACGGAGGTGCCGGCAGCACCCCGGGCGCCTCGGGCACCGGCGCCGGGTGGTAGTCGGCGAAGAACTCCCGCCAGCTCTCGCTCACC
>JAJYWF010000098.1 GCA_021791635.1 Actinomycetes bacterium
TCAACTTCCTTGAGCACGCCGGCCTTTCCTTATGAGCCGACTAGCAGTGTATTACCGAAATATCAGTAGTCAGGTCCCGGGCACCAGGCTGACCTTCAGCTCCAGGTCAGCGGACCCACCCATGGTGCGTGTCGATCCAGTCCCGAAATCGATCCAGGTGCTTGTCCCTCCTGATCTTCCACGCCGACTTGGCCCGCACCGTGGCGCCGGGGTGGCTCCGGGTGGGGGCCCGATCGGCCGCCAACGCCATGCGGGCGGTGATCACCTGGGGGTCGGTGCTGGTCGACGACGCCTCCAGGAGCCGGGTGACGTCGTCGGTCTCTTCTCGTTCGTGCCGCCGGAAGCTGCGTTCCAACCCTTCGAGGATCGCCTCCACCTCGGCGCCGCTGCCCGTGTACACGTTGCCCGCCGCCACGCCGGTGGTGACCTCGTGGAACCGCTGCAGGAGGTCGCTCCGCTCCTCACAGCCACGGCAGAGCCGCTGGGCCACGGCCGGCCCTTCGGGCAGCTCTTCCAAAAGGGGGCACAGCACTGACCTGACGACCGAGTCGTGGACCGACACCGACCGTCGCAGCCGGTGCAGCAACTGGACTCGCTCCGAGCCGGTCCGGGTGTCGAGGGTCTCCTGGAGCACCTCTTCCACCTGGCGGTCGTAGCCGGCCAGGAGATCCCTCACGGAGACGGCAGGAGAGTCTGAGCTCATGACAACCCTCACGTTAGCGCAGGGAACCTCAGTTCCCTGCTGGCTGAGCCCTCACTGCCGAAGGTGACCCGACCCTACGCCTCAGCGGTTCACCCGGCGCACCCCGGGTGTGTCGTCGTCGGCCGAGGTGCCCACGGCCGCGCCCACGGCTGCCGGCTCGAGCTCGATCCGGACCGGAACCGGCTCGGGCTCCAGCTCTCGGTGGCCGTCGCCGGGCCGGGGGGCGGAGTCTTCGGAGACGTACTCGCCTGTGGCCGTCCTCGAGATGACCATGGCCCGCTTGCGCTTGCCGATACCGGTCACTCCCTGCATCTCCAGGCATATCCTCCACGCCGCGAATCCGGCCACTACCGGGATCACGAAGACGGCGAACCGGAAGAAGATGAGCACCTCGTTCAGCGAGATGTGGAAGAAGTTGGCCAGGACGTCGGTGGAGCTGGCGGCGAACAGGGTGAACAGCAGGGCGATCATGGCCACCCCCACGCCCGTGCGCTTAGGGCGGTCCCGCGGCCGGTCCAAGAGGTTGTGGAGGGCGTTGTCCTTGGTGAACTTCCGCTCGATCGCCGGCCAGGCGAAGCACACGTTGAAGATGAGGCCCGGGAACAGCACGGCCGGGAAGAACACCTCCCACGGAAGCGTGTGCCCCCAGGCCGTCCACTGCCAGCTCGGCATGATGCGGAGCGCGCCGTCCAGCCATCCCATGTACCAGTCGGGTTGGACGGCGTAGGAGATCTTGGAAGCCTGGTAGGGGCCGAACTGCCAGATGGGGTTGATCTGGGCCAACCCGCCCAGGAGCGCAAGTCCGCCGCCGACCATCAGCAAGAAGCCCGTGGTCTTGGCCATGAAGGTGGGGAACATCGGGGACCCCACGACGTTGTGCTCGGTTCTCCCCTTCCCGGGGAACTGAGTGTGCTTCTGGCGCACCAGCAGGCCCAGGTGAGCCCCGAGGAGGCCCAGGATGATGAGCGGGATGATGAGCACGTGGATGATGTACAGCCGGTCGATGATCACGTGCCCCGGGAACGTCCCACCGAACACGAAGAAGGCCAGGTAGCTCCCGACGAAGGGGATCGAGAGGATGATGGAGTACCCGATCCGCAGGCCCGTGCCCGAGATGAGGTCGTCGGGAAGCGAGTAGCCGATGAACCCGTTCAGGATGGCCAGGATGAGCAGGGTGACGCCGATGGTCCAGTTCAGCTCCCGGGGCTTGCGGAAAGCTCCGGTGAAGAAGATCCGGGCCATGTGCACCACGATCGCTCCCACGAACACGTCGGCCGCCCAGTGGTGCATCTGGCGCATGAGGAGGCCGGCCCGCACGGCGAAGGAGATGTTCACGGTGGACTCGTAGGCCTCGGACATGCGCACGCCGTCGAGCGGCTTGTAAGCGCCGTGGTAGATCACCGTGGCCTGGGACGGGACGAAGTACAACGTCAAGAAGACACCGGTGACCAGCAGCACCACGAAGGAGTACAGGGCGATCTCCCCGAGCATGAACGACCAGTGGTCGGGGAAGATCTTGTCCAGGAAGGTCCTCCCTCCCTTGGCCAGGCCGAGCCGGTCGTCCAGCTCGTCTACGACCTGCTGGACCCGCCCGTAAGGGCCCCGGGCACGCTTCACGTCGCGCCGGGTACGCGGTCGTGCTGTCTCGACGGTGCTCATGCGGTGCCGTTCCCCTGGTTCGTGCGCTCCCAGAATCCGGGGCCGACCGCCTGGTCGTAGCCGCTCTGGGACCGGAGATAGCCGTTGGCGTCGATGTACAACGGGAGCTGGGGCAGCGGGCGAGGTGCGGGACCGAACTGGGGGACGGCGCCGTCGCGGACGTTGAACATCGACTGGTGGCACGGGCACACCAGCAGCTCGAGCTCACGCTCGTACAGGCCCACCGGGCATCCGAGGTGGGTGCACACCTTCGAGTAGGCCACGTAGCCCAGGGGAGCCCACGTCTCCCGGCCTTTCACCGTGGTGAAGGCGGTGTCCTGCACCCGGATGAGCACCGTCTGGTCGATTGCCTGGCCGGCGTCGGTGTTCTCCAAGCCGGCCGGGTAGACGGTCATGATGCCGCCGACTTCCATCTCGTCGCTGCGGACCCGTCGTCCGTTCGAGTCCACCAGGTACGTGCCCTTCTTCCAGTCCGTCCGGTCCAGGGCATCGCCGGGAAGCGGGCCCATGGATCGCAGCAACGGGAACATGGCCACGATCCCGAAGATCCCCAGACCCCCACCGAGCAGACCACCCAGGAGGCGCCGGCGCTTCACCACCACGCCGGTCCGCTCCACGAGCGCTGCGGCCATCGCCTGTCGCTCGTCGTCACTGGAAGCCAGGGGATGGCGCTCCTCCACGAACGGCCCCTGGGGCATGAGGTACTTCCCCCAGGCCGTCATGCCGAAGCCCAGGAAGAACAGCCCGACACCCAGCGTCACGGCGATGATCCACGGCGCGGCGTTCTGCCAGTACGCGGCCCCGAATCCCGCGATCCCGGCGATCCCGATGAGCATCAGCACGGCGATGATCTGCTCGGCCTGCCGCGGGTTGCGCGCCGCTTCCCTCATGTGCGGGTCGTCGAAACGGGCCACCGGCATGGCCACCGCCGTCCGGGTGCCGGCGTCGTGAGCGCTCACCACGTCCCCCTCGGCGTCGGTCACCTGGGTCTCGTCGGTCATGCTCGGTCCCCGATCCAGTAGCACACCAGCATGAACCCGCCCACCCCGAACAGCAGCGCCACGAAGCCCTCGGCCACCGGGCCCACCCCGCCCAGCCCGGCCCCTCCCGGGTTGGTCGGGTGCTTGATGTGCTCGGTCACGTAGGCGACGATGTCGCGGACCTGGGCGTCGGTCAGGTTCCCGGAGAACACCGGCATGTTGGCCGGTCCGGTGCGGATGGCTTCGGCCACCTGCGTCGGAGTCTGGCTGTGGAGGGAGAGTGCGTTGGTTCCGTAGGCCAGCTCGTCACCGGCCCCCGTGATCGTGTGGCAGGCGGCGCAGTTGAGGGCGAAGAGGCTGGCACCCTCGGCCACGTTGGCCGCCTTCAAGTTCACCGACGGGACGAACGGGGCAGCCGGGGACAGCGATGTGACGAAGGCGGCGATCTCCTGAGCCTGACGAGCGGTGATCCTCGTCGGCTTGGGCTGGGCCTGCGTGGTGAGCGGGGTGGCTGCCGGCATGAGGCCGGTCGATACCCAGAGTGTGACCGTGGCCGGACCTACGCCGATGAGCGACGGAGCCGCCGGACCGCCCTGGGCGTCGGCCAGGTGGCAGCTGGAGCAGTTCTGCTCGAAGAGCGTCTCGCCCACCGAGACGTACGAACGCGGGAGCGCCTTGTAAGTGATGGCCGAGTTCCCGTAGGACACGATCCGACCGTTCACGCATGTCACCCGGCTCGACCCCTTGGGCGAGCCGGTGTTGGGCGGGCCGGGGTGGCTGACCCGGGCCGCCTCCTGCCGGCACGATCGGGCGTCACGGATGAGGGTGGCGAATGTGGCCCCCACGGTGAACGGAGCAGTGGTGGAGTGGTAGACGGTCTGGCTGCCAGACGTTCCGGCGGCGCCGGCGGCGGCCGGGAGGCCGAGCACGGAGCCGACGGCCACCACACCGATGACCGCGCCCGGGATCAGGTGCCGGCTGCCGCGAAGTCTGCGCCACACGTCCACGTCCACGTCCCTACTTGAGGAGGAACAGACAGCTGTAGAGGCCGACCCACACGATGTCGACGAAGTGCCAGTAGTAGCTGATCCCCTGGAACACCGAAAGCTCCCCGGGGTCACCGGCCGGTCCCTTCATCCGGCCCAGGAGGAACACCATGGCCACCAATCCCAAGAACACGTGAAGCCCGTGAAGCCCGGTCATGATGAAGAACAGCGATCCGTAGGCGTTGGTCCCGGGCCTCGTGAGCTGGGTCGCCCACTCGTACGCCTGGTTCCCGAGGAACATGAAACCGAGGGCCAGGGTGGCACCGACCCAGATGCGGGCGCTCCGGCGGTTGTACCGCTCCTCGCAGAAGACCGCCTTCTGCATGGTGAAGCTGGACGACACGAGGATGGCCGTGAAGATGCCGGCCTGGATGGTGTCGAGATGGGTGCCGACCGGGGGCCACGGGTGGTCGTTGGCCCGGATGGTGAAGAAGGCGGCGAACAGGCCGCTGAAGAACATCAGCTCGGAGCCCAGCCAGATCATGACCCCCACGGCCAGCATGGGCGGACGGTCGTGGACGACGCGACGCGGCTTGGCCGGCTGCTCCACCGAAATGGCCTGGCTCACGGCGTATTTCCTACTCGACCATCACCCCCCGACGCCAACATCCTGGTGACGGCGCTGGGTACTGGAGGTTCAGGGCGGAGCCAGACCGGGAGCGGGCGGGACGACACCACGGCCAGACGTCGGGTCGGCCGGGTGAGCGCCACGTACAAGGTCCGGAGCCCCCGCCGGGTAGGGGCCCGTGGGCCGTCCCCGGCGGCCCTTTCGCCGGCACGCCCACCGAGCCACCCCTCGGCCCCGTCTCGGTCTCCCTCGGCCACCAGCGCCGGCTCGACCACCACGACCGAATCGAACTCCAGGCCGTTGGCTTCGCCGGCAGGCAGCACGACCAAAAGTGCGTCCAAGCCGCGCCCCGACGACCGCCTGGGGTCGACCGGGTCCAGGCCGCGTCGCTCCAGCTCGGAGAAGACCTCCTCGAAGACCGCCTGAGGGACCAGTACCGCCGTCCGCCCCGGCGCGACCGCGGCCAGCTCCTCGGCCACCTGGTCGGCTACCCGCCCGGACAGCTGTGACGGTGCGGCGACGGCGAAGACCGGCGTGTGACCGGACCGACGGACCGGACGCGGTGGCGAGATCTCCGGCGCCGCTTCGGCCAGCACACCGGCGGCGATGTCCACGACCTCGCCGGGGGTCCGATAGCTCACCGTGAGCTCCACCAGGTCGAAGGGTCGCCCGGGAGCCAGGTGCAGAGCGACGTCGTCCCAACCCCCCGGAGCCCACGGGCCGGTGGCCTGGGCGATGTCCCCCACCACGGTCATCGATCCCGAGATCGAGCGGCGGGCCAGCATCCGGAGCTGGAGGGCCGAGAGATCCTGCACCTCGTCGACGACGATGTGACCGTAGGAGCGCACCTCGTCGTGCTCCGCGCCTGCTCCGGTGCCCGAGCCCGGGCGCGACGGATCTGCCGAGGATCGGGGCTCGGTGTCCAGCCCCACCGGCCAGAACCCGACCTCCTCCCGGGCCCGCTCCACCCGCTCCCGGCGACCGGCCCGGCCCCGGGCCCGGCGCGGACGGCGCGGGCCGAGCAGGATGCGGGCTTCGTCCACCAGGGCGGCGTCGTCCTCGGTCCAGGCCACGTCGGCCAGGGTGGCGCTCCGGGGCCGGTAGAGGGAGGTCTGCTCCTCCTCGGTGAGGACGCCCCGACCGGCAGCGGCGATGAGGGCCGGCGCTCCCAGCAGGTCGTGCACCAGCTCGGTGGGCGAGAGCCGGGGCCACATCCGGTCGAGGGCTTCGGCCAGCGCCGGGATGCGGCGCAGGTCACGCCCGAAGGCCTCCAGGTCGAGCTCGGGGACGCCGCCGGCGAGGTCTTCCACCGGGACGCCGCCGGCGAGGTCCTCCACCGACTGGCCACCCAACAGGTCCTCCACCGACTGGCCACCCAGCAGGTCCTCCACCGACTGGCCACCGGGCAGGTCGGCGCCCTGGCGGTACCGCTGGTACTGGTCGGCCAGGAGGCGCGTCACCCGGTCCTCGACGAATCGACGGCGGGCGTTGTGGGTATCGCCACGGCGACGGGCCCGGGCTACCACATCAGCCGACGCCTCGGCCGTGAGCCGGAGCGTGGTGCCTCCGAAGGGCACCGAGACGTCCCGACGGAGGGGGCGCTGGCGGGTCCGGACGGCCCGGGCGATGACCTTGACCATGCGGATGTCGCCCTTCAGGCGGGCCACGTCGGGGGCGTCGACCGCCCGCACCCGAAGTTCGGGCACCAGCCCGGCCACCGTCGACAGCGTCACTCCGGTCTCGCCCAGCGAAGGCAGCACCTGCTCGATGTAGCGGAGAAAGAGCGGATTGGGCCCGACCACGAGCACGCCCTGCCGCTCGAGGGGGAAGCGGTGCGTGTACAAGAGGTACGCCGCCCGGTGGAGGGCCACCGCCGTCTTGCCGGTTCCCGGGCCGCCCTGGACGACGAGCAGGCCAGGCATCGGGGAGCGGATGATCTGGTCCTGCTCCCGCTGGATGGTGGCCACGATGTCTCCCAAATGCCCGGTGCGGGCCTGCCCGATCGCTGCCAGCAGCGCACCGGGACCACCCAGAGCCAGCTCGTCACCGCCGCCGGGCGTGCCCTGCCGATCGTCGCCCGTCGTCTCCTGACCGGGTCGGGCGAAGAGCTCGTCCTCCACGCCCACCACCGAACGTCGACGGACGGCCAGGTGCCGGCGCCGGGTCAGGCCCTGGGGGTCCAGCCCCGTCGCCCGGTAGAAGGGCTCGGCCACCGGCGCCCGCCAGTCCACCACCAGCGGTTCGAGCGACTCGCCCGACACGGCCAGCCGGCCGATGTGGAAGGACTCGATCTCTCCCTCACCCGACCCGACGTCGAAGCCTTCGGGCCCATCCTCGACGCGGCGGTCGATCCTCCCGAAGCTCAGGGCCTGGTCCCCGATGTCGAGCTGGGCCAGTCGGGCCAGGCTGGTGCGCACCACGATGTCCCGCTCGGTCCGGGACTGGAAGGTGCCCCCCCGCCCCAGGTCCAACACCGAGTCGAGCATCGACCCGGTGTCCCGGCGCATGGCGTCGAGGGCGCGGTAGGCGCGGTCCAAGAACGCCTGCTCCTCTTCGATGTCCTGGCGTGTGGCCACGGCGGTCCTCTCTCCAGCGCCAGCGCTGACGCCGGCCCGGGCGCCAGCCCGGATACCGGCCCGATCTCCGGACCGAACGTCGGCCCGATCGCCGGCCCGGATGCCAACCCGGACGCGTGCGCTGGCACGGGCGAACAGTCGATTCTACGGGGTCGGCCGGAGCGTCGCCGCCAGGCGGCTCGCCGCCCGCGGTCGCCACCTGCGATGATCGGTGACGCTCCGGGACAGCCCCGGGGCGGGCA
>JAJYWF010000099.1 GCA_021791635.1 Actinomycetes bacterium
ACGTGACCTGGTGGCGCGAGCTGGGCCTCCCCACCCGGACCATCGTGGGCCGGGACGGCCGGCTCGAACCGGTCGGGTGGGGACGGCCGGGCTGGGAGTCGGTCGATCCGGCGGCCGCCGCCGGCGTCGACGCCGAGCTGGCCGGACGGACGGTCCGTCAGGCCCAGTCCCGCATCGTCGAGCTGCTGGCCGCCGCCGGCGCCCTGGTGGGCGAGCCCCGGCCGATCACCCATCCGGTCAAGTTCTTCGAGAAGGGCGAGCGGCCGTTGGAGATCGTCTCCTCGCGCCAGTGGTTCGTCCGCACCCTTGATCTGCGTGACCGACTGGCGGCCCGGGGCGAGGAGCTCGAGTGGCACCCGCCCTACATGTCCCATCGGTACCGGGCGTGGGTGGAGGGGCTCGGCAGCGACTGGAACATCAGCCGCCAGAGGTTCTTCGGCGTCCCCTTCCCCGTCTGGTACCCGCTGGACGCCGACGGTGCTCCTCGCTACGACCAGCCCATCGTCGCCACCGAAGACCGGCTCCCGGTCGATCCGTCCACCGACGCCCCCCCGGGGTTCGACGAGTCGGAGCGGGGGGTGCCAGGGGGGTTCAGCGGCGACCCCGACGTCATGGACACCTGGGCCACGTCGTCGCTCACCCCACTCATCGCCGGTCGATGGGGAGACGATCCGGACCTGTTCGAGAGGGTGTTCCCGATGGACCTGCGCCCCCAGGCCCACGACATCATCCGCACCTGGCTCTTCTCCACGGTGGTGCGCAGCGAGCTCGAGACGGGCTGCCTGCCGTGGGCCCACGCCGCCATCTCGGGATGGGTGCTGGACCCGGATCGCAAGAAGATGTCCAAGTCCAAGGGGAACGTGGTCACCCCGCTCCCCCTGCTCGAGCGCCACGGTGCCGACGCCGTGCGGTACTGGGCCGCCAGTGGTCGTCCGGGCACCGACACGGCCGTGGACGAGGGGCAGATGAAGGTCGGCCGCCGGCTGGCCATCAAGATCCTCAACGCCTCGAAGTTCGTCCTCGGGCGCCTGGGCGACGGGCCCGTGCCCGACGCCGCATCGGCGGCGACACCGGTCGACCGGGACCTCTTGGTGCGGCTGGCCGGGGTGGTGGTGCAGGCCACCGCCTCGCTCGAGGGCTACGACTACACCCGGGCGCTCGAAGCCGCCGAGAGCTTCTTCTGGTCCTTCTGCGACGACTACCTGGAGCTGGTCAAGACCCGCGCCTACGGATCAGAGGGCGATCCGGACCAGGGCCGCGACCCGGCCACCACGTCGGCCCGGGCCACCCTGGCCGTGGCGCTGTCGGTGCTGCTCAGGCTGTTCGCCCCGTTCCTGCCCTTCGTCACCGAGGAGGCCTGGAGGTGGTGGCACGACGGATCGGTCCACCGGGCGGCGTGGCCCACCGTCGACGAGCTGGGACCGGCCCCGGCCGAAGCGGGCGACGGGGACCACTCGGGGGTCGCCACCCCGGTCCTGGACATGGCCGCCGAGATGCTGGGCGCAGTCCGCCGGGAGAAGACGGCCCAGAAGCGCTCCATGCGGGCTCCGGTGTCCCACCTCCACGTCGTCGACACGGCCGAGCGTCTCGCCGCCCTCACCCAGGCCGAGTCCGACATCCGCGACGCCTGCGCCGTGGTCGAGATCACCATGGACGAGGTCGGGGAGGCCGGCGGTTCGGAACCATCGGTGTCCGTGATGCTCGGCCCGGAATGAGGTCGACCCCGGCGGCGAGCGGAACGATCAGCCGCCGGTGAGGTACGCCCCCAGCGCGGCGTCGGCCATCTGATCGGGAGTCCCCTCCCGAAGCACCCGGCCGTGGACCATGATGGCCGCCCGGCTGGCGACCGCCAGCGCCGTGGTCACGAACTGCTCGACCACCACGACGGTGACTCCGTCGGCGGCGATCTGGGCCACCAGGTCGTAGAGCTCGACCACCACCAGCGGGGCCAGGCCCATCGAGATCTCGTCGAGCAACAGCAGCTTCGGCGACCCCACGAGAGCCCGGGAGATGGCCAGCATCTGCTGCTCACCGCCCGACAGCGTGCCGGCGAGCTGGCGTCGGCGCTCGGCCAGCCGGGGGAATCGTTCGAAGGCCCGCTCCTCGGCCTCGGACCGGGCCACCCCCCCGCAGTAGGTCCACATCCGCAGGTTGTCCCGGACGCTCAGGTTCGGGAATATCCCCCGCCCTTCGGGTATCGAGCACACCCCAGCCCGAGCCAGGGCCTCCGGGGTCGCCTTCCGGGGGCGGATCCCGCCGATCTCCACCGTCCCCGAGGTGGGACGGACCCGCCCGCTAATCACCTTGAGCAGCGTGGACTTTCCGGCGCCGTTGGGGCCGAGTAGGGCGAACACGCTGCCGGCCGGGACGCTGAGGTCCACCCCGTGGAGCACCTCGATGCGGCCGTAGGCGGCCCGCACCCCCACCACGTCCAACGACCCGAGCTGAGGGTGGGCCGAGCCGGTGGCCTCGGGCCCGGCGGCGGCGGCAACCGCCCCACTCCCCGGGCCGGCCGGAGCGCTCACGGCGACACCGGGCCGGCGCGCTCGTCCGACCTCTCGACCCGACCCAGGTACGCGGACTGGACTGCCGGGTCATTGCGCACCTGGTCCGGCGTGCCCGAAGCGATGATCTCCCCGAAGTCCAGCACGTAGACCAAGTCGCAGATCTGGAGGACCAGGTCCATGTCGTGCTCGACCAGGAGCACCGCCCGACCCTCGGACGCCAGCTCGCCCAGGAGCTTCCCGAGGGCCGCGGTCTCGTGGTCGTCCAGTCCCGAGCAGGGCTCGTCCAGCAGCAGGACCCCGGGATCGATGGCCAGCGCCCGGGCCAGCTCCACCAGCCGGGCCGAGCCGGTGGGCAGGGAAGCCGCCGGGGCGTCGGGGGCGCCGGGGACGCCGACTCGCTCCAGCAGCGCCGCTGCACCGGACGGGAGCCCGGACCGGGCCCCGGCGGTGCTCCTGCGGGAGCCCCGTGCCTCGAGGCCCACGCGGACGTTCTCGGCCGCGCTCAGGGTGCCGAACAGCTCGAGGCGCTGGAAGGTCCGGGCCAGGCCGAGCCGGGCCCGCCGGTGGGGACCGAGCCCGGTCACGTCCCGACCGGCGATGGTCACCCGCCCGTGGTCCGGACGCTGGAGGCCGGTGATCACGTTGAACAAGGTGGTCTTACCGGCTCCGTTGGGTCCGATGAGGCCGGTGACCTGGCCGGGGTGGGCGGCGAGGGACACGTCCGTCAACGCCGCGACCCCTCCGAAGCGAACCGACACGCCGCGGGCCTCGAGCGCCGGCTCCCCGCGCTCGCCGGAGGCGCGGGCCGCGGGCTCAGCCGGCGGCACCGACCGCACCCTGTGTCGCTCCGAGGGCCGGTTCCCCGGTGGCATCTCCGCTCGGCGCCGCCCCCCATGTCCGTCGGAGAAGTCCGGTCAGCGCCGGCAGGCCCAGGACCCCGTCGGGGTTCCGGCTGAGCAGGACGATCCCGACCCCGGCGACCAGACCGCTCAGGTCGGTGAGGGCATGGGGCAGGTGGGTGGCGGCCACCGGGAGCGCCGCCGCGGTCAGGCCGCCCAAGATGCCGCCGGTGACCGTCCGCATCCCCCAGATGGCCACGAACAAGAGGAGGGTAAGGCTCGAGAAGAACAGCACGTCGTTGGCGCTGATGGCCCCCTGCTCACCGGCGTACAGGCAGCCACCGAGCCCGGCCATGGCCGCCGAGAGGGCGAAGACCGCCACCTTGACCGCCCGGGCGTTCATCCCCAGGGTGGCGAAGGCCGCCGGCGAGTCGTTCAGTGCCACCAGCCGCCGTCCGAACCGGCTGCGCCGGACGGCCAGCACCGCGACCGCGCACAGGGCCAGCGCCACGGCGATCTCGACCAGCTCCACCCGGTCCCCCACGGACTGGGCGCCGGGCAGCGCCAGGCGGCGCACTGTGATGTTCCCCCCGTAGCCGGGGAAGAAGCTGGGATTGGAGAAGAAGGCGTAGTAGGCGGCCTCGCCGAAGGCCAAGGTGGCCAGGGCCAGGTACAGGCCCCGGAGGCGCAGGGTGGGCAGGGCCACGAGCGCCCCGACCGCGCCCGACACCCCGACGGCGGCCACCAGTCCCAGCCAGCCACCCCCTCCGCTGATCTTGCCCATGGTGAACGCTCCCACCCCGAGGAAGGTGAGCTGGCACAGCGAGACCTGACCGGCGTAGCCGGTCAGCAGCACGAGTGAGACCCCGACGATGCCCAGGGCCAGCCCGGTGGCCACCGTGGCCAGGGCGATGCCCCCGAGGAGCGGGGACACGGCGACGGCCAGGAGCACCAGCACGGCGGCCCCGACCCAGGACCGGGCCGGGCCGGGCACCCGGGGAGCGGCGTGCCGCGGCAGCCGTCCGGCGGCCACCAGGCGGGCGGCCGGGATGACCAAGAGCACGACGAATAGGAAGATCACCGGGACCACTTCGGGGATCACGGCGATGAGGTTCTGGCTGAGATGGGCTGTCGGGAGGTACCCGACGCAGTACTCGGTGACCAGTCCGAGGACGATCCCACCCACGACCGTGAGCGGAACGCTCCGGAGCCTCCCCACCACCGCGGCGGCGTAGCCGTTCACCACCAGCAGGGTGAGCTGGCTGATGTTGAGCCCGGTGGTGGCCACGGTCGGGGCCAGTAGGCACCCGGCGAGCGCGGCGAGGAAGAACCCGAGCATCCAGCCCATCTGGGCCACCCGGTAGGGCTTGGCCCCGGCCATGGCCACCAGGTCCGGGTCGTCCACGACGGCTCGCATGGCCACCCCCACCCGGAAGGTCCGGAAGAACCACCGCAGGGCCACGGCCATGAGCACCACCACGACGACGGTCAGGATCTGCTGGGCGCTCACGTACACGCCGAGGACCCGGACACTGTCTGTGCCGAAGAACGGCGGCACCGTGCGGCTGGTGAGCGGGTTCCACACCGCCGTGGCCAACCCGACGAGGATGACGAGGAGCCCGAGGGTGACCATGAGGGACCGCTCGGTCGACGCTCCGTGCAGGCGGCGCATGAGCACCGTCTCGACCAGCACGGCCAGGATCGGGGCCTCCACCAAGAGCACCACCGCCAGAGCCACCAGCAGCGGCCAGTGCCAGGCCTGCCAGAGCTGGTAGAAGCTGAAGGCGGCGACCATCCCGACCGCACCGTGGGCGAAATTGAACACCCCGGTGGTGGTGTAGGTGACCACCAGGCCGGTGGCGGTGATGGCGTAGATGGCCCCGAGGGTCACGCCGATCACCGTGTAGCTCAGGAAGACGTTCACCGCTCTCCCCCCTCAGGCCCCAGGCTCAACGGCCCGGAGTCGCGCTCCGGTGGTCGCTCACGGCTTGCCGCTGGCGTAGTAGAAGCTGGTGTTGCATGTGAAGCCCGACTTCGGCGGCAGCACCCGTACGAACTGCCCGTGCTGGATCTGGGCCATGAGGAAGCAGCTGGCCGGCAGCTTCGCGGCCGGGTCGGTGGGGGCCAGCATCCCCGAGGCGTCGAAAGCCGTGATCTTGTGCAGCTGGGCCAGGAGCGACCCCCTGGTGGGGTCCTTGCCCGCCGCCTGGAGCGCCTGGACGAAGAGCTGGGCCGAGGCCCACCCGTAGAGGGTGAACAGGTCGGGGGTCCACGACGGGGCCACCACCTTCACCCACTTCAAGAACTGCCCCACCGCCGGCACCGAGGACGCGTCCTGACCCAGGTACAGCGCCTGTGCCTGGCCGATCCAGTCCCCGTCGACGGCGCTCGCACCGCCGGCCTTGGCGATGAACTGGTCGGCGTAGATCGGCCCACCCGACAGCACCACCGCCGGGTGCCAGTTCTGCTGGACCATGTTCTGGGTCAAGATGGCCGCCACCTGCCAGTCGAGGGCGGTCAGGTACAGCACGTTCACCCCGGCGTTGCGCATCTGGATCACCTGGGTGGTGAAGTCCGTGGCCAACGGACCGATCTTCTGCTGGTAGGCGATCGTGAACCCGGCGTGCTTCAGCGCCGCCTCCTCGCCCTGCCACTGGGCCACCGCGGTGGCCGTTGTCGAGACGATCGTGCCCACCCGCCGGTCGTTGGGATACTTCTTGCGGATGAAGTTGAGCGAGCCCAGGGATACTCCGAGCGCCAGCGGCTGGGCACTGAAGTCGTTGGGCAGGGCATTGGTCCCTGGGTCCAAGGTGACCGACACGTCGGCCACCGCCGGGTTCTGGGCCAGGATCTTGCACCCGTAAGAGTCGAAGAGCGAGAAGTTCCCCACCATGGCGAAGTCCGACGCCACCGCCGACTGGGTCTCTGAAGAGTTCTGCTGGCCTGTGAATCCGTCGTCCATCGAGTTCACCTCGAGCTTGCGACCGTTCACCCCGCCCTTGGAGTTGACGTACGCGAAGTAGGCCTTGACGCCGTTCGGCGCTCCTTCGAACAGACCCGGGACCGGACCGCTGATGGTCGAGACGTTCCCCACGGTGACCGAGTCGGGGGTGATCCCGGTGGTCGAGGCGGCCATGGCCGCCGTCTCCTTCACCGGGGCCTGGCAGGCCGGGCCGGTCGATGCCACCGCCGACGAGGAGCTCGATGACGAGCCGGACGAGCTGACCGTGCTGCACGCGGCGAGCGGAACGCTCAGCGCCGCCAGACCGAGCACGGCAGTCCGCACCCGCCCTCGCGTCGGCCGGCCCGCGGCGGCCGCACCGGTACCGTCCTTCAGACCTTCCACTGTGGTTCCCCTTCCCCGTCCGTCACCGGGACCCTCACCCGGGCCCGGCGTGCTCTCGAATCTGATGCTACGTCAGATCCCCGGGCGGCTGTCGCCGCTGCCTCGCAGGGCGCGCACGGCATCGAGGAAGCCGACCACACCGGCGGTGGTGGCCCGGCACCGCAGCGAAGCCAGGACGTCGAAGGCGTGCTGGGCCAGAGGGAGCTCGGCGTAGGCCACCGGAGCCGCAGACACCTCCCGGAGGGCGGCGACGAACGTACGGGCCACGTCGACCGGGACCAGGGTGTCGTTCGTCCCGTGGAGCACGAAGAACGGCGGCGCCCCGGGGTGGACCCGCAGGGTGGGGGAGGCCTGCCGGAACACTTCGGGGTGCTCCGAGGACGTCACTTTCATGACCCGGGTCTCCAGCAGCTCCAACAGCCCGGGCCCGTACTTCCCCGATCCCGAGGCCGCTCCGGTCATGTCCATCACCCCGTAGAAGGGGACGCAGGCGTCGACCGAGGTATCGGCCGACTCGAACCCGGGCTGCCATGCCGGATCCCCGGGCGTGAGGGCGGCCAGCGCCGAGAGGTGGCCGCCCGCCGATCCCCCGCTCAGGGCGATGAAGGAGGGGTCCCCGCCGTACTCGGCGATGTGCTCGTGGACCCAGGCGATGGCCCGCTTGCAGTCCACGATGTGGTCGGGCCACGTGGCCCGGGGGCTGAGCCGGTAGTTGATGGCCACGCCCACCCAACCCCGGGCCGCCAGCTCGTAGAGCATGGGCTTGCCCTGCTCGCGCTTCTCACCCATCACCCAGGCGCCGCCGTGGATGTAGACCATGACCGGGGCTCCCCGGCTGCTCCCGGCGGAACCGGCGGCCCCACCCGACCCGGCGGGTCGGGCGATGTCCAGGCGGTGCCGGCGAATCCCGTCACCCCAGTAGTC
>JAJYWF010000100.1 GCA_021791635.1 Actinomycetes bacterium
TGATGCCGGCGGCCCCGATGCGTGCGGCACCGACGCCGCAGGTTCCCCGGCGGTACCGAACCGCACTCCGCCCGGTCCCGACCGGTGACGCGCCACCACGGCCATCGCTCCGAGCAGGAGTGCTGCGCCGAGCACCACCTGGACCCCGGCCCCGTCCAGCGTGCCCGACCCGAGCCGGCGGAGCACCACACTTCCCAGGATGGCAAACGGCACCGAGCCCAAGGTCAGCCACGCCGCCGTCGGTAGGTCCGCCGTGCCGCGTCGGAGATGCACGGCCGCGCCCACCGGGCGCATCGCCGCCGATGCAACTAGGTCGCAGGCGATGGCCGATGCCGCCGGCACGCCGAAGAACATCACCAGCACCGGCGTCATGAGAGCCCCACCCCCGGTCCCGGTCAGGCCCACCAGGACTCCCACTGCCGCCGCCACCGCCGCCAACGCAAGGTCGAGGTGCACCTCGATACCTTACCATTCCGGTCGGATTTATATACTTTGAGGCACGGACCTGCCCTCCGCCGGTGCTCCCCGGCGCCTGGCCCACCGGGCCCGGCCCCTCCCGACCACGAAAGCCAGCGCCCCCGCTGCCGCCAGAGCCGGCAACGAGCCGAGCTCGAAGCTGAAGCGGTTGTTCTCACCGAGGGAGATCAGCGAGGTGGTCAGGAGGTCATAGACCACCGTGAGCCACAGCACCACTCCTACGCCGGCAAAGACGCGGTCCCCGCGCCGGTACACCACCGCCACGGGAAAGACGAAGATCGCCAGCACGTATTCGAGCATCTTCAAGTAGGACATCTCACCTCCGCTCGGAGGAGGTCCCCCGAGGGCTGGCTCGAAACCCGGGGCCAGTGTCGGTGCCGAGGTGGCCTGCCAGAGCACGCCGGCGTCGAACGCATCGGCGTACGGGGTGATGTGGACGAAATTCGAGTTGAGGAATGGGTACTGGTCTGACGGCACCACCCAGATACGCATTGAAGTGACGACGTTGTGGAGGTACCGGCCTGGATGGTGCCGTAGGTAAGTGAGGTCGTTCGACAGGTACTGGCGCGACACGTCGATATAGGCGATGTTGTTGAAGTTCGTTCCGCCGTTGGACGTCGTACGCTCGTCCAGGGCGGCCACGCCGGTGTGGGCGGGGCGGGTGTACTTGGGCACGAAGACTCCGACCGCTGAGAACGGCGACACGAGCACGATCGGGGACAGGATGCCCTGCCGGACCATCTCTTGGAGCTGGGCGCGGGGGGCCGGGCCCACCGTGGTCGACGCCAGGTTCATGCCCACCCAACTGCTCGTCGTGTCGGTACCGAACTGGACCGCGTCCTTCACGTACCACGCTCCGACGACCAGCAGCGGCACCACCGCCACGCTCGCGATCCGGCGCCACCCGACCCTGGCGACGAGGACCAGTCCCACCGGGAGGAGCACCAGCCAGATCCACTGGAACACGCTGTCGTCGAGCAGGACGACGGCGAAGCAGCCGAAGGCCCCCACACCCCATCCCCAGCGCCTGTCGCGTAGGAAGCGGGCCAGGAGGTACGCCCCTACGGTCACGAAGACAGCGGCCGGGTACGACCACGAGAGCCAATTCTCGTACAAGATCGTCGCCGGGTTGAGGACGACCAGCAAAGCGACGGTGGCCGATGCCCACGCCGGGAGTCGCAGCTCGAGGGCCAGCAGGTACGTGGCGACAGCGAAGGCGGCGCCGAGCACCAGAAAGCAGGACGCCGCCACGGGGACCTGGAACGACCGCGGGAGCGCCAGCAGCAGGCCGCAGAACAGGTTGTACAGCGGTGGTTGGCTGTGGAGGTACCAGATGCTGGACCACAGATCATGGCGGAGCAGCCCTAGGTCCAAGAGCTGCCACTGGTCCTGGATCGCCTGAGTCGGTTGGATCGCCACCGCGTCGAACCGCACGCCGACGAGCGCGTAGACCACACGGGAGATCACGAAGCCGGTCACGACCACGACCAGACCGATCCGCGTGGGCCCGACCCGACGAGCCGAGGGCGGGGCGGCTTCGTGCCGTTCGGGAATGGTCACCGAGTCCCCCCCGGCCGACCTCCCGCCGGTGCCGGCAGGGGCTGAGGCGGAGATTGCTACCCGACCGTCCAGCTCGATCCCGAGCGCAGCAGCGCGGCCAGATCGCCGACCCCGCGACGCTCCTGGGCTTGGACAACCTGGCGGGCCATCTCGGCGCCGTACTCGGGGCGCTCGACGGCTCGGAACACTCCGATCGGCGTCGGCTCGAATGGTCCACGGGCCAGCCGGGAGAGCGCGAAGGCCAGCCCCGGGTCGTCCCTGGCCTCGTCGTGGACGAGCAGCGAGTCCTCACCGACCTCGGACACGTCCACGATCTCCAACCTTCCGTCGGCCCGCTGGACCACACCCCGCTCTCCGTCGGCACCGAACCGGATCGGTTGGCCGTGCTCGAGGGGGATGAGCATTGACGACCGGGCGTCACGCGAGGTGATCTTCTCGAATGCGCCGTCGTTGAAGACGTTGCAGTTCTGGTACACCTCGACGAAGGCCGCCCCAGCGTGGGCATGAGCCCTCCTGAAGGTCTCCTGCATGTGGGCGCGATCCATGTCGTGGGTGCGGGCGACGAATGACGCCTCGGCCCCCAGGGCCAAGCTGACCGGGTTGAACGGGGTGTCGAGCGAACCGAAGGGCGTCGACTTGGTGACCTTGGCCACCTCCGAGGTCGGCGAGTACTGCCCCTTGGTCAGCCCGTAGATCTGGTTGTTGAACATGAGGATGGTCATCTTCACGTTCCGTCGAAGGGCGTGGATGAGGTGGTTCCCACCGATGGACAGGGCGTCACCGTCCCCGGTCACCACCCACACGTCCAGGTCCGGTCTGGTCGTGGCCAGGCCGGTGGCGATGGCCGGTGCCCGCCCGTGGATGGAGTGCATGCCGTAGGTGGACATGTAGTACGGGAACCGGGCGGCACACCCGATCCCCGAAATGAACACGGTGTTCTCCCGGCGCACTCCCAGATCGGGCATGAGCATCTGCACCGCGGCCAGGATCGAGTAGTCGCCGCACCCCGGGCACCAGCGCACCTCCTGGTCGCTCGTCCAGTCCTTGCGCGTCGTCAAGGGAACTGCGGTCGTGGTCATGGCGCCTCCATCAGGCTCAGGATGGCCGCTTCGATCTCGGCGGCCCGGAACGGCGTTCCCCGTACCTGGTTCAGCGAGTGGGCGTCGACCAGGAATTCGGCCCGGACCAGCCTGCTCAGCTGGCCCAGGTTCACTTCGGGTACCAGGACCTGCTGGTAGCGGGCCAGCACGTCACCCAGGTTCGCCGGGAAAGGGTTGAGGTGGGTGAGGTGGGCGTGGGCCACGCTGAGGCCACGGGCCCGAACCCGGCGCACGCCGGCGGCGATGGCTCCGAAGGTGGAGCCCCATCCCAGGACCAGGACCGTGGCATCGCCGTGCTCGTCGTCCACCACGACCGGAGCGATGTCGGTGGAGATGCCCGAGATCTTCGCCGCCCGGATCCGGACCATCTTCTCGTGGTTCGCCGGGTCGTAGGAGACATTGCCGGTGCCGGCTGCCTTCTCTAACCCACCGATCCGGTGCTCGAGACCGGCGACTCCCGGGGGTGCCCACGGACGGGCGAGCGTGCGCTCGTCTCGCTCGTAGGGCCAGAACGTCTGGGTGCCGTCGTCGGCGGTGTGGTTCGGTCCAGTGGCGAATCCCGGTTCGATGACCGGGAGGGCGTCGAGGTTGGGGAGCTTCCAGGGCTCGGCCCCGTTGGCCAGGTACCCGTCGGAGAGCAGGATCACCGGGGTGCGGTAGGTCACGGCCAGTCGGGTGGCCTCAATGGCGGCATCGAAGCAGTGCGAAGGGGTCATCGCCGCCACGATGGGAATCGGCGCCTCCCCGTGCCGCCCGTACATGGCGTGCAAGAGGTCGGCCTGCTCGGTCTTGGTCGGAAGACCGGTGGAAGGCCCGCCCCGCTGGACGTCGATGATGACGAGCGGGAGCTCCAGGTTGATGGCCAGGCCAATGGTCTCGGACTTGAGGTCCAGGCCTGGCCCGCTGGTGGTGGTCACCCCGAGTGCCCCTCCGAACGCCGCGCCGAGGGCGGCCCCCACCCCGGCGATCTCGTCTTCAGCCTGGAACGTCCGCACTCCGAACTCCTTGCGGCGCGAGAGCTCGTGGAGGATGTCCGAGGCCGGGGTGATGGGATAGCTCCCGAGGAACAGTGGGAGGCCGGCCTGTCGAGCGGCGGCGATGAGCCCCCAGGCCAGCGCCTGGTTGCCGGTGACTTGCACGTACTCCCCGGGCTCGAACGGCGCTGCCCGTACCTCGTAGTGGGACTCGAACAGCTCGGTGGTCTCCCCGAAGTCGAATCCTGCCCGGAAAGCCCGGGTGTTCGCTTCGGCTACCTGGGGCCGGTCGGCGAAGCGCTTGGCTATCCACCCGACGGTCGGCTCGGTCGGGCGGGTGTAGAGCCAGCTCACCAGGCCCAGGGCGAAGAAGTTCTTCGAGCGCTCGGCGTCGCGGGGCTTGACCCCTGCTTCCTTGCAGACTTCCTGGGTGATCGAGGTCATGGGAACCTCGTAGACCGAGTACGAAGAAAGCGAGCCATCGGTCAACGGGTTCGCTTCGTAGCCGGCCTTGGTCAAGCTTCGCTCGTCGAAGGCGTCCACGTTCACCACGACGGTCGCTCCCTTCGGGAGGACGCCGATGTTCGCCCGGAGCGCCGCGGGGTTCATGGCCACCAGTACGTTCGGAGCGTCACCGGGGGTGAGGATGTCGTGGTCCGAGATATGGACCTGGAAGGCCGACACACCGGCCAGCGTGCCGGCCGGCGCCCGGATCTCGGCCGGGAAGTCCGGGAACGTGGCCAGATCGTTTCCCAGCAACGCGCTCGACGTGGTGAAGCGGTCACCCGTGAGCTGCATACCGTCGCCCGAGTCGCCGGCGAACCGGATCACGACCCGGTCGAGCTGCTCGGGTGGATGTTCGCTCTTGGTCGCCACGTTCGGCCTCGTCTCGTGCCCCAGGGCCCTCGTCCGGCGGGCGCGCCGCCCGAGAGCGCATTGTTTCGGTCTTGTGAACGAGCATACCGCCCGCAAGCGGCCCCTCGGTGCTGGTTCGGAGCCGTCTTCGGGAGCTGGACCGGGGGACACGACGACGCCCGAAACGTCGGTCGGGTCCAGTTGCCGGTTAGGTTCGTACGGAGGAGGAGGCGACATGGACGACATCGAAGGGAAGACTTCACGGCCGGAACGGATCCACGCCCGGCAGGGGCACCAGGCCCGGCGTCTATCCCGGGCGCTGGCGGTGGCGGTGGCCATGCTGCTCCCTGCCGGGATGCTGGTCGTAGGCGCCGGTTCTCCGGCCGCAGGCGCCACAACCCCCGGGCCCCTGCTCACCACGACGGCGACCACCGGGCTCACCCCGGGAACCCCGATCGTCTTCACCGTCACCGGCGAGGCCCCCGGTGCGGCCCTCGTGGCCGTGGAGTGCACACCCCAGGCACTCTCCATCAAGGAGAACGCGTGCGACAACCGGCGCGACACCATCGTCTTCGCCAACGCCGCTGGTACGGGTCGGGGATCCTTCACGCCCACCCCGGAGATCCAGACCGCAGCCGGCCCAGTGAACTGCACCAGCTCATGCCTGTTCTCGGTCGTCCGGATCCCGAGCTCCGGCGGGATCACAATTATCGGCATCGAGGCGCTGAGCTTCGCCCCCGGGGTGACGCCCACATCGCCCCCGGGGACATCCGCCGGACCACCGACACCCGGACCGGTCGGATCGACGGTCACCGTACCGGCCACAGCGCCGTCGGTGGTCCCCGGACAGCCGCTCACGACCACCGTGAGTGCCGGCGAGGCTCCGACACTCACGTCACCCGACGCCGTGACCGGACCGAACCTCCCAGTGGGCGATCTGGCGGCACCTCACACAGCGGTGGCCGGACAGGGGATCGTCGAGCTCACCCTGGCCGCGCCGGGGACGGCGTGGTCGAACGTGGCTGACCGGGCCGTGGTGGTGACAGTCACGGTGGATCGCGGGCCCACCCAGCAGATCGTGTGCTTCGCCGGCGCCGCCGCCTTCACCTACGCCGGGTTCCTCGGCACACTGACCACCGGGACACATACCCTCACCGTCGCCGTCAGCGCGACCCTCTCGAACACCGGCACGGTGACGCCGTCGGTTCGCGTCGTCCACCAGCAGCTCGCGGTAGTGACCCCCACGAACCCGTGGTTCGACGCCGTCAAGTACGCACCGGTGGTCTACGGGCGCACAGACAGCGCTCACGACGACACCCCTCTCCTCACCTACGCCGTCGACCAGGCGGGGACGGGTGGGAGCGCGAACCTGTCGTACACCGGGATCTGGACCCGTGAGGCCCAGGGGACGGCCTTCGTCCCGTTCCTCGAGCTCGGCGAGTGGGGCCGAATGACGGACATCACCGAGACCACCCAGCTCTCGGTCTCCTCCTCCGGGACCATATCGAATGCCATGTACGACGGGTGCGAGTGCGCGCCGACATACCCGCAGAATGAGTCCTCTCCCCACGAAGGAGAGATTCCCTTTACCGGCTCCTACTTCCAGACAACCCATGCCTTCGTCCGCAACGCCACCGGAAACGACTACCAATCCGCGACAGGCACGACGCCCTTCCGCATCCAGCAAGTCCCCGTGCCCGGGCCGAAACCGGGCGCCACCAGGGCGTCGGTCATGGACGCGCACCCATGGACCTACCAGGTCTCGGCCCAAGAGTGCGCCCGCTGGTACACCAACGGGTCCACCGACCCCTTCTCGGCCCAGCTCGGCGACATCCGCCAGTACGCCATCATCGACCTCGAGTCCGATGCGTCCGATCTCGGGGCCACCGGCGTGGCCATCCAGCTCGCCGGGTCGTCGCAGTGGTACACCAGCGACTTCGGCAGTGGGTTCCCCCTCCATGACGGGGGGCACGGGCGAACGGCGGTCAAGCTCCCTCTCGGATGGGAGACTCAGCGGATCACCGGTCTCCGCCTCCTCGAGTACCCCGACGGCCCCAGCCCCGCGGCATCGACAGTGGCGGTGCAGGTCATCGGGCTCAACCAGACATTCTCCATCGTGCATCCAGCGGTGCCCGCGCCGGTACAGACCGTGGTCACAGTGGCCACCCAGGTGCCGGTCATCACATCCCTGGAGCCGACGGCCGGAACGGGCGCCGGCGGGACACAGGTCACGATCCTCGGCTCGAACTTCGGCTCTTCCCCCGGCGTCACCTTCGGCACCATCCCGGCCCGCTCGATCTCGGTGGTGTCCCCCACCGAGATCGTCGCCACGTCCCCTCCCGGATCGGGACCCGAAGAAGTCTCGGTCACCTCCCCTCTGGGCATCTCGATCCCCACCGCAACCGATGTGTTCACCTACCCGCCCGCCGCGTACCGACTGGTGGCCTCCGACGGCGGGGTGTTCGCCTTCGGGATGGCCGCCTTCGAAGGCTCGATGGGCGGCACCCACTTGAATGCCCCGGTGGTCGGCATCGCCGCCGCGCCCACAGGGGCGGGGTACTGGGAGGTGGCCGCCGACGGCGGGGTGTTCGCCTTCGGGACGGCCGCCTTCGAAGGCTCGATGGGCG
>JAJYWF010000101.1 GCA_021791635.1 Actinomycetes bacterium
CCAACACGCTGGACTACCGGCTCCGACGGGTCCGCTCTCTCACCGGGCTCGACGCCAACTCGGCCACCGGGGCCAGTGTCCTGCGGGCCGCCCTCGTGGCCCGCAGGATGCGCTCATACGAGGCCACCTGACGGGACGGACACGTCCCTACCACTCCGCCCAGCCCTCGGGGACCACCATCCCGGTCATCGTGCGGGGGTCCACCGGGCCGCGGGTGTCCGACGCCGAGTAGACGGCGAAGCAGAGCTGGAGCACCTTGATCGCCTCGGCCGGAGACATCGCCGCCGGGGTCCCGGCGACGAGCGACTCGACGAAGTGGGCCGAGGAGCGGGTGAACCCGTGGGCCCAGTCGGCGTCGACGTCGGTGAACTCGGTGGTGGTGATCTCGTGGTCCTTGCCCCGGTACAGCACCACCGGGGGGAGGTCGAGCATCTCGCCGGTCGCCCTGGTCACCCACAAGAGCCCTTCGTCCCCCTGGATCTCGAAGAACTCGTCCGCCCCGTAGTAGCCCGACCTCATGTACATCTGGGGGGCGTAGTGCACCTCCATCGTCCCGAGCAGTCCGGGATCCTCGTACTCGAAGATGGCCGCGCACGGCTCGAAGAACAGGTCCCGGCGGCGCACCACGGCCTGGACCGACACGATGTCCTGGTCGAATAGCCATAGGGCCATGGCGTACTTGTGCACCATGTCGTCGAAGAGGTGGCCTCCGGGGCTCCGCTTGTCGAGACGCCATCCGTAGCCTTCGGGGCGAAGGTTGGTCTGGAACTCCGAGTCGGTCTGGCCGACCACGGTCCGGATCCTCACCCCGGTGGGCCGCCCCACGGCGCCGTCGGCGACGAGCTGCTTGGCCAGTTCGAGCGGAGGGTAGTGCACGAAGCACTCGCTGATCCGTAGGACCCGATCGGCCGCGATTGCCGCCTGCTCCATCTGGCGGGCCTCATCGATCGAGTTGGCCACCGGCTTCTGCACCGAGACGTGCTTGCCGGCACCGAGGGCCGCCAAGACGTGACTGTGGTGCAAGTGGGTCGGGGTGAGAACCTCCACGGCGTCGATGTCAGGGTCGGCCAGCATCTGGTCAATGTCGGTGTACACCCGGGGCGCCCCCCACCGCACCGCAGCCGCCTTGGCCACGTCGGCGTCGGTGTCGCAGACGGCCAACACGTCGCACAGCGGATGCTCGACGTACCCGGCCACGTTCAGATCGGCAATGTTCCCGGCGCCCAGCACCCCTAGTCGGACCCGCTCCATGGCATCCCTCCAGTGTCGACGGTGGCATCGGTGTCGTCGATGCCGTCAGCGTTGTCAATGTCGTCGGTGTCGCTGAGGCACCGGTGGGTCCCAGGCGATCGACGGCCCAGGCTACAGGGCAGGGCCGGGTCTTCAGCCGAAGGCGCCGCGGGCCCGGGCGTGGGCGATGTCGTCCCCACTCCACCCGAGGACCCCGGCCAGGACCTGCTCTCCGTGCTCCCCCACGGTCGGGGCCCGGGTGGGTCGGGGGAGGGTCTCGTCCAAGAACTTGAGCGGCGTCGGGAGCTGGTCGGCCCCGAGCTCGTCGGCCGGGTACAGGGGGAACCGATCCTGGAACTGGGGGTCGTCGAGGAGGGTCTTCGGGGTGTTCACCGGGGCGATGGGGGTGTTCGCCCGCCCGCCCAGCTCGAGCCATTCGGCCGCGCTCTTCGAGGCGAAGATCTCCTTCAGCTGGCGCTGGAGCTCCCGGTTCCCGCGGGCGTGGTCGGCCACGGTCGAGCCCGGCCACCGCTCGAAGAGGTCCATCCGGTCGACGGCCTGGCAGAAGTTCTTCCAGAAGGCCTGCTCGGAGGCCATAAACAGGACATGGCGGTCGTCACTCGTCTCGTACACCTGGTAGCGAACTCCCTCGCGCATGCCCGCCGTTCCCGGGGCCCGGCGCTCGAAACCGTCGGCCTCGTTCCCGGTCACTTCGGACTCGGGGCGCTCGTAGGCCCGCCACGTCTCACTGCGATACCAGTCCATGGCGGCGGCGGCGTCGGACTGGGCGATCTCGAGGTGCGACCCCTTCCCGGTGGACCGGGCCCGGAGCACCGCGGCCAGGATGCCCAGGGCGCCGAACAGCGGACCGGCGTGGATGCCGATGGACGCGTGCTCGGTGAGGTAGCTGAATCCCTCGTCGTCCTCGGCCACGTTCACGATCCCGGCCCACGTGTCGTAGGCGATCCCATGGCTCGGGTAGTCCTTGTACGGCCCGGTCATCCCGTAGCCCGAGATGGTGCAGAAGACGATCTTCGGGTTCGTCGCCACCAGGTCGTCGAAGCCCAGGCCGCGACGGGCCAGACCGCCGGGGCGCATGGCCTCGACCACCACGTCGGCGGTGTCGGCCAGGGCCCGGAACGTCTCGACTCCCGCGTCGTTGCGGAGGTCCAAGGCGATGCTCTTCTTGCCCCGGTTGATGTGCAGGTGCATGAGCGAGACACCCTCGACGATCGGCCACGTCATCTTGCGGATGTAGTCGCCTTGGGGCGGTTCCACTTTGATGACCTCGGCCCCCAGGTCCACCAGCGGCATGGTGATGGCGGCCGGGCCCAGCGCAGACGCCTCGACGATGCGGAGGCCCTCCAGTGGGGCGGGTTGGCTCATTGGATCCTCTTGACTTCCTCCACGTCCGACAGTCCGGCGATGGTAGCCGAGCGAGGATCAGGTGAGGCTCCCGAGGGAGAAGTCGGCGCTCTCCTGGGCCTCGAGCTCCCACATCCCCTCGGGTACGTCGCCGACGTCGACGTCGTCGGGCACGACCACCGTCCGGACGACATCGCCTTCGGTCATCACGATCGGGACCTTGGCCATCCACGTCTCCCCGCCGGAGTCGCCGGTGTCGCCGCCCTTGGTGGCTTCGGGATCGTCGGAGCCGACGCGCTCGAACACCCCCACCACCCTGGGCACCGCGCCCGCCAGACCGCTCTCGCCGACCCACGGCACCGGGACGTCGGTGCGGAACACCAGCTCGGCGCCGGGACGCTTGTACCGCTCCAGGACACCGACCCACATCTCGGAAAGGCCCACCACCACTCCCCGGCGACCGTCGGGGACCGCCTCCCACTCCCCGACCACACCGCGGGCACTGGTCACGACGTAATGGGCCGTGCCTCCGAAGTCGACGGTCTTGGCCGGCAACGTCCACGCCAGGACGTACAGGCGGACCACGTCCCGTCGGGCGGTCACCCGGACCGGTCGCCGCTGGGCCACGAGCGGACGCAGCCCCATCACCAGGTACTCCTCGGCCGCGGTGGGGCCGTCTGTGCTTTCGGGCTCGTCCTCGTCGATCTCCCAGGGATCGGCCTCGGCCGCGGTGAAGGCCCGGGCCCCGGTGCTGGCCACGGCGTCGAGGAGGTCGTGGAGCCCGTCGGACTTCTGGAGCAGGACCACCTTGGGAAGGCGACGGTGCCCGACCACGACCACCTCACGGCCGGCGCTGTCCGTGGTGAGCTCGAACCTCCCCGACTCGAGGACGGCGGCTTCGAGCGGGGTGGTCGGCGTGAACGTGATCATCGCGGCTGGACCCCTTCCCTCAGGTGTCGCAGCGCCCCCCGTCCGCCGTCCCGGGAGAGGCGTCCCACACCCCCCAGTACTGTTCGTGCACCTCTACTATCCCAGTTTCGGGGCCAATTGACCAGAGCAAGCCCCACCGGAGGGCGGGCACAGCCATTCTCCCTGGTGAGAGCCGAGAATTTCCGACCGGCTCCCGGGCGCCGACTGGTGGCACGCCGGTGGCAGTCAGGTTGGAACCCGGCGCGGCCGACCCGGCTCCTGGCTCGGCATGGTCTGGACTTCGGGGATCGGGTAGGGAGGTTGGTCGGAGCGGAGCTCGATCAGGTCGGTCTCCTGGCAACCCATCGTCTCCACCGTGGCCGGGGTGTCCCGGGCCGTGGAGGGGAGGGTCGGCTTCGAGACGTCGGCCCGCCCCATGTGGAGGGTGCCGGTCAGGTCCCCGACCGTCCGGCGGCGCCAGGACGAGATGTTCGGCGCCCGGACTCCGAACCGCTCCTCCAAGAACCGGAGCTGGGAGGTGTGGTCGAAGGTCTCGGAGCACACGTAGCCACCCCGACTGAACGGGGAGAGCACGAGCGTCGGCACCCGGTAGCCCAAGCCCACCGGCCCGGCCACCCCTCCGGCCGTGGAAGGGAGCGGATCCACGGTCACGTACTCGCCGGGCGTTCCCGGAGGGGGCACCGGTGGGGGGACGTGGTCGAACAGGCCGTCGTTCTCGTCGTACATGTGGAACAGGATGGTCTTGGACCACACGTCGGGGTGGGCCACCAGCGTCTGGAGCACCTGGTCGGTGAACCACTCACCGAGGGCCGGCGGCGCCGGCGGGTGCTCGTCGTAGCCGAGGGGTGGGATGATCCAGCTCACACTCGGCAGGGTGCCGCGCTGCACGTCCTGGGTGAACGTCGCCGGGAAGGTCGGGAGGAAGGCCTTCTGGTACAACGGCGACGAAGGGCTCGAGTACTGGGAGAAGTACGGCAGGATGGCATCGGAGACAGCCAGGACCTCGTCGAAGCCCACGCTGTAGAACTCCCCCGGCGGGCTGTACACCTTCCAGCTCACTCCGGCGTCTTCGAGGACCTCTGGCATCGTGGTCCAGTTGACGCTGAAGCGGGCATCGGGGTTCGGGTTGGTGATGAGCACCGGCCCGCCATGGGTGCCCGCAGGGTCGACGGTCCCCGACAGGGCCATGAGACGGTTCGGGTGGGTGGGCCCGAGCACCGAGCAGTGGTAGCCGTCGCAGATGGTGAACGCTTCGGCCAGGGCGTAGTAGTAAGGCAGGTCGCTTCGGTCGTGGTACCCCATGGTGAGAACCCCGTACTCGGGACCGTCGTTGGCTGCTTCGGTGTGGACCTTCACGAACGCGTCCATGGCTCCTCCGGCCCGGCACTCGTGCTGGGGCACCCAGTTGTGGGTGAGGTCGTGCGTGCACTCCCCCAGGCCGGTCGCCGTGTCGAGGTGGTAGGGCAGGAGCCGCCCGATGGGAGTGCGGGTCGTATTGGCCGGGTAGGGCTGGGAGAACGCTCCCAGCGATCGCCGCGGGTGATCGTCGAACCCGCGTACTCCTGGGAACGTCCCGTAGTAGTGGTCGAACGAGCGGTTCTCCTGCATCAAGAAGATCACGTGCTCGACGGCCCCCAGGTCGGAGCCGGCGGGAGCGATCCCCGCGGCCTTCTTCACCGTGGTGGAAGCCGGACCGGATCCGCAGCCAGCCGCGCCCAGGGCCAGGGCCCCCGCACCAGCCACCACTGCCGCCTCCAGGAAGCGCCGTCGGTCGAACGCCGTCGCCCGCCGCGCCGTCTCTCCGGGTGTGCTCACGACTTACCCCCCTTCGCCGGCCCCCTCGCCGGTTCGCCGGGCGCCGGTGCTCTGGTTCGAGACATCGGCGATGACCCCCGGGTCGTTGTTACGGACGTTCCCCACCCGGGGGTCGACCGGATGGTGGACCAGCGTACCGGCACGGGAGGGTCCGAGCAGGTGTTGGAGCGCGCCGAGATCGTCCGACCCGGGGCGGACCCATGCGGCGACGGCGTCGCGCTCGAGCACCACCGGCATCCGGGGATGCACCCCGTCCATGTCCGGACCGGCAGTGGTGGTGACGATGGTGCACGTGGGCAGCTCCTGCCGATCACCATCGGCGGTGGTCGGAGCCGCCGGTTCCTCCCATAGCCCGGCGAACGACAGCACGTCGCCGTCGGCCCGGTGGAAGTAGTGCGGACGCCGCTTGTTCCCAGGGCCCTTCTGCCACTCGAAGAACCCGTCGGCCACCACCACCAGGCGTCGATGGGCGAAGGCAGCGCGGAACGAAGGCCGGGACGACGCCGTCTCGGCGCGGGCGTTGAACAGGCGGCTGGCGTCAGGTTTGGCCTTGCTCCACGGGGGGACCAGCCCCCAGCGGTAACGATCCAGGAGGTACCGGCCCTCGTTCCCGGCGGCGGGGACCGAGGCGGTGATGCCGTAGACCACGCTGGTCGGTGCCACGTTCCAATTCGGCCGGGCCGCGGGGTCCACTCCCTCGGCCAGGTCGGCGCCGTACAGCTCGGCGATGCGGCTCGGGGCGGTGAACAAGGTGAACCGTCCGCACATGGAGAGAGGCTACGCCGGTGGCCGGTGGCCGGTGCGCGGTGGCCGGTGCGCGGTGGCCGGTGCGCGGTGGCCGGTGGCCGGTGCGCGGTGGCCGGTGGCCGGTGGCCGGTGGCCGGTGGCCTCAGACTCTCAGGAGAGCAGCCCGCGACCGGCCACCATCGGCAGGTCCAGAGCCGTGAGCAGCCCGGGGCGGGCTGCCACCACAGCCGGGACGGCGTTCACCAGGCGCATGGCCGTGGCCTTCAGCCCTGCCGTGTTGTGGTCGCCGTCGCTGCCCAGAAGTTGGAGGTCCAGCGTGTAGTTGGGCTCGCCGGTCACGACCACCCGGTAGCAGCCCTGGCCGGCAGGCTGGGGCCAGGTGGGAGCCAGGTCGTCGTGCAGCCGGGTGACGTGCTCGAGCACCACGACCGGTCGCCCGCCCTGGATCCCGCGGACCTCGAAGTGGAGGCCGGCCACCGTGCCGGCGGGAACCGTTCCGGCGTCGATCTCGATATCCGCCGGAGCGGCGACCCGCTCGGAGCGCTCCTCGATCGAGTCCAGCTCGATGCCGAGCCCGGCGGCGATCTGGCGGACGACGCTGCCCCAGGCCATGGTGAGCACGCCGGGTTGGAGGAGCATGGGAACGTGGTCCATCGGTTGGGCGAACCCCATGAGGTCGAAGAGGACCATCGGCTGGTTGTAGGTGGCGTAGTTGAGGATCTCGAGGCACCGGACCTCGTCGATCCTCTCGCTGATACCGGTGAGCACCAGGGCCAAGGTGTCGTTGGCGAACCCCGGGTCGACGCCGTTCACCCACAGCGACACCCCGGCCTCCTTCGCCGCCCGGTCCAGAGGTGCCGCCATGGGGTCCCCTGGCGCCGGGTACTGGAGGAACACCGGACCGCTCGACACCACGTTGATGCCGGCGGTGAGAAACCTCTCGAGGTCGGCCAGGGCCTCACCCAAACGGTTGTCGGCCATGGCCGAATGGACGATGCAGTCGGGGCCGAGCTCCAGTAGTGAACCGGCGTCTTGCGTGGCCTTCACCCCAAGGGAGCAACCGAGGCCGGCCAGCTCGCCGGCGTCCCGACCGGCCTTCTCCGGAGAGGAGACGAACAGTCCTACCAGCTCGAGGTCGGGATGGGCGTCGATCCCAGCCAGGACGTGGCGACCGACGTTCCCCGTGCTCCAAGCCACAATTCGCAGGGTCATCGCTCCCTCCTGGGCGCTCGGTGGTCGGGAGGGCATGCCATCGTCGTCGTGAGCGAGTTCAAAGGTCCGCCAGCCCCATGTCCAGGTTCGGAACGTCCAGCCCGCCATCGGCCTCGATCACCTTCCCGGTGAGATAGGAGCCGGCCGGTGAGGCCAGGAAGAGCACCGCGGCGGCGATCTCCTCGGGGTCGGCGATGCGGCGGAGGGGCGTGGCCGCTTCCATCGCCGTCCGCAGGCCCTCGTCGTCGAGCACGATGTCCAGGGCCGAGGTCGCGG
>JAJYWF010000013.1 GCA_021791635.1 Actinomycetes bacterium
TCGGGCAGGCGATCTACGGCTTCGTCCAACCCCCGCCGTCCTGACCCGCGGCGACGGGCGTAGCATCATCCGCCGATGACGGAGAACGGTGTAGCAGCCAATTCCCTTGAACGGCAGCGGTGGAACGATGACCGGTGGACGAGGATGTGGCCCAAGCGGGAGCGCCTGACCGACGCCGTGACGCCACTGTTGATGGAGGCCGTTGACCTTCGGCCGGGGGAGACGGTGCTCGACATTGGCTGTGGCGGCGGGAAGGCCGCGCTCCGTGCCGGGGAGATCGTTGGACCCGAGGGCGCAGTGGTCGGTGCCGACATCTCCCGCCCGCTCCTCGGCCTGGCCGAGCGGCGGGCAGCCGAGCTAGGGATGACCAACGTCTCCTTCGTGCACTGTGACGTCCAGGTGGACCCCATCGCCGATCGGCTATTCGACGCTGCCATCAGCCAATTCGGAGTGATGTTCTTCGACGACCCTGTTGCTGCCTTCAGCTCCATCGCCCGGCACCTCCGCCCCGGTGGGCGAGTCGTCTTCGCCTGCTGGCGGCCGGTGGACGAGAACCCGTGGCACCCGGGTACGGTTCTGGCCCCCTACGCGTCGGCGTCGCCGGGAGCGGCAGGGCGCGGCGCGGCTGGCTCGGGCGCTGCGGGTCGTGGCGCTTCTCCGATCCCCGACGCCCCGATGGTCGGTCCGTTCGCCTTCGGCCACCCCGGGCGAGTGACCGGGATACTGGAACAGGCTGGCTTCTCCGACGTCAACTGCACTCAGCACGATCTGGTGGTCGAGGCTCCGCCCGACGCCGTGGCCGACGAGGAGCAATTGGTCGTGTCCGGCGTCGGCGCCGAATCTGTGGACGACGCTCGCGCGGCCCTGGCCCGCCACTTGCGAAAGTTCGGCGATCCTCCCGGGATGCTCCGCCTTCCCTTGGCCTTTCACCTGGTCACCGCCCACGTCGACCCCGACGACCATGGTGCTCGGTCACCCAAGGACCAGAAGGACAGGGTGGTGCGGCCGGGTCGCTAGCGCTTCGGTGCGTGCGCCGTGGGTGTCCGGCTGGACGCGACGCGTCCCGGGTGGCGGGTCCGCGTCGGAGCGGAGGCGGTGGGATTTGAACCCACGGTACCCGGAGGTACAACGGTTTTCGAGACCGTCCGATTCGGCCGCTCTCGCACGCCTCCGGGGGAGAGACTACCGGTCCTCGCCACCGCCGTCCGACCCCGAGCGGCGCTCGGCGAAGAACTCCCGGAGTAGGACAGAAGACTGCTCGGCCAGTACCCCGGGCGTCACCTCCAGCTCATGGTTCAGGCGGGGGTCGGCACAGATGTTGTACAGGGAACCGCAGGCCCCCGCCTTCGGGTCGTCGGCGCCATACACCAGTCGCCGTACCCGGGCGGCCACGAGAGCCCCAGCGCACATGGGGCACGGTTCCAGGGTCACCACCAGCGTCGCCGTTGTGAGGCGCCAGCTCCCCACCCTGTGAGCCGCATCGCGCAGGGCCAGGATCTCGGCATGGGCGGTTGGGTCGTTGCTCCGCTGGCGCTCGTTGTGGGCGCTCGCCACCACCCGGCCATCGATCACCACCACCGCCCCCACTGGAACGTCCCCGTGGGCCGCGGCCGTGGACGCCTCGACGAGGGCCTGCTGCATCGCAGCCGTGTCGGGATGGGCCGGGACGTCGGTCATCCGGGCGGATGCTAGCGACCCTGACGCGGACCTGCCTGAGAAGAGCTGGGCCACAACCGTGCGGTCCCGAGCCGACGCGGTCTTCAGGGTCCGGCGTCGGAGAGTCCCCGATCGACCAGGCGGATGGCTGCTTCGAGGAAGTTGGCATCGACTGCGTCGGGGTCGACGAGACCGACGATACCGATGCCGTGGAACAAGGCCACCACCAGCCGGGCCATGACGGCGACCGCCTCCGGCTGGGTGGCGACTGCTCCGCTCTGTTCCGCCGAGACGATGGCCTCGATGGCCTGAGCCTGGGCCCGGTCGATGTCGGCCAAGCGGGAGCGAGCCTCAGGGTGGCGGACGGCATAGAGCCAGAACTCGAGGTAGAGCGCGGCCGAGGCCTGCTCCATTTCAAAGCTCTCGACTGCCAGTTGGACGAAGTCCCCAAGCCGGTCGCCCGCCGGGATGTCGGAGGCCTCGAGGGCCGAGCGAACCCGGGCGAACATCTCGGTCACGTGGTGCTCGAGCAGTGAGAGGAACAAGTCCTCCTTGCTCGTGAAATTGGAGTAGACGGCCCCTTTCGAGAAGCCGGCCGCCGCGGCCACCTCTTCGAGCGTCGCCTCGTGGAAGCCGCGTTGGGCGAAGACCTCCGCTGCCGCAGTCAGAAGGTGGTCACGGGTCTGGCGCCGTCGACGCTCCGGGGTCAAGCGGTCCATGACGACACTTTGCCATACTCAGCAGTATCTTGCATACTAGAGAGTATGTCCCCAGGAGGATACGAGGGAGCCGACCACACCGCCTCCGTCGTCGGCGGGATCCGCGCCGAGAACCTGAGGCGCAAGTTCGGCGATGTGACGGCTGTCGACGGAGTGGATCTCACGGTCGCGCCCCACGAGATCTACGGCTTTCTGGGCCCCAACGGAGCGGGCAAGTCCACGGTGGTGCGCATGCTCTGCACGCTCCTGAAACCCACTGCCGGACGAGCTCAGGTGGCCGGGTTCGACGTGGTGGCCGACCCCCAGGCCGTGCGGATCCGCATCGGTGTTGCTCTCCAGGAGGCGGCGCTGGACAACCTGCAAACTGGACGCGAGCTCCTGCATCTCCAGGGAAGGCTCTTCGGGCTGTCGAGGACGCAGATAGAGCGCCGCGTCCTCGACGTTCTGGACATGGTGGACATCGGTGACGCCATCGACCGGAGAGTCGGCGGCTATTCGGGTGGGATGAAGCGACGCCTCGATCTGGCCATGGCGCTCATCCACAATCCCGAGGTTCTCTTCCTCGACGAGCCCACCACCGGACTGGACCCGGCCAGTCGTACGACGGTCTGGGAGGAGGTGTCGCGGCTCAACCGGGAGCGGGGAATGACGATCTTCCTCACCACTCAGTACCTCGAAGAGGCCGACGTCCTCTGCCACCGGGTTGGCATCATCAGCCAGGGGCGCCTGGTGGCCGAAGGCACGCCCCACGCATTGAAGCGAGCTATCGGCGACGACCTGCTGGTGACCGAAGTAGCGGGCAACGACCCTGACATCATCGATCGCCTGGCTCTACTGCACGGCGTGCGCTCGGTCACCCGAGACGGAGACCAGCTGGTCATGCGAGTGACCGACGGGCCGGCGGTGCTCAGCCCGGTGGCCCTGTGTCTGTCGGAGAGCCGTCTCGAGGTTCGGAGCATCACCGTACAGACTCCGACCCTCGACGACGTCTTCTTGGAGCTCACCGGCGATCGCATCGGGGTAGGTGGATGAGAGTGGGGCGCACCGTCGACGTTCCCAGTTCGGGCGGGGCCGTAGTTCAGGGACGGGCCGCAGGCTTCTGGCGGGATCTTTTAGCGATCGCCACCCGGGCTCTGCGGCAGATGCGCCGGGAGCCGGTGTCCTTCCTTCCAGCGGTGTTCATCCCGGCCTTCTTCTACATGGTGAACCTGGGTGCCCTGGGGCGGTTGGCCGGAGCCGGGGGGCTCGATTACAAGGCGTTCCTGCTCCCCATGGCCATCGCCTTTGCCGTGACCGGGGTTTCTCGAGCGCCGACGCTGGTGACGGATATCCAGAGTGGGTACTTCGATCGGCTGTGTCTCACGCCTGTCCGCCGACTGGCGCTGCTCCTGGGCCTGATGGCGGCCGACGTGGTGGTCATCGTCGCGCTCACCATTCCGGTCCTGGTCCTCGGATTCGCCGTCGGGGTGCGCTTCTCCACCGGTGTCGGCGGAGTGTTGGTCTTTGTCGGGTTAGCCGCCCTTTGGGGACTGGTCTTCACCGGGTTCCCCTACGCCGTGGCTCTCAAGACCGGTAGCCCGGCGGCGGTGAACGCCACCTTCGTGGTGTTCTTCCCGTTCGCCTTCCTCACCGACGCCATCATCCCCAAGCAGGACCTCACCAGCTGGTTCTCGACCGTGGCCACGTACAACCCGGTGACCTATCTCCTCGGGGCTCAGCGATCGGTCATCATCGGCGGCTGGCAGGTCCACCCGCTCCTGTCCGGGCTGGCCGCGCTGGCCGGCTTGGGGCTGGTGAGCATGACCCTGGCCTTACTGGCGCTCCGTGGGCGGATCCGACGGGGCGCCTGACTCCGGCGTGACCGCACCGAGCGACTCATCCTCCTCTCCGACGAGCTCGGCGGCGGGAACGTGGCGTCGGGCGATGACGTGGACGTCAATGCCGACCGCTCCCGCCTCCCGAAGCACGCGGCGGACTACCGATCCACCCCCGGCCAGCTCCTGCCACCGGCTGCGCTGGCTGGATCCGATGACGATCTGGGTGATCTGCTGCTCGATGGCCATTTGAGTGATGGCTCGCGCCGGGTCGTGATCCACCACCTCGTGCCAACGTGCACCCAGGGCATGTGACAGCTCCTTCAGCTCGTGAAGGGATCGATTGGACGCAGCACTCTCACGCCGATCATCTTGAACATGGACCGCGGCCAGATCCCCCTTTACCCGCGAGGCGAGTCGAGCGGCCCGGCGGAGGAGGACGTCAGTTCCCGGAGCCGTGGTCACGGCCACCAAGATCCGTTCGGTGGTCTCCCAGAGCACGGTGGATCGGTGACGACGGAGGTGGGCCAGCAATTCCTCTTCCGTCTCATCGGCGAGGAACCGCAGAGCCAACTCCCGTAGCGCCGTGAGGTTGTCGGTCCGGAAGAAGTGGGAGAGTGCTTGGGGAACTTTGCTGGCCGGGTAGACATTGCCGTGGAGCATGCGGCGTCGGAGCTGTTCAGGGGAGGAGTCCACTAACTCGATCTGGTTGGCTCGCCGCACCACCTCGTCGGGAACCCGCTCGCGGACTCTCGCCCCCGTCATCTGCTCCACGGCGTCGGCCAGGCTCTCGAGGTGCTGGATGTTGACGGTCGTGATGACGTCGATTCCGGCATCGAGGATCTCCACGACGTCTTCCCATCGTTTGGCATGGCGGCCGGCACCGGGGGCGTTCGTGTGGGCGAGCTCGTCGATCAGCGTGACCTGGGCGTGCCGAGCGAGCACTGCGTCCAGGTCCATCTCTTCAAACTTGACTCCCCGGTGCTCGACGACTCTCCGGGGGAGTACTTCGAGCCCGTCGAGCTGAGCTTCGGTGAGCGGCCTTCCGTGGCATTCGACGAACCCCACTACTACGTCGGCCCCGCGCCGGGCCCGACGTTGGCCTTCACTCAACATGGCGTAGGTCTTGCCGACTCCCGGAGCGGCTCCGAGGTATATACGGAAGTGACCGGCGGCCTCGACGCCAGGATCACCAACCCGGAGCTCGCCTGGATCCACTTCACCGAGGTCCGCGCTCAACGACGCTCATCTCCCGTGGCTTCGATCTCGAATACCGGGTTCCACACTTCAAGCGTGCCCGCCACATCCTGGGCGGTCCCCTCCACGCGGCAACGCACTCCCACATCGACGCCCGGGATCGACGACCTGCCGAGGAACAGCAGATCCACAGACCCGGTCCCGTCGTCGAGGGAGCAGCACAGCGACGCCGTCCCGCCGATTGACCGTACCCGGACACGAGTGATGACACCGGCAAGCAGCACCCGCCGGCGCGGTTGAGCGTCCGAGGCGCGCCGGGCGACTTGTCGTCCACCCCACGTCTCCGCTCCGGTGGCTTCGTCCACGGCGACGTCAACGCATCTTGGCCAGAGCCAAGTTGAGCTCGAGGACATCAACGGTGGGCGCACCGAGAAAGCCCAATTCGGGGCCGTGGACCTGGGTCATGACCAGGTGCCGGACCTGGCCGGGCGGGAGGTGCCGGGCGGCAGCCACGGCATTCACCTGGGCGTAGGCGTCAGCGGGGCTGATGTCGGGGTCGACCAGGCTCCCTGAAGTCGTCACCAGGTCGTTCGTCGGCACGATGCCCTCGCGCTTGAGGATGGCTGCCTGCTTGAGCACCGCCTCCTCCAACGAACGTGAACGGGGACCGGGTTGGTTCGTTCCCGACACGATGATCCCACCCGGACCGGTGGTACGGACGGTGCCGTCCGGACGCCCTTGGAACCACTTCGGTCCCTTCCATGTCTGTCCGATGAGCGTGGAACCGTCGGTGGTGAGCGAACCGTTCGCCTGATGCTGGAATGCCGCCTGCGAAAGGGCCGTGGCGGCCAGTGGATACGCCAGGCCCAGGAGGACCACGAAGATCAACGACACCACGGCCGAGCGATAGAGGTGGAGGAGCATCACGAGACCGTCCTGGGTTGGTCAGTAGGCATGGAGAGCGGTGAGGACGAGGTCGATGAGCTTGATGAACACGAATGGGGTGATCACTCCCCCGAGCCCGTAGACGAAGAGGTTGCGCCGAAGGATGGACGACGCCCCCGAGGGGTGCCAACGGACACCGCGGAGGGCAAGGGGAATGAGCGCGACGATCACCAGGGCGTTGAATATGACCGCGGAGAGCACAGCAGTCTGCGGACTGTGAAGGCGCATGACGTTGAGCGCGCCGAGCTGAGGGTACGTGGCTGCGAACAGCGCGGGGATGATGGCGAAATACTTGGCTACGTCGTTGGCCACCGAGAACGTCGTCAATGCACCGCGGGTGATGAGCAGCTGCTTTCCCACCTCCACGATCTCGATCAGCTTGGTGGGATTGGAATCGAGATCGACCATGTTCCCGGCTTCCTTGGCGGCCGTGGTGCCGGTGTTCATGGCCACACCCACGTCCGCCTGGGCCAGCGCCGGAGCGTCGTTGGTGCCGTCGCCGGTCATCGCGACGAGCTTCCCCCCCTCCTGCTCGGCCTTGATCAGATCCATCTTGGCTTCGGGGGTGGCTTCGGCGAGGTAGTCGTCCACGCCGGCTTCCTGGGCGATCGCCGCCGCCGTCAGCGGATTGTCCCCGGTGATCATGACGGTCCGTATCCCTACCGACCGGAGTGACTCGAACCGCTCCTTCATCCCCTGCTTGACGACGTCCTTCAGCTCGATGGCGCCGAGGACGTGGGGACCGTCGGCCACGACCAGGGGAGTGGAGCCGGCTCGGGACACCTCGCTCACGACGGCGTCCAGATCGGGGGGAGGGGTCCCCCCCTGATCAATCACCCAGTGGCGCACCGCTTCGGCCGCCCCCTTGCGCACCTGACGTCCTCCGATGTCGACACCGGACATCCGGGTCGTGGCCGAGAACGGTATGAACTCGTGATCGTCACCGAGCTCTCTCTCACGGATGCCGAATCGCTCCTTGGCGAGCACCACGATCGATCGTCCTTCAGGGGTCTCGTCGGCCAAGGATGCCAACTGGGCTGCAGCGCCGACCTCGGATTCGGTGGACCCCCCCAGTGGGATGAAACGGGCTGCCATCCGGTTGCCCAGGGTGATGGTCCCGGTCTTGTCCAGAAGCAGGGTCTGGACGTCCCCGGCCGCCTCCACAGCCCGCCCACTCATGGCCAGCACGTTGCGCTGGACCAGCCGGTCCATCCCGGCGATGCCGATAGCTGAGAGTAGGGCACCAATCGTGGTGGGGATCAGGCACACCAGGAGGGCAACCAGGACCACGATCGACACCGAAGCTCCTGAGAACCGGGCAAACGGGCTGAGAGTGACCACGACCGGAAGGAAGACGATGGTGAGCGCGGCCAGAAGGATGGTGAGGGCGATCTCGTTGGGAGTCTTTTGACGGTTGGCTCCCTCGACCAGCCCGATCATGCGGTCCAAGAAGGTCTGCCCACGTTCGGCGGTGATGCGAACCACGATCCGGTCCGACAGGACCCGCGTACCCCCGGTGACGGCGGAACGGTCACCGCCTGACTCACGGATCACCGGGGCCGACTCGCCCGTGATTGCTGACTCGTCGACCGAGGCGATACCTTCGATGATGTCGCCGTCGGACGGGATGAGGTCTCCCGCTTCACAGACCACGACGTCCCCTTTGACCAGTAGCGAGGCGGGCACCCGCTCCTCGACACCATCGGGACGCAATCTCCGGGCTTCGGTGTCGGCTCGCATGCGCCGCAGGGAGTCGGCCTGTGCCTTGCCCCGCCCCTCGGCCATCGCTTCGGCGAAATTGGCGAACACCACCGTAAGGAGAAGCCACACGGTGATACTCCAGGTGAAGAGGCTTGGGTGGACGATGGCTTCTGCCATGCTGACCACCGTCCCGACCAGCACCACGAAAATGACCGGGTTCCTGATCTGCACACGGGGGTCGAGCTTGGTGACCGAGCCCCGAACAGCGTTGGCCAGGATGGAGGGATCGAAAAGGCTGGAGCTCTGGGCCACGCCATGCGGCGACGCGGGTGAGGTGGGTGAGGTGGTCGAAGTAGCCGAGGGCATCGCGCTCATCCGAAGAGCCGCCCATGGCTCAGCCACTCCACGATCGGACCGAGCGACACCGCGGGGAAGAAGGTGAGCCCACCCACGATGAGGATGACACCGATCACCAGTCCCGTGAACAAGGGCGTGTCGGTGCGGAAGGTTCCCAGCCCGGAGGGAACGACTGCCTTCGAGGCCAGGGATCCGGCCAGGGCGAGGACAGGCACCATCACACCGAAGCGCCCCAACAGCATCGCGATCCCACCGGTCACGTTGTAGAAGGCCGTATTGCCATTCAGGCCGGCAAAGGCCGATCCGTTGTTGTTCGCCTGGGAGGTGAAGGCGTAGAGGATCTCGGAGAAGCCGTGTGGTCCGGCGTTCGTCGGCCCCACCCGACCGGCGTGAACTGATACGGCGATAGCCGTCAGGCCCAGCACGGCGATGGGCATGACCAGGATGCCGAGAGCCGCCAGCTTCACTTCACGTGCCTGGATCTTCTTGCCCAGGTACTCGGGCGTTCGACCCACCATCAGACCGCCGAGGAACACGGCCACCAGCGCGAACAGCAAGATGGTGTAGAGGCCGCTTCCCACGCCACCCGGCGTCACCTCGCCCAGCATCATCCCCGACATGAGACCGAAACCTCCGAGCGGGGTGAACGAGTCGTTGGCCCCGGCCACCGAGCCCGTCGACGTCTGGGTCGACGCGATGTTGTAGAGCGACGTGGGAAGAGCCCCGAATCGCACCTCCTTGCCCACCATGTTCCCTCCCGGCTGTGCCACGACGTGGGCCGCGGCGACGGCCGGGTTCCCCTGAGCCTCGGCGTAGGAAGAGAAGCCCAACCACGTCCCGAAGATGATGGCCATGGCCGCCAAGAGCGTCAGTCCTTGCCTGAAGCTCCCGACCAGCTTGCCGAACGTGTAGGTCAGGGCGACGGGAATGCACAGGAGGAGAAGGACGGACAGCAACAGCGTCGCACCGGTCGGGTCCTCGAAGGGATCGGCTCCATTGGCATTGAAGAATCCCCCTCCGTTGGTCCCGAGCTGCTTGATGGGCTCCATGAAGGCGACCGGGCCCCGGGGAATGACCTGGGTTGCACCCGTGAGGGCATTGTGGACGGTTGCCGGCCCGGCCAGGGTTTGGACAGCTCCCTGGGACACGAAGACGATGCCGCAGACGAAGGCGATCGGCAGCAGGATGTAGAGGACCCCCCGGATGAGGTCCACCCAGAAATTCCCGATGGTCGGCGAACCCTTTCGGGCGAAGCCACGGATGAGGGCGACGGCGACGGCGATGCCCACGGCGGCGCTGACGAACTGCTGGACGGTGAGCGCCGCCATCTGCGACAGGTAGGACATCGTGGACTCACCGGCATAGTTCTGCCAATTGGTGTTGGTGACGAACGACACGGCCGTGTTCCAGGCCAGAGCCGGTGAGACGGCGCCCAGATGCTGGGGGTTGAACGGGAGGCTTCCCTGGAGGCGCAGCAGTCCGTAGGTGACGACGAGAGCCACGCCGGAGAACACGATCAGCGCTCCGGCGTAACGGGGCCACGTCTGCTCCGATTCGGGATCGATCATCAAGACTCGGTAGACGGGGCGTTCCAGGCGTGCCAGGAAGGTCACCCGACCTTCGTAGACCGCCGCCATGTACGAGCCCAGGAAGCGCCAGGAGAGAGCCAGGAGAACGACCAGGACCAGGATCGTCCAGAAGTAACTCATTCAGAATCGCTCGGGCTTGAGAAGGGCCGCGCCTAGATAGATGAAGAGCACGGTCGACAGCGCAAGGAGGATTCCGTCGCTCAGGCTCATATCCGATCGAGCCCCCGGACCAGGGCCAGCAAGGCGACGACTGAGATCACGATCCCGATCACGGAGAGAAAGTCGCCCACATCGGCAGTGTCGCCGCTGTGCCGTGAACCCGAACTGAACGCCTGCGGCTCGGCCGTGAACAGTCTGTGAACGAAGGTCTTCGGGGGCACGCGCCGGCTGTTGGCGAGCGTGGTCAGTCCGAAGGCGGAGCGACCAGTGCGTAGCCGATGCCAGGCGTGGTGCGAAGGAGGCTGCCTTCGCGGTCGTTGAGCTTGCGGCGAAGTCGGTACACGTACACCCGCAGGTACTCGGCTTCGTCGCCGTACCCGTCGCCCCATACATGGCGCAGGATCATCTGGTGGGTGCAGATCTTCCCGGCATGAGAGGCCAGGTAGGCGAGCAGCTCGAACTCCCGGCCGGTGAGTCCCAGGGGCTCGTTGGCCAGGGTTGCCTGGTGGTGGACCAGGTCCAAGCTGAGCGGACCGACGGCGAGTACGGGCGGTCCGGTGGTCTGCGGGATGCGGCGGTGGTGGCGGAGCGCGGTGCGGATCCGGGCTTCGAGCTCGGCCATGCCGAACGGCTTGGTCACGTAGTCGTCGGCACCGCTGTCGAGGGCCGCCACCTTGCGGTCCTCCGATCCGGTAGCCGACAGCACGATGATGGCCGCGTCGGACCAGCTCCGGATCCTTCGGCATACGTCCAGCCCGTCGATGTCGGGAAGACCCAAATCCAGCACGATGAGCTCGGGCGGGTCCAGGGCCGCCTTGGACAGTCCCTCCTCCCCGGTCACTGCGACGGCCACCTCGTAGCCCCGGGCCTCGAGGCCGACCCGTAGCGCTCGGAGGAGGGGCCGGTCGTCGTCGATCACCAGGACGCGGGCCACGTCAGCCGTCCCTTCCGATACCGCTCGAGCCGTCTGACGGGTCGAGCGGACCCGGTGCGTGGACTGCAGGACCGGTGACGCGGTCATGACGAGGCCGCCCGGACCGGGAGCCTGGTCGGTCCACCGGCAAGGTGAAGGAGAAACGCGCTCCACCAGCTGCGGCCTCGTCTACCCAGATCTTCTCGTCATGGGCCGTGACGAAGGCGTGTGCGATCGCCAACCCCAGCCCACCACGTCCTCCGGCCTCGCGGCGGTTGAACATGTGGAATATCCCCGAACGATCTTCACTCGAGATGCCGGGACCGTGGTCTTCGACGGCCATCAGCACCGTGTCATGGGCCGGGCGGGTCGCCGTGATCACGACGGGCGTGTCGGTGGGAGCGTAGGTGAGGGCATTGTCGATCAGGTTGACCAGGACTTGACCGACGAGGAGCGGGTCCACGTTGACTTGGGGCAGGTCGTCAGCGGGTAGCCATCGGATCCGGGTCAGGTCACTCCACGTGCCGATGGTATCGATGGCCTCCTCCATGAGTGCGTGGACACTCGTGGCGCGACGCCGGAGCTCGAGAGCCCCGGACTGGATCCTGGTCATGTCCAAGAGATTTGCCACCAGTCGATCGAGGCGTCGAGCCTGGACTTCGACGAGATGAACCAGCTCGTCGTGGTCAGACGGGCTGATCGGCGCGTCCGGGTCCGAGAGAGCCGAGGTTGCCACCAAGATGGTGGCCAGGGGAGTCCGAAGGTCGTGGGAGACCGCCCCCACCAGCGACCGCCGGAGCCGGTCTACCTCCTCTAGGAGACGACTCCTCACCGCCTGCTCACGGAGTTGGGAACGCTCCAGGGCCAGGGCTAGATGATTGGCGAACGCCCGAAGGAGCTCGTGGTCCTGGGTGGTCCCCGGGAGCCCCCTCAGCGCCAGAAGTCCCACAGGCTCACCCGCCAGCGCCAGGGCGAGGACCTGGACGCCGTCCTGCCCGGAGCGAGAACCGTCGAGACTGACCGGGAGCCGGGAGCTCGAGAGCCGGCGAAGCTCATCGTCGGTGAGCGGTTCGCCAGCCGAGGCCATGAGCTGCAGGCGGCCCGACGAAGGAAGCAGCAGGGCCACCCCTCCGAGCTCGAAGGCTTCATGTACGGAGGTGACGACGGCAGTGAGAAGTTCGTTCAGAGGGGACTCCCGGACCAACAGCTCCGACGAGTCGAACAGGCGCCGTAGCTCCGCAGTCCGGCGCTCGGCATCGGTGCGAGCCAGGGTGGCACGGCCCACCAGGCGAGCCACGACGACCATGACCACCGCATAGACCCCGAGTGCCGTCCAGTTCTGCGCGGCCCCAACGGAGAGCGTGTTGTACGGAGGAAGAAAGACCAGGTCGTAGGCCAGGAATCCCGACGCCGTGGCGATGACCCCGGCACCGAACCCGCCGATCGCCACCCCCACGACGACGGGCACGACCAGCACCAGCGCCGAGGTGGCAGCGCTGAGGTGGGCCCGGAACGGCAGCATTGCAGCACTCAGGAGCACGACCAGCACCACCGCAATCCCGGCGCCGAGAAAGGCCAGGCGCGGAGGTAGGTGCGCCCGATTAGGCCTCCGGCGCCACAGTGACTTCGGGCTCCCGCCGGATCCCGGCGCGCTCTTGCCGTCGAGCGCGGCGGCCCCCATGTCGCCGGGTGTGTCGAGAGAACCAGCGCGCCGTTCCAACGTCATCCAGCATGCACCGAACGCGTACTCGGTGCACCTGCGGGGACCGAACGGCGCCGGATCAGTTGCCGAAGTCCCAGCCTTCGCCTGATTCGTATCGGTGGATGACGTTCTTGGCGATGAGGATCTTGTGCACTTCGTCCGGTCCGTCGGCCAAGCGCAGGGTCCGAGCACCCTGGTACATGGTCGCCAGCGGGAGATCGTTCGAGACTCCGGCAGCACCCCAGACCTGGATGGCACGGTCGACCACGCGCTCGTAAGCCGCGGGCACGAAGATCTTGATGGCGGAGATGTCGGTACGTGCGTCCTGGTCGTCTCGGTCCGTCTTCTCGGCGGCATGGATGGTCATCAGTCGAGCCGCTTGAATGTCCTGGTAGCTGTCGGCGATGAAGCCTTGGATGAATTGCTTGTCCTTCAACGGGCCCCCGTGGACTTGGCGTGAGGTGGCGCGCTCGATCATGAGATCGAAGGCCCGCCACATCTGCCCCACCGAGTTCATGCAGTGGTAGATGCGCCCGGCGCCCAGACGATCTTGGGCGGCACGGTGCCCGTCTCCGACGTTCCCCAAGATGTTCTCGGCCGGCACCCGGACGTTCTCGTAGATCACTTCGCAGTGGTCCGAGGTAGATCGTCCCCAGATTCCGATTCCCCGGACCACGTTCACCCCCGAGGTGGAGGTGGGCACGATGATCTGGGCCATCTGGCCGGTGCGTCCGAGCTCTCCGGCGTCGTCGTGAACCCGGCACATCACGATGAAGAAGTCGGCGTCGATCCCGTTGGAGGTGAACCACTTGTGCCCGTTGATGACCCAATGGTCACCGTCACGGACAGCGGTGGTGTCCAACGAACGGGGATCGGAGCCGGGGTTGTGCGGCTCGGTCATAGAGAACCCCGACTCCATGGTCCCTTCGATCAGTGGCACCAGCCATTTCCGCTTCTGCTCCTCGGTGCCGTACTTGAGCAGGATCCGCTGGTTGCCCGAGTTGGGGGCCACGACTCCGAACAGCTTTGCCGCACCCAGGGCGTAGGCCAGCACCTCGTTCATGTAGGCGTGGCTCAGGAAGTCCAGCCCCATACCGCCGTACTCGACCGGCAGGTGCGGTGCCCACAGCCCGGCCTGGCGTACCCGCTGCTGTACCTCCTCACGCAGTTCGTAGGCGCGCCTACGGTCGGCTTCGGCGAGCTCAGCACCCTCTCGTTGCGGCCACAGGGTCCGCTCGTAGGGGAGGATCCAGGTGTTCACGATCTCGGCGGTCCGCATGCGGATGTCGTTGATCCGCTCGTCGAGGGTCGGCACCGGCTTCACGTTCATGGTCACTGTCGGTCCTCCAGGTCCTCTAGGTGATCCGGGTTCTTCCGATCTTCTGACGGTTCCGGATCACCTACTTCGGGGTCCGGTGGCGGAGGCGGTGGGATTTGAACCCACGGTGGGTTGCCCCACACACGATTTCCAATCGTGCCGATTCGGCCGCTCTCGCACGCCTCCCGAGGAGCACGCAGCTCACGAGCTGCGAGCGGGGACAGGCTACCGGAAGGAAGGGAGCGGGACGTACTTCGGGGAGCTAGGCTCAGATGTGTATCGCGCCGAGGTTGGGTGCGGTGGCCGGGTCCTGCGCAACGGCCGCTCGTGAACCGAGTCAGGGTCGGAAGGCAGCAGCTCTCAGCGGGTGAGGCCGTGTGCCGTAGCCAACCTGGCCACCGCACCGAGCTCCGGACGGTGAAGCCTGCCGCCTTTGCCGGTGGCGCCGGTAGGCTCCCCGGGCATGGCCGAAGATCCGCACCTCATGCTGTACCTGCGGTTCCGCCCGGGCCGGTTCGGAGAGCTGCGGGGACAGCCCCACGTGGTCAGGGCGCTGCAGAGCGCCGTCCGCAGCGGACACGTGGCCCACGCCTATCTCTTCAGCGGGGAGCGGGGCACGGGCAAGACGTCGACCGCCCGCATCCTGGCCAGAGCGCTGAACTGTGCCGAACCGGTGGACGGAGAGCCGTGCGGATCGTGCCCGTCGTGCGTCGAGATCGCCAGCGGGAAGTCGGTGAACGTTCTCGAGCTGGACGCCGCTTCCAACAACGGTGTCGACGCGATGCGAGATCTCATCGCCCACGCTGCGCTGGCATCCCCGGGCCGGTGGAAGGTCTACATCATCGACGAGGTCCACATGCTCTCCAACGCGGCCGCCAGCGCGTTGCTGAAGACCCTCGAAGAGCCCCCCAGTCATGTCATCTTCGTGCTGGCCACCACCGAGCCGCACAAGGTGCTGCCGACCATCAGGAGCCGGACCCAGCACCTCGAGTTCCGTCTCCTCAGTGCCGACACGCTGTCGAGTCTCTTGAACGACGTGAACGCCGCGGCCGGGCTGTCCCTGGACGATCGCACTCTGGCCAGGGCCGTCCACGACGGACGCGGCTCGGCCCGGGACGCGCTGTCGGCCCTGGAGCGAGTTGCGGCGTCGGGTCCGGCCGAGGACGAAGGGCCAGAGCTGGCTGAAGTGGTCGAAGCCCTCACCGACGAGGACGCCGGCCGGGCACTTGTGGCGATAGGCGCGCTCCACGAGAAGGGGATCGGACCCCAACAGTTGGCGGCAGGCCTGGTCGACGAGCTCCGCCAGGCATTCCTGGTCGCCCTGGCTCCCGAACTGGCGGACGCTGGTGACGCCGATCGGTCCCGGCTTTCCGACCAGGCCGACCGGCTGGGCCTGGCTCGCCTGGTGCGGGCCATGGAGGTCCTGGGCCGGGCCATGGTGGACATGCGTGACGCGCCGGATGCACGGGTCGTGCTGGAGGTGGCGTTGGTCCGACTGGCCAGGTCGGAGCTAGACGACTCGACGGCGGCGATCCTCGACCGACTCTCCCGGGTGGAGAGAGCGTCGGCCGCACGAGCGGGTGCCGTCCAGGGTGGAGGCGCCGCACCGACGCGGGCTCAGGGTGCAGAGTCCGGTCCTCCGCCGGGTGCAACGCTCGACCCGCGGACTCGCCCGTCAGTGGGTGCGCTGCTCCGCCAGCGGGCGGCTTCTGGTTCGGATTCGGTCCCGGCTTCGGCCCCGGCGGCTTCGGCCCCGGCGGCTTCGGCCCCGGCGGCTTCGGCCCCGGCGGCATCGGACCTCGTCCCGGCGAGCCCAGATGGGCTGCCGGAGGAAACCCCGGTTGGCGCACCGGACCGCGATCAACTGGTCCAAGCCTGGGGTGACCACATTCTTCGAGCCCTGCCGGCACGGCCCAAGGCGCTCTACATGGGGGGGCGCTTCGTGTCGACCGATCACGGCTCGGTTGTGTTCTCCCTACCCAACGAGCCGCACCGGGTCCGTTGCGAGGAGGTCCGCCACGTCGTCGAGCAGGCACTGGAGGCACACTTCGGGGTTCCCATCCACCTCGAGCTGGAAGTAGACGGCCCGGCCCCAGGCCAGAGCTCCGGCCAGATCCCGGGCCAGGCCACCGGCTCCGCACGCCGCACCGGGACCGCTTCGGCACGGGGTCGCGGTGCAGGTGGGGCACTCGGGGAACGGGACGTTCGAGCCCGGCGCGCCGGTAGCACCGACGTGTCCGAGGATCCCGAGACCGAGGACCTTGACGAGGTGGCAGTCGGGACCGAAGGCGTCGAAGACATCGCGTCGGTGGCCGAGGCCCGTGTGCTCGACGCCTTCCCGGGCGCCGAGGAGGTTCCGGGCTAGGTGTACACCGGATCACTCCGTTCCCTCATCGACGAGCTTGGCCGCCTCCCGGGGATCGGTCCGAAATCGGCACAGCGCATCGCGTTCTATCTCCTGAAGGTCCCCGACGAGGACGCGCTCCGCCTGTCGGCGGCCATCGAGGCGGTGAAGGAGCACACGACGCTGTGCGAGCGCTGTTACAACGTGGCGGAAGGTGGCGAGCTCTGTGCTTACTGCGGCGACGAGCGCCGGGAGGCGGGAATCGTCTGCGTCGTGGAGGATCCCCGTGACATCGTGGCGGTTGAGCGGACCCGCCAGTTCCACGGTCGTTACCACGTGCTCCAAGGCGCGCTGAACCCGCTGGAAGGGATCGGACCCGAGCAGCTGCGCGTGGCCGAGCTCCTCTCGAGGGTCAAGGCCGAGGGCATCCACGAGGTGATCCTGTGCACCAACCCGAACCTCGAAGGTGAGGCGACGGCCATGTACGTGGCCCAGCTCCTCCAGCCCGTGGGGGTCCGGGTGACCCGGATCGCCAGCGGGCTTCCCGTCGGGGGCGATCTGGAGTACGCCGACGAGCTGACGCTGGGACGGGCCCTCGAAGGCAGGCGGGATGTCGAACGATGACCGAACCGGCAGCCGGGCCCACGACCGGAGCCACGACCGGGCCCACGACCGGGCCGGATCGCTACCTGTGGTTGCTGCGCCACGCCAAGGCCGTGCCCGATCCCGCTCCGGGGGGAACCGATCACGACCGACCTTTGGCCCCTCGGGGACGGAGGGACGCCGACGCTCTGGGCCGGCGCCTGGGTCCTGGCGGGGACCGGCTCGGGCTCGGCAACCTGGCCCCGGCGCCACTTCCCACGCCCACCCTGGTGCTGTGCTCCACGGCAGTGCGGACCACCGAGACCGCCCAGCGCGTCCTGGCGTCGTGGCCGGAGCCCGCCCGACCGTTGCTGGACCGCCGCCGTGACCTCTACGGCGCGTCGCCCGAGGAGGTCCTCGGGGTGCTGGGCACCGTTCCCGACGATGTGGTCTCGGTGATGGTGGTGGGCCACAACCCGACTGTCCACACGCTTTCCTGCCTGCTTCCGACCGCCGGAGCGGACCGGCCGTTCCCTACGGCCGGGCTGGCGGTGTACCGGTTCGGGCTCCGGCGATGGGAGGATGTGGCCGAAGGGACTGCGGTCGAGCTGGGCCGGTCTGCTCCCCCCTACTGACGCAGCCGGGGTCGGGAGCGGGGGCACCGGACGCGCGACCCGCAGCGGGCGTGGTGCTCGACGAGCGACGAGGTGATGCACATGTGGAGGCAGATCGCCGCACTGGCCGGAGGCGGGGCGCTGGCTCTCGTCCTCTCGCTGGTGGTGCTCACGGCGCTGCGCCGGACCCTTCCGAGCTCGGGGGCGACGACCGAGCGGTCGATCCTGGCCCGCTTGAAGGGGCCGTTCCTGGTCATCATGACGTTCGTCGGGGCGGCCGTCGGGGCGGCCGTGGTCCCCATCGGAGGGCGCCCGGGTGCCGCCGCGAATCACGGTCTGCTGATCGTGCTGGTGGGCGCCACCGCCTGGCTGCTCTTCAGGTGCACGTACGTGTTCGAGGACGTGGTGTTGGCCAGGCTGCGGGTGGACGTGGCCGACAACCTCCGGGCTCGCAGGGTCCAGACCCAGATCCAGGTCTTCCGCAGGCTGGTGGGGGCGGTGGTCGTCCTGCTGGGCGTGGCCATCGTGCTCCTCAGCTTCGGCACTGTCCGGGTGGCCGGGGCGAGCCTGCTGGCTTCGGCCGGCGTCCTCGGGGTGGTGATCGGTCTGGCGGCCAAGCCGGTCACCACGAACTTCCTGGCTGGGATCCAGATCGCCATCTCCCAGCCCATTCGGGTGGACGACGTGGTGGTGGTCGAAGGGCATTGGGGCCGGGTGGAGGAGATCAACTTGACCTACGTGGTCATCCGCATCTGGGACCTCCGCTGCCTGATCCTCCCGATCTCGTACCTGATCACAAACCCGTTCGAGAACTGGACCCGTACCAGCGCCAAGCTGCTGGAGTACGTCCACATCGACGTGGACCACACCGCCCCGGTCGAGGAGCTGCGTGACTACCTCCACGAGGTGCTGAAGGCCTCGCCGAGCTGGGACGGCTCGGTGTGGAGCCTCCAGGTCACCGGCACCGGCCCGTCGTGCATGCAGCTCCGAGCGGTCATGAGCGCCCGCGACAGCGCGTCGGGGTGGATCCTCCAGTGCGACGTGCGGGAGAAGCTCGTCGCCTACCTGCGCGACCACCACCCCGGGGCGCTGCCCCGGGTCAGGACCGGTCCCGGCGACCAGTCCGACCCTCAGCCGCCAACTGGTCCGGAACCCGGTCTCGTACCTGGTCCCGGTCCGGACCGCCGGTAGCAGGCGAGCTTCAGGCCAGGGAGCGCAAGAGGGCGCCGTCCCCCTGGCCGCCTCCCCCGCACAGCGCCACGGCCGCCAGGCCTCCACCACGACGGCGGAGCTCGGTGAGGGCCGTGAGGGCCACACGGGTGCCCGACATGCCGACCGGATGGCCGAGGGCGATGGCTCCGCCGTTCACGTTGATCACGTCCTCGGGGATCGACAGGTCGTCGGCTGAAGCCAGGCCCACGGCGGCGAAGGCCTCGTTGATCTCGAAGAGGTCCACGTCGGCCACCGACTTCCCGGCCCGATCCAGGGCCCGGGCGATGGCCCGCGACGGCTGGGTGAGAAGGGAGGTGTCCGGACCGGCCACCTGGCCGTAGCTCACCAGCTCGCCGAGAGGGGTCACCCCGAGGGCGTCGGCCCGGGCCCGGGACATCACGATCAACGCCGCCCCGCCGTCGGAGATCTGCGAGGCGTTGCCCGCGGTGATGGACCCGGCCTTGTCGAACGCCGGCTTCAGGGCGGCCAGCGACTCGGCAGTGGTGCCCGGTCGGACCCCTTCGTCGGTGTCGAAGACGATCGGGTCGCCCTTTCGCTGGGGGATGGTGACCGGAACGATCTCCTGGGCCAAGCGTCCTTCCTTGGTCGCCGTTGCCGCCTTCTCGTGCGAGGCGGCGGAGAACGCGTCCTGGCGCTCGCGGCTGATCCCGACCTTCTGGGTGAACCGCTCGGTGGCCAGGCCCATGGCGCAGTCGTCGAAGGCGCAGGTGAGGCCGTCGAACATCATCGAGTCCACCAGGGTCCCGTCACCGAGCCGGTACCCGGCGCGGGCCCCGGCCAACAGGTGGGGCGCCCGGGTCATGGACTCCATGCCCCCGGCCACGACGATCTCGGCGTCGCCGGCGCTGATCATCTGGTCGGCCAGGTAGAGGGCGTTGAGGCCTGAGAGGCAGACCTTGTTCACGGTGGTGGCCGGCACCGACATGGGGATGCCGGCTTTGACCGCAGCCTGGCGGGCGGTGATCTGACCCTGCCCGGCCTCGATGACGTGGCCCATGAACACGTAGTCCACCTGGTCCGGGGAGATCCCGGCCCGCTCCAGGGCGGCGGCGATGGCGAAACCTCCCAGCTCCATGGCCGAGAACCCGGCGAGTGCGCCGGACAGCTTCCCGATGGGCGTCCTGGCCCCTGCGACGATCACCGATCCGGGCATTGCAGACCTCCAAGCTCGGGCCCGGCGGCTGTGCCGGGCGGGTCGTGGGCCCCCGCGACGATGGAATGGTCGCCACCGGGGCCACCGGCCCTGCGAATTTGCCGGTCGGCGGTTACCGACCGGTACCCCATACTACGACGTCCACTATCGTCGGTGCCCATGAGTGAGATCCTGAGCGCTGTGATCGCCGGGGCCGGTGGGGACGAGTTGGCCGCCCTGCCCCTCCCCGAGAGCTACCGGGCGGCCTTCGTGCGCCGCGACGAGGCCGACATGTTCGAAGGGGTGGCGTCGACCGACAAGGACCCGCGCAAGTCCCTCCACGTGGGCGAGGTGCCCCTGCCCGAGCTGGCCCCCGACGAGGCCTACGTGGCGGTGATGGCGTCGTCCATCAACTTCAACACCGTGTGGACGTCGATCTTCGAGCCGTTGCCGACGTTCGGGTTCCTCGATCGGCTGGGCCGGGAGGGCGTCTGGGGTGCACGCCACGCGCTGGACTACCACGTGGTGGGCTCGGACGCCTCGGGGGTGGTGCTCCGCACCGGCTCGCTGGTGCGCAACTGGAAGCCCGGGGACAAGGTGACCGTCCACTGCAACTACGTCGACGACCAGGACCCGTCGGCCCACGACGACTCGATGTTGGCCGACACGCAGCGGATCTGGGGCTTCGAGAGCAACTTCGGGGGTCTGGCCGACATCGCCGTGGTGAAGGCCAACCAGCTCATGCCGAAACCGGCCCACCTGAGCTGGGAGGAGGCGGCGATCAACGCGCTGTGCAACTCCACCGCCTACCGGATGCTGGTCTCGCACAACGGCGCCCCGGTGACCCAGGGCGACCGGGTCCTGGTCTGGGGAGCCAGTGGTGGTCTCGGCAGCTACGCCGTCCAGTACGTGCTGAACGCCGGGGGCACCCCGGTCGGCGTGGTCTCGTCCCCCGAGAAGGTCGACCTGCTCCACGATCTCGGCGTCGAGGCGGTGATCGACCGCCGGGCCGCCGGGTACCGTTTCTGGAAGGACGAGCACACCCAGGACGAGGCGGAGTGGCGCCGGTTCGGGAAGGACATCCGCTCCCTGGTGGGTGCCGACCCGGACATCGTGTTCGAGCACCCGGGACGGCAGACCATGGGGGCATCGGTGTTTGCCTGCAGGCGTGCCGGGACCATCGTCACGTGCGCGGCGACCTCGGGGTACATGATCGAGTACGACAACCGCCACCTGTGGATGAAGCTGAAGACCATCAAGGGCTCGCACTTCGCCAACTACCGCGAGGCCTGGGACGCCAACCGCCTGGTGTGCGAAGGGAAGATCCTTCCCCCGCTCTCGGCGGTGTTCCCCCTCGAACAGGTGGGTGAGGCGGCCACCCAGGTGCACCACAACCTCCACGAGGGAAAGATCGGCGTGCTGTGCCTGGCCCCGGGCGAGGGGCTCGGGATCGACGACCCGGAGCTGCGGGCCAAGGTGGGAGAGGACCGGATCACCTTGTTCCGGAGGCACGAGGCGTGAGCGCCGGTGCGGGCGGTGCGGCGACCGCGGAGAACGGGGACAGCATGCTGACCGAGATCGACCACGTGGCCATCGCCGTCCACGACCTCGACGCCGCAGTCTCCTGGTACGCCGCAACCTTCGGGGCCACCGTGGCTCATCGTGAGCGGGTGGAGTCTGACGGGGTGGAAGAAGCCTTGCTGAAGGTGGCCGACTCCTACGTGCAGCTCCTCACCCCGACCCGGGAGGACTCCCCGGTGGCCAAGTACCTCGCCAGCCGGGGCGAGGGACTCCACCACGTCGGCTACCGGGTGGCCGACTGCGCAGCGGCGCTCCAGTCGGTGAAGGACCAGGGAGGGAAGGTCATCGACCAGGCGCCCCGACCGGGTTCACGGGGAACCACGGTGGCCTTCGTGCACCCCAAGGCCTCGTTCGGGACCCTGATAGAGCTGGTCCAGGAGTAGGGGGCCGGTGCGACGGGGGCAAGAGGGCCCGACACCCAGGACGGTGGATCGCCGCGGGCACGAGATCGGTGAAGGGTCGTGGGCAGCCGTCGGTGATACGGTTTCGATCTCCATTCCACTGGGACCCCGGTCCCCAGGCCCCAGCTCCGGGGCGGCGGGCTCCGCGGTTGCGGGCTCCGCGGTTGCGGGCTCCGGGGCAGCGGGGTGGCGGGCTCCGGGGCGGCGGCCGACCACGCCTGACCCTGGGCAAGCCTGACCGAGGGCAAGCCTGACCGAGAGCAACGTCGAACCAGAGAGGACGTGCAGACCGAGATGACGACGAAGGACGAACTCACCGGTATCGACAAGGTCCCGGCCCCGTTGGACCGCCGTAGCGCCTCCGGTCCAGAGGTTCGGAACGGGCGACGGCGACGCGTGCACCGGGGAGGGATCGTCACCGTGGCCATGGTGGCCGCCCTGGGGCTGGCCCTCTCGGCCTGCGGGTCCTCTGGTTCGTCGAGCACTTCGGGAGCAGCCGGCGGCACGTCCTCGCCGTCGACCAGCCCATCGTCGTCGACTACGTCCACAGCCGAGCCGACACCGCACGACACCTCGGTCCCCGGCGCGTCGGCCCTCCCCACCAAGGCCCAGATGGGGTCGCTCACGAACTACACGTACACGTTCACAGACAACGGCAGTCTGGCCATCAAGGGCAGCGTGTACTCGCCGACGGACCGCCAGTCCACAGAGCCGACCGTGGTGCTCACCACGGCCCACGCCACCTACACCAAGCTGGGCACAACGTGGTACGAGACATCCCAGCCGGCGAACCAGGCCCACAACAGCTACGCCACAAGCCCGTACCCGGCGTCCATCAAGGGCTTTCTCGGCTACTTGAAGGTCGCCGGGGCGACGGTGACCAAGGGGGGCGCGTGCTCCGAGGCCGGTCAGGCCGGGACCACGTTCAGCGTCGAGTCCAAAGAGCTCAACACCAAGGTCCTGAACGAGCTGGCCAGCGCATGCTTCGCCAACCACGGTGGTGCGTTGCTCTCGTACGCGCTCGGGGCCCAGGGCTCGACAGTGGACACCTCGAGCCACCACGTCACCTTCTCGTTCACGATCGACTCGATCGGCACCGTGGCGCAGATCCCGGTCCCGACGAACGTGAAGAAGGACACATCGACAGGGACATCATCTCCGACCGGGTGACCACGGATCAGAGGTGGTGAGCGGGTCAGCCACTCCGGACGATGACCACTTCTCCGGGGTTGCCGACAGCTGCCCAGACCGCCCCGCCGACCGTCATCAACTGGCGAGGCGTGCCTCCAAGACGTGCCGCCGGGCCCACGCCACCGGGTCCGGCTCCGGTCCCCACGGCACGCACGTCGTCCTCTCGACCGTCGGCCACCACGACGGTGCCGTGCCCGGCTCCAGCGACCAGGGCCACCGCCACCGGGTCCGGCCCTGACCGGTAGGTGGCCTCCACCTGTCCGGTGACCGGATCGAGTTCGCTCACCGTGCCACTGCCGGCATCGGCGACCCAGACGGCGTGGTCCCCGGCAACCACTCCGATGGGGACCTGGCCCACGGTGAAGGTACGCCAGCGGAGCCTTCCGCTGACCGGGTGAGGGTTGATCTCGGCCAGCGTGTCGGTGGAGCCGGTCACCCAGACGCCGCCGTCACCCGTGGCCACTCGAACCGCCCCGCCGGGGAGGTGGGCACTCGCCTCCACGCGTCCCGTCGCCGGGTCGACGGCGGTCACGTCGCCGGCGATCACGCTGGCCACCCAGACCAGTCCGTATCCGGTCGCCAGGCCAACGGGGCCTCCGGGAACCGGCACGTCGTGCAGGATCGGCCCGGCGAGGGCCCCGGTGTCCGACACCTCTTCCACCGTGTCGGTCACCATGCTGGCCACCCAGACCCGGCCGGGGGTCGTGGTCACCGCCGCGGGCCGACCCGGGAGGGGGAGCGCAGGTCCGACGCTGCGCCCGGTGGCCGGGTCGAGGCGCACCAGGGTGTCGTTGACGTCGTCGGTGAGCCACGCCGATCCCTGCCCGTACGCCACCGCCGAGACCGCCGGTTGGCGGGTCAACGTGGTCAACGCGACCCGGGATGCCGGCCCGGCGGCCTGACCAGCTCCTCCATCGGCTCCGACGCCGCCTCCCACGCCGGCCAGGCTCCCGGCCACCACGACGATCACGGCGGCGACCACGGCGGTGATCGTGATGATCGAGGTGATCGTGGCGTTGCGACGAGCCCGTCGGGAGCGCAGGTGCGATTCGGCCTCCCGGGCGTGGTGGAGCCTGGTGGCTGCACGTTGGCGGGCCTTTCGCTCGGTGCGACCTACGGTGCCCGACCGCCTTTGTGTGGTGAGCCTGGCCGGGGTGCTCATGCCGGCGCTGTCCCCGGCCCGGTCGCCGACCCCGCCGCGGAACCGGCGAGCTTGCGGGCCAAGGGTCCGGTCAACCGGGCCGACACACCGGAGCACCACGACGCGGTCCGTTCGTAGAGCGCCGGCATCACGCCGTCGGGGTTGGCCCCCAGGGTCGCTCCGGCCAGCCCGGTCCCGAGCAGGGTCACGCTCCCCACCTGCGGGAGAGCCGACTGGAACACCGGGCCCAGTCCCAGCACGATCCCCCCGAACAGGGCGCCGCTGCACGTCGCCACGCCCCCCACCACGCAGAGCAGCAGGATGGGCAGGCTCTGGAGCATCTCGAACTGGGTGGCACCGGCCACTGACTCCATGCCGCCGTAGAGCGCTCCGGCGAACCCGGCGATGGCCGCCGAGATCGAGAACACCACCAGCTTGGTGAGGGTCAGGTTCAGCCCGAGGGTGGCGCACGCCGCTTCGCTGTCCTTCATCGCCGAGAGGACCCGCCCGAAGGGACCCCGGCGCAGCGCCAGGAGGGCCACCGACACGACTGCGAAGACGACGGCCAGGAAGATCACGAAGGATCGCTGCCCCGTGAAGTGCAGGCCGAAGATGCTGGGACGGGGGATTGCCACCGACCCGTTGAAGGTGAATGCGGTGGACGTGGGGAAGAACATGTCGTCCATCGCCGCGGCGAAGGCCATGGTGGCCAAGGCCAGGTACAGGCCCTTCAACCGGAGAGCCGGCAGGGCTACGAGCGCGCCCACCGCCCCCGCCAGCCCGGCGGCAGCCAGGAGCCCCAGGGGTGATCCTCCGCCACCGGCCCGAGCCATGGCGAAGGCGCCCAACCCGGCGAAGGTCATCTGGCACAGGGACACCTGGCCCCCCCACCCCGACAGGGGCACGAGAGAGAGCATGATCAGTCCCAACGCCAGACCGGTTCCCAGGTCGACCGTGTCGCCCGCGCCCAGGAAGGAGGTGGCGACCACCACGGCCAGGACCAGGAACACCGCCCCCTGCAACGAGCGGGCGAGCCCGGCGGTGGGGCGGACGGCGCGACGGACCTGGATCACTGCTCCACGGATCTTGTCCTGGGGGAGGATGAGGAGGGTCACGAACAGCAGGATTGAGGGAATGGCCAGGCGCATGCCCTGGAGGGGGACCGAGTCCCATATCCCGGTGCTGGGCATGTAGCCGACGGCGTAGGACTGGAGGAGCCCGATGAGCAAGGCTCCGGCGAAGGTCAACGGTAGGTTCCGGAGCCGACCGATCATCGCCGCGGCATAGGCATCCACCACCAGCAAGGTGAGAGGCAGCACCGACAGCTGGAGCTCGGGGGCGATGAGGATGCCGGCGATCGAGGCCAGCATCGCTCCCAGGGCCCAGCTCAACGTGCCGATCCGGGCCGGTCGGGCACCGTTCAGTCCCGCCAAGCCCCGGTTGTCCACCACGGCGCGCATGGTGACACCGGTACGGGTGCGGTAGAGGAAGAGGCGGAGCCCGGCGGCGATCCCCAGGGCCGCACCGACGGTGATCACGTCCTCCCAGGTGACGAAGACCCCGACGAGCTGAAACCCTGAGTGACCGAAGAACGGGAGGAGGACCCGGGCTTGGGGAGGCCAGATGGTGTCCACCAGCCCGATGAGCCCCACCATGAGCCCGATGGTCACCACCAGGGTGGTGGCTACCGACGCGTCGCTCACCCTGCGGATGAGGAAGCGTTCGACCGCGGCGCCCGAGAGCGGCGCCACGACGCACACGGTGACGAAGAGGGCGGCCAGGGGTGGCCAGTGCCAGGCCATCTCGAACTGCCAGAAGACGAAGGCCATGAACATTCCCACGGCTCCGTGGGCAATGTTGAAGATGCCCGAGGTCGAGTACGTGACTACCAGACCGCTGGCGGCGACGGCGTAGGCGGCACCGGTGACGACGCCGACGATGGTGAAGGCGATGAGCTCGTGCACGAGATCCTCGTCAGTCCTCTCTGGTCCTTCGGTCAGTACTGGTACAAGCCGCCTGTGCAGTCATAGGTGTTGGGTGCGGGCGGGTAGACGCGCTGGAAGCTGCTCCCTTGAATGTGGAAGTAGTCGAAGCACTTGCTCGGGATCTTGGAACCGAAGTTCTCCGGAGGTTGGAGTCCGTCACCGGTCCATGTGTGGATCTGAGCCAGTTGCTGGAGGAGTGCCGCCCGCGTCAGGTGGGGTCCGACAGCTTTGGCCGCTTGGAGGAACGCCAGTCCGGCCGACCAGGCGAAGATCCCGAAGATGTCGTGCTTGGCCCCCGGGGCCACTCGGTTCAACCAGGAGAGGTACGTCTGCATCTCGGGGATGCTGCTCGCCTCCTCGTAGGCGGCGGTGGCCATGAGGACCAGGTCGCCGTTGGACTCACCTTGGGTCTGCTGGATGAACTGCGGTGTGTACTCCTCGGAGAACCAGTCCACCACCTGAGGCTGGAAGTTCTGCTGCTGCATGGCACTGAGCAGGCGAGCCGCCGAGCTCATTGTCGAGTACTCCGTGACGTACTGCACGCCCTTTTGCTGCATCTGGAGTACGTAGGGGGCGTAGTTGGGCTCGGTGGGCGTCACCGACGCTGTGTACACGTAGTCGAATCCGACCGACTTGTAGGCGGCCATCTCGTGCTGGGCCTGCTGCTCGGTGGCCGGCACGTTGAGGTAGATCATCGCGGCATGGGTGACCGCGGTCGGGTACTTCGACTTCAGGTACTCGGCGGCACCGAGCGGCCAGTAGTGGGCATTTCCGGGGCTGGCGGCGTAGATGTCAGCCGCCTCTCCGGCCTGGGTGGTGGAGTTCTCGGCCGCCACGTCGGGGATGCCGCAGGAGCTCACGGCTTGGGCACTGCCTGTGTCGAACCCCGACGCGTTGCCCACCATGGCGAAGGCGCTCGTGCAGGCCTGCTCGGCGTCGGCGTAGTTCTGGCCGGAGCTGTTCTGATCGTCGAACGGGACCACCTTCAAAGTGCGCCCGTAGATGCCACCCTGGCTGTTTACGTAGGCGGCGAACGCCTCGGTGGCCTGCTGGGCGCTCTGGGTCAGGCCCGGGGCTACTCCACTGATGCTCGCGATGTTGGCCAAGGTGATCTGAGTGCCGGTCACCCCGACTGTGGTGGCGCCGCCGTTACCGCCAGGGGGTGCTGGGGCCCCGTTCCCGTTCCCGCCCGATGTGCCGCCCGGGCTGCCGCTGCCGGTCCCTTTGCCGGTCCCGCTGCCGGTCCCGCTGCCGGTCCCGGCGGCAGCGGTGTGCTTCGATGTCGCGGCGGTACGAGCCCCGTGGCCGCTCCCCCCACCGCTCCCCGCCCCGGCTCCCGAGGACGTGCCCGCTCCGGTGCCTGTGGCTGTCCCAGCCCCCACGGTGCCTACGGCACCCGACCCGCCAGATGATGCCCCCTGGGCCAGGGGGACCTGGTTCGCAGCCAGGCGAGAGCCGCACGCCGACAAGAGCAACGCCGCCGATGCCGCCACCACCGTCAACGACCGGCGGGCGGACCGCCGGCTGGTTCGGGTGCTCATCGGCTCGACGTTCGGACATAGGGTTCTGGAACCGAGCCTTCGCCGTCGCCACGCGCTCCGACCGTCGTCCCGGGTGGGACCCCCGGAGGTGCGAGGGCACGACCCGTCCGCTCCAAGCGCTCGAGGGCGGCTACCACGGTCCGTGCGTCACGCCGGCTCTCTTGGATCTGTCGGAGAGCCCAGCTGCCCAGGAAGGCTGCCGTCCCGGCTATCACCAACGCCACCCCGAGTAGCCCGCCGGAGATGAGGTACGGGATCTCCTGGTACAGGTACGGGCTGTGTGACGCTCCGTACCAACCGAGGATCACGGCCATGATCCCGAGCCCGATGACCAGGGCACCGAGAGCGTTCATGATCCTCTGGACGTCCCGGGCCCCTCCCTCGCGGCGGCGTGACCCGTCCACGCCGGCGGCCAGTCGGGCCAGCCGAGCGCGAAGGGACAGGGCCCTGCCCCCACTGCCGGTACCCGCCGGCCCACTGCCGGGGCCCGCCGGCCCACCCTCTGATACCGGCACCTGGCGGCGCAGCAGCTCGTCCAGATCCGCGGACCCGCCGATCACGTCCGCCCCCGGTCCAGCTCCGGGTCCACTTCTCGGAGCCGAAACTCTAGGAAAGCGCATCGGACCACACCTCCTCCACTGTCGGGTCGTCAAGATCGGGACCCGAGCCTCCCGGACCGTCCGAACCGGCACCCGAACCGGCACCCAGGGCATCGGTGGCCTTGTTCGCCCGCAGGGCGGCGAATGCGAGGCCGGCGGCAGCGATGAGCCCGAGGAGCACGAGCCCGGCGCCGATGCCCTTGAAGGCCAGGGGAACCGCCGACGCGGCGTCGGACGCCGGGGCCCGGTGGGCTCCACTGGCTCCTGTGCCCGCGGCTGCGCTGTCGTTCCCTCCCGCACCCGAGCCCCCGCTGCCTGTGGCACCGCCGGCTCCCCCTGTGCCGATGGTCGAGCTTGCGGTCGCTGTGGTGCTCGATGCTCCTGTGGGCGCCGGCACCGTCGCCTGGTCGGTGGCGGAGCTGGCGGCGGCTGTCGGGGCCGAGCTTGTCCCGGCGAAACCCGGCGACGCCGCCACCTGGACGTCGACCGTCCCGATATCCCATACCAGCACCTGCTTGTTCGGAACGGGAAGGGGTAGTTGGGCCGTGATCGAAGGCGGAATGAGGCTGCTGTAGGCGTTGGCCTCCTTGTCGAGCGTGGTGAGGTTTACGGCGATCCGCAGCCCGTCGAGACGACGGCTGGCCCCGGCTCCATGGCTGGTGTCGGTGGCGTTGGTCACCGTCATCGTGATGCCGAGCTGGCTCAACGCCTGCTCCAGGATCGGCAGCACCGGGTCCGCCGGCGATCCCTGGCCTGCGGCGTGGATCCCCGAGGCGTCGATCGTCACCGGCTCACCGGCGATGCTGGCCCCGTCGACGGTGGTCGATCCGGTGAGCTTGGCCGTGGTCCCGTCGGACGTGGCCGTGGCCGTCGAGGTGACCGACCCGATGGTGATGAGGCCGCCGAGGACCGAGATGCACGAGTCCGTAGCCGACGCCGACGCCGTGGCCACCCCGCCCGAGGTGGTGCTGGACGAGGTGCCGGAGCTGAACCGGAGATGCCCGAGGGCCGACGTCGCCGCCAGCTGTGTCGAACCGGTGGTCGAAGGGGTCGCCGATGTCTGGGTCGAGCTCTGGTGGCCTTGCCCGGCGAGCGCCGAGAGCCCTGTCGAGCCGGGCAGCGTGGGAAGCGTCGGCAGGCCCGAGGCACCGGCCGACCCGGCATCGAATGTGGCGCAGGCGCTGGGTGCCGACGACGCCGTGTTCCCGATCTGGGCCGTGGCCTCGTTCCCGCCGGTGCCTGACGAGGCCTCCATGGTGACCCCAGGCTGGTCGTCCGTCGCAGTGTTCGGCGTCTGGGGGTACGAGCTCTGAGCCTGGATCGGCCAGACCGGCGCGGCAGGGAGCGGGACGCCGGGGACGAACGACCCCAGTTCGGGCCCGGCGTTGGCGATGACCTGGCCCGGGTACAGGCTCGAAGCCGTGGCGCTCCCCGACGGCCCGAAGTTGTCGGACGTCGAGGCGTACCCCTCGTCCAGCTCCACCGTCGGTGTGGCCGGGATAGGGGCGTTGGGCTGCTCGTAGCTGGCGGTCGACGCCTCGGCCAGGGCGCTGATGGTGAAGCCCCCCAGGGTTGTGGCGCTGGCGGCCGCGGCCGCCCCGGCCGGTCCCAGTGCCATGACCGCCGCTCCAGCTGCTACGACCGCCCCCCCGATGACGATGCCGAACCGGTTCATGCCGCCCTCCCGTTGCTCGTATTCGTATCGCCCGCGCTCGTGTCGCCCGCTCTCGTGTCCGCGCTCCCACCCGCTTCCCGTCGCCCCGCGGTGCCCGACCCCCCGAGGTAGGCGTCGGCCAGATCGGCCGGGAGATCGTCCGGCCTTCCCTCGGCCACGATCCGGCCTTGGGCCATGACCGCCACCCGAGACGCCACCCCGAGGGCGGCCCGGGCGAACTGCTCGGTCAACAGGACGGCCACCCGGTCGGCGGCGATCTGCGCCACCAGCTCGTAGAGCTCGTCCACTACGAGTGGCGCCAGCCCCATCGAGATCTCGTCGAGCAGGAGGGCCGCCGGCTGCACGCTCAGGGCCCGGGCCATGGCCAGCATCTGCTGCTCTCCGCCGGACATGGTCCCGGCCACCTGCCGCCGCCGCTCGGCCAACCGGGGGAACCGGGCGAAAGCCCGCTCCTGCACCTCGCGCCGGGAGCTCCCTCCGTAGGTCATCATCGTGAGGTTCTCGGTCACGGTCAGGTTGAAGAAGATGCCCCGGCCTTCGGGAATGGTGCACAGCCCGGACCGGGCGAGGACGTCGGGGCGGATGCCGTTGGCGTGCCGTCCGAGAATGTGGAAGCACCCGGCGGTGGGCACCAGCTGTCCACTAGCCACCTTCAACACCGTGGACTTGCCGGCGCCATTCGGTCCCAGGAGAGCGACGACCTCGCACGGGCGGACGACGAGGTCGATGCCGTGGAGCACCTCGATGCGCCCGTAGGCCGCCCTCACCGACCGCAGGTGGAGCACCGGACGCACCGGGACCGACCGGTCAGGCGAGGACATCGGCCGTCTCCGCTCGCCCCGGTCGGAGGGTGTCCCCGTCGGCGGTGCCGGCATCGGTGCCGGGTGGGTCACCTCGGTCCACCGGGCCGTCCACCGGGCCGTCCTCCGGCGCGCCCTCGGTGCCCAGGTAGGCCGCCCGCACCCGGTCGTCGGCACGGATCTGCTCGGGCGACCCGGTGGCCAGGACGGCACCGAAGTCCAGGACCGAGATGCACGAGCACACCCGCATGACCAAGTCCATGTCGTGCTCGACCAGCAAGATCCCCATCCCGGCCATGGCCAGGCGGACCAAAAGGTCACCCAACTCGTCGGACTCGTGCTCGTCGAGGCCGGATGAGGGCTCGTCCAAGAGGAGCAGCGCCGGCCGGGTGGCCAGGGCCCGGCCCAGCTCCACCAGGCGGGCTTGGCCGGTCGGCAGGGTGTCGGCCCGTCGAGCAGCCAGAGGAGCGAGGCCGACCAGGGCCAGGACAGCGTCGGTGACCGCTCTCGGGTTCGAGCGATCTCGAGCCCAGCGCCGTCGCACTTCGGCCGCGGCCAGGATGTTCTCCCGCACGGTGAGCGAACCGAAGATCTCGAGTCGCTGGAAGGTGCGGGCGATGCCCAGACGGGCCCGCCGGTGGGGACGCAGGTTCCCGAGGTCCCGGCCGTCGAGCACCACCCGCCCGCGGTGGAGCGGCTGGAGCCCGCAGATCACGTTGAACATGGTGGTCTTGCCGGCGCCGTTGGGCCCGATGAGCCCGGTTACGGTGCCGCGTTCGACAGCGAGATCGGCCTGGCGGAGAGCGTGGATCCCGCCGAAGCGGACGTCGACGCCCTCCACCTCCAGAAGTGCCACCGCACGCTCCCCTCCGCTCCAGGCTCCGGCCCCGTGTCGGAGCTCCCTGCGCTTTCCTGTGGAACGGGCCAGGTGGTCGGACCTTTCGGTCCGATCCGGGGATTTCGGCGTATGCACCGGACGCGCGGCCCCAGGTAGCCTCTCGGCCGTGGAGCACTCGATGACGCAACGCCTGGCCGAATTGGAGACCCGGAAGGAGGAGGCGCAGCACGCCGGAAGCCCGGCATCCATAGAACGCCACCACTCCAAGGGGAAGATGACCGCTCGCGAGCGCCTGGACTACCTGCTCGACGAAGGTTCTTTCCAGGAGCTCGACATGCTGGCCCGTCACCGGGCCCACGGGATGGGCCTCGAAGACGTACGCCCGTACACCGACGGAGTGGTGACCGGGTTCGGCACCATCGACGGGCGTCGGGTGTGCGTGTTCTCCCAGGACTTCACCGTGTTCGGCGGAGCCCTGGGCGAAGTCTTCGCCGAGAAGATCCACAAGGTCATGGACCTCGCCTCCTCTATCGGGGTGCCCATGATCGGGTTGAACGACGGTGCCGGGGCCCGGATCCAAGAAGGCGTGGTGTCCCTCCACTCCTACGGCGGGATCTTCCACCGCAACGTGACCGCATCGGGTGTCATCCCCCAGATCAGCGTGATCATGGGGCCGTGCGCCGGAGGTGCCGTGTACTCCCCGGCCATGACCGACTTCGTCTTCATGGTCCAGGGGACCTCCCACATGTTCATCACCGGTCCCGACGTGGTGAAGACGGTGACCGGCGAGGACGTGACGCTCGAGGAGCTGGGGGGGGCCATGAGCCACGCCACGAAGTCCGGCGTCGCCACGTTCGTCTCGGCCGACGAGAAGGCGTGCCTGGACGACGTTCGCTACCTGCTCTCCTTCCTGCCCTCGAACAACATGGAGGCTCCGCCGCCGGTGGTGTCGGGGGACGATCCCGAGCGGGAGACCCCAGAGCTGATCGAGCTGATGCCCTCGTCGCCGAACCAGCCCTACGACATGAAGAAGGTCATCACCGCCGTGGTGGACGACGGTGAGTACCTCGAGGTCCACGCCCACTGGGCCATGTCGATCACCTGCGGGTTCGCCCGGGTCGGCGGGCGGGTCGTGGGGATCGTGGGGAACCAGCCGGCGGTGTTGGCCGGAGTCCTCGACATCGACTCGTCCGAGAAGGCGGCCCGCTTCGTCCGCACCTGCGACGCCTTCAACATCCCCCTGGTGACCTTCGTCGACGTGCCCGGCTTCATGCCCGGCACCGACCAGGAGTACGGGGGGATCATCCGTCACGGGGCCAAGCTCCTCTACGCCTACTGCGAGGCGACGGTGCCCCGTGTGCAGATCATCACCCGCAAGGCCTACGGCGGCGCGTACGTGGTCATGAACTCCAAGTCCATCGGCGCCGACCTGGCCTACGCGTGGCCGTCGGCGGAGCTGGCGGTGATGGGTCCCAACGGAGCGGTGGAGATCGTGTTCCGCCGCGAGCTCGCCGAGGCCGCCGACCCGGTGACCCGGAGGGCCGAGCTGGTGGAGGAGTACACGGAGCGCTACGCCAACCCGTACATCGCCGCCGAGCGTGGGTACGTCGACGACGTCATCTCACCGGCCGACACCCGCCGGGTGCTGGCCCGGTCGCTGGAGGTGCTGTCCTCCAAGCAGGAGGAGCTCCCCCGGCGCAAGCACGGGAACGTGCCGCTGTGAGCGTGGCACCGGTCGGGACCGACGCTCCCGACCCGCTGGTGGTGGCGATGGTCGCCGCGGCGCTGGACCAGGTGTGGCCCCGACCGGTGGCGCCGCCACCCGACGAACCCGACGCGGCTCACCTGGCGTGGAGGTTCAGCGGGCGCTGGTGGAGCCGACCGGCGCTGGTCCGCCGGGCGCGACCGTGGACCGGGTGACCCAGCGGTGACCGACGAGCCAGCCGTCGACTCGGCCGGTACTGGACCCGCGGACACCGTCTCGGTCACCAGGGCCATCGCTGCTCCCCCAGAGAGGGTCTGGGGGTTGATCACCGACCTCCCCCGTATGGGCGAGTGGTCACCGGAGAACACCGGGGGCCGGTGGCTGGGGGGAGCGAGCGGTCCGGCGCTCGGAGCGCAGTTCCGCGGGACCAATCGCGCCGGGTGGCGGCGGTGGTCGACGCTGGTCACGGTGACCACGTGGCTGCCGGTCGCAGAGTTCGGGTTCGACGTGACTGCCGCCGGGCTCGGAGTGGCGCGCTGGAGCTACAGCATCCAGCCCGCGGGCGGGGGGTGCGTAGTGACCGAGACGTTCGCCGACCGTCGGGGGAAGCTGCTCCGCGCTTCCGGCAAGCTCTTGTCCGGTGCGGTCGAGCGGGGTGAGCACAACCGCGTCGGGATGGAAGCGACGCTGGCGGCACTGGCCGCCGCGGCCGAAGGGTGACCGGGCACCAGATGCCGGCGGGTCGATGATCGAAGTCGACCGAGCCCAGTTCGAGCAGTACGTGGCCGACGCCCTGGACTCACTCCCGCCCGAGCTGGCGGCGAAGATGGACAACGTCGCCGTCAGGGTGGAGGACCACGCCGAAGGGCGGTCGCTCCTGGGCCTGTACGAGGGCATTCCCCTGACCCGACGCTGGGGCTACGCCGGCGCCCTCCCCGACCGGATCACCATCTACCAGGCGCCGATCTGCGCCATGAGCGACACCGAGGAGGAGGTCGCCGAGCAGGTCCGACGGACGGTGGTCCACGAGGTGGGCCACCACTTCGGCATCGACGACCGGCGGCTCCGGGAGCTGGGCTGGTAGTCACATTCACACCGTGCGGCTCTGACTCCCCGACTCGCCGGGGAACGTGTACCCACGAAGGCCTCGCCATCACATCGACAATTCGAGCCCATTCGCAGTGGTTGGTCTGCTGCTAACGAATGAGGACCCAAGGACTTCTTCATCGATCATCATCCGGCGAACCGCTGGATGGACCCTCATCCAGTGCCGGAAGTCGGACGGTCATGCTGGTTCCACCCCCTTGGGGCTGCTCCACCGAGATGCTTCCCCCGTGCGCTTCGACGATACGGCGAACGATGGCAAGACCGAGGCCCGATCCGGGCACGTGGCCAGATTCGTGCCCACGATAGAAGCGATCAAACACGTATGGAAGGTCATCGGGGTCAATGCCTGGACCTTGATCGCGTACGCGAATGATCACCTCTCCGCTACT
>JAJYWF010000102.1 GCA_021791635.1 Actinomycetes bacterium
GAGCTGTCCCACGTGGCCCACCGCGACGTGGCCGTCATGACCATCGCCAGCTCGCTGGGCGTAGTGGCTGGACTGGCCACCCGGATGATGTTCTACGCCGGGCTCTTCGGTGGGGGGCGCGGCGGTTCGCGCAACGGCTCGCAGCTGGCGGCCATCGAAGCGATCATCATGCTGGTCTCCATCGTCGTGTACGCCATCAGCTTCCTCCTCACCCGAGCGCTGTCCCGCTACCGGGAGCTGGCGGCGGACCGCTCGGGTGCGATCCTCATCGGGCGACCGTCCCTCCTGGCATCGGCCCTGGTGAAGATCACCGGAGAGATGGGTCGGATCCCCTCGCGTGACCTCCGTCACGCCGAGCCCTTCAATGCCTTCTTCTTCACGCCGGCCATCGCCCAACGCCGGGGGCCGGGCGGTGAGACCCAGGGGTTCTCTCTCAGCGCGCTGTTCTCGACCCACCCCAGGCTGGACGTCCGCCTGGCGCAGTTGGCCAAGCTCGAAGCCGAGCTCGGCCAGGCCCACTGACCGTGGCCACGATCCGGACCGCGACCTGGACCCCTCACTTCGGAACGGCGAGGGCGGTCTAGGCGGTGGGTCTGCTCGACACCCTGCTGGGTCGGACCAAACCGGTCCGGGCCAACCTCGACGCCCTGTTCGCGCTCCCGTCAGCGGCCGTCACCCTGGAAACCTCGGCCGGTCTCGTGCTCTCGGGGAAGGCCGGGGTGTGCTGGAAGCCTCCGGCCGGGCGTCCGGCCGAGGACGTCCAACGCGAGATCGGCGAGCTGCTGGACATCCCCGACGACGACGCTCCGGCCAAGGACACGGGCGCTGGCGCCCTCTCGCAGGCCGAGGACTCCTTCGGCTACCGCTGGCTGCTGCTGGACGACGATGACGTGGAGAACCTGGTGACCCGTGTCCACGTGGTGAACAGCACCCTCACCGACGAGGGCTGGGGACCCCAGCTCCTCTGCTCGGTCTTCGGCCTGACCCCGGGACCCGACGCCGAGGAAGGCACCCGGCCGCTGTTCCTGGTCTACCTGTACAAGCGCGGGACGTTCTACCCCTTCGCCCCCGACGGCCAGGAGCACCGTGACAGCGAGCTCGAGCTCAGGGTGCGGGCCATCCTCGGGAGCGATCTGCCCACCGAGCCCGACCTGTCCCGATGGTTCCCGCTGTGGGACCTGCCCCTCCGCTGATCCTGGCGACGCGTACTCAGCGGTGACCATCGGCAACGATCGCCACGTCGCCCTCGACGGCGCTGTGAACTTCCGGGACATCGGTGGCTACGTCACCGAGGATGGCGGACGCGTGCGATGGCGGACCGTGTACCGGGCAGACGGCCTGTCCCGGCTCACCGAGGGCGACCGTGCCACCATCAGCGCACTGGGCATCACCACGGTCGTCGACCTGCGTACCAGTGTCGAGCTCGAAGGCGGCGCGTTCCCGGTGGAGGACATCCCGGTGCGCTTCCGCCATCTCCCCCTGCTCGACGCGGTGCCCGACGCCGAGCGCTTCGAGATGGTCCCGGGAATGCTCGCCGCACAGTACCGGGACATCACCCGAGACGCCGCACCCCAGATCGCTACGGCCCTCGGGATCCTGGCCGACCCCGGCGCCCACCCCACGGTGGTGCACTGCACCGCCGGCAAGGACCGCACCGGCGTCTTGGTGGCCATCCTCTTGGGCCTCCTCGGCGTGCCCGACGCCACGATCATCGAGGACTACACCTTGAGCGCCCCGGCCATGGCCCACCTGCGGGCCAGACTGGCCGAACGCTACCCCGAAGGCCGGAGCGTGATCGAACGGGCCAACGAGCTCTTCGCCGCGGCCCCGAGCACGATGGCCGACCTGCTGGCCCACCTCCGCCGCGAGCACGGATCGATCCTCGGGTACGCGCGAAGCGCCGGCGTCCCCGACGGCACGGTCGAGCAGCTCCGGCAGTCGCTGCTCGAGCCCGACCCGGGGGCCGGAACCACCGACTGAGGGGCTCGGGGCCCTGCACGGACCGGTCTGCGAGCCGGTCCTCGACCCGGCATCGACATTCCCAGTGGGCTATCCCAGTCGGTCGATGGCTTCGGCCAGGTCGAGATCCATGCCGGTGAGCCCTCCCGCCGAGTGGGTGGAGAGCCGCAGAATCACCGTGTCCCAGCGGATCTCGATGTCGGGATGGTGGTCCGCCGACTCGGCCAGTGCTCCCACCTGGTTCACATAGGCCAGCGCCCCGGCGAACCGGTCCCGGCGGACCCGTTTGACCAGTTCACGCCCGTCGCGTTCCCAGGCCAGTGCCCGTTCGACCAGGGAGGCGTCGACCATCTCGTCGCTCAGCAGCTCCTTCACGGGTGGCTCGGCCAGCTCAAGGGTGCGTCATCTCCTCGGGTCGCACTGCGTCGTCGAACTGCTCTGCCGTCAAGTACCCGAGCTCGACTGCGGCTTGGCGCAAGGTGGTGCGGTCCCGGTAGGCCTTCTTGGCCACGTCGGCCGCCCGGTCGTACCCGATGATCGGGTTGAGTGCGGTGACCAGCATGAGCGAGTTCTCCAGGTGGTGCCGGATGTGCTCGAGGTCGGGCTCCAGCCCCTCGACGCAGAATCTCCGGAACGCGGTGCAGGCTCCGGTCAGCAGGTCGACGGAGTGCAGCACGTTGTGGATGATGACCGGCTTGTTCACATTGAGCTCGAGGTTCCCGCGCCCGCCGGCAATGGCCACGGCGGTGTCGTTCCCCATGACCTGGATGCACACCATGATCATCGCCTCGCTCTGGGTCGGGTTGACCTTGCCGGGCATGATGGAGGATCCGGGCTCGTTGGCCGGCAGGACCAGCTCGCCGATCCCGCTCCGGGGACCCGAGCCCAACCATCGGAGATCATCGGCGATCTTCATCAGCGAGCCGGCCAACGTCCTCAGCGCGGCGCTGGTCCACACCAGCGCGTCGTGGGCGGCCAGAGCAGCGAACTTGTTTGCTGCGGTGACGAAGGGGTAGCCGGTGATCTCGGCGATCTTGACCGCCACCCGCCGGCCGAATTCCGGATGGGTGTTCAGCCCGGTCCCGACCGCGGTGCCTCCGGCCGCCAGCTCGTAGAGCCCGCCCATGGTCTGGGCTATCCGGTCCAGGCCGGCATCGAGCTGAGCCACGTACCCCGAGAGCTCCTGTCCGAGGGTAAGGGGCACGGCGTCCATGAGGTGGGTCCGGCCGATCTTGGTGATGCCCGAGTACGCCTCGGCCTTGGCCGCCAAGGCGTCACGCAGCGCCACCACCGCTGGGACGAGCCGGTGGTCGAGCTCTTCCACGGTTGCGATGTGCATGGCCGTGGGGAACGTGTCGTTCGACGACTGCGACATGTTCACGTGGTCGTTCGGGTGCACGGGCGACTTCGATCCCATCACCCCGCCGTCCAGCTCGATGGCCCGGTTCGAGATCACTTCGTTGGCGTTCATGTTGCTCTGGGTCCCACTGCCGGTCTGCCAGACCCGGAGGGGGAAGTGGTCGTCCCAGCGACCCTCGGCGACCTCCCGAGAGGCGGTGACGATGAGCTCGGCCAGGTGCGGGTCGAGCTTGCCCAGGTCGGCGTTCACCTGGGCCGCGGCCTCCTTCAACACCCCCATCCCGCGGATGAGCGACCGGGGCATGACGTCGGACCCGATGTCGAAGTGATGGAGCGAGCGGGCCGTCTGGGCTCCCCAGTACCGGTCCGCCGGGACCTCGATCTCCCCCATGCTGTCGGACTCCGTGCGGGTTGCAGGCACCGTGCCTCCTTTCCTGTCCGGCCAGCATGGAGCCCGAGCGGCCCCGGGTGCAACCGGGCCTCGTGGGACCAGGCTCAGCCCCGGAGCGCCAACCCGACCTCCAGTGCATGCCGGGCCGCAGCCACGTCCTCGAGACGCGGACCGTCGCCGGCACCGGGCACTTCGAGGATCGCCGGGACATCGGCGAGGGCCGGATGCCCGAGCAGCGCCCCCAGGCCGGCGGAACCGATGGTGCCCTGGCCGATGTTCTCGTGACGGTCCCGGTTGGCCCCGAACGGCACCTTGGAGTCGTTCAGGTGGATGCAACTCAGCCGGTCGAGCCCGACGGTGGCATCGATGTGGGCGACGACGGCGTCGGCCTCCGCGACCGATGCAAAGGCGATCCCCGAGGCCCAAAGATGCTGCGTGTCGAGGCAGATCCCGAGCTCGGGCCCCAGGTCGGCCCGCTCGAGGACCGCTGCCAGCTCGTCGAAGCTCCGTCCGACCGTCCCGCCGGCCCCGGCCGCGTTCTCAAGCAGGATGGGACAGGGCGAGCCGCAGTCCCGCCCCGCGGCCCCGGTAGCCACGGCCTCGGTCAGCGCTGCGACGACCTGGGGAACACACCCGTCGAACCCGAGCCCCTTGTGGCTCCCGATGTGCAGCACCAGGCCGGAAGCGCCCATGCCCCGAGCCACGGCGAGATTGGCGGCCAGGCAGGCCCGCGAACGTTCCAGGAGATCAGGGTCCGACGTGGCCAAGTTGATCAGGTACGTGGCGTGGCAGAACGTGGCAGTCACCCGGGGATGCTGTGACTGGGCGGCGAGGTACGAGTCGAGGACTTCGGGTGAGTACTGGGTCGGCTTCCACGCCCGGGGGCTCTGGGTGAAGACCTGGACCACATCGGCACCGATGGCGTCCCCGCGCTCGAGGGCACCGACCAGATCGCCTCCGGCCCGCACATGGGCTCCGATCCGCACGGCGCCACCGTAGCGCCGGGGCGGTAGGGTCTCTGACGTTGCAGGCCGCGGCATCGACGCTCGACGTTCGTCCAGCGGACCCGTGGTGCAGGCAACCGGCAATCGACGATTGGAGGTAGCGCATGCCCGATGTCCTCAGCGAGAAGGCTCGTCAGCTCATCGCCCGCCCGTTGCTGGCCACCTTGGCCACCGTGGCGCCGGACGGCGGTCCACAAGTCACCCCGCTGTGGATCGAGGTGGACGGTGACGACCTGTTGGTGAACACCGCGCGCGGCCGCGCCAAGGCCCGGAACGTCGAACGCGACGACCGGGTGGCCGTGTCGGTCATCGACCCCGATGACCCGTACAACGTCGTGATGGTGCGTGGGACGGTGACGGCGATCACCACCGAAGATGCTGACGCCCACATCGACCATCTGGCGAAGAAGTACCTCGGCGTGGACGAGTACCCGATGCGCCAGCCCGGTGAGGTCCGACTGAAGCTGAGGATACGCACCGACCGGATCCCCATGCAGGGCTGAGCGACCGCCCCGGCCGTCGCCGCCCGGGCCGAAGGGATCGTCCGGCGACGCGGGGTCGGTCGGTGGAGCTCGATCACCACAGGCTGGATTAGCATCCCGAACTGATCACACGTGCCGTTCGTCCGCGGCGATCGGCACCTGGGGATGAAGGCGGAATCGGAGATGGCGGGGAACCGGACGCGCCCGCACGGGCGGTGGAGGTCTGCCGGATTGGCGGCGCTGACGTTGCTCGGTTCGGTGATCACCGCGATGGCGGCGACCGTTCCCGCTGTGCGGGACGCGGCCGGCGCCTCGTCGCCACCGTTCAAGGCCACCGGGTACTTCTCCCTCGGCGAGACCGATGGTCACGATTTCTTCGTGACCCCCACAGGGCAGCCCTTCTACTCGGCAGGGATCGATCACGTCACACCGTCGGCCACAGTCACAGCGGCGACGGGCCAATGCCCGTACTGCCAGACCATCGCCGACCAGTACACGAGCACCACCGCGTGGGCCGCCGCCACGGTGGCCCAGCTCCGATCGTGGGGATTCAACAGCCTCGGACCGTTCTCCGACTACAGCCTGCTCGGCTCGCAGATGCCGTTCAGCGTGCAGCTCACAATGGGCCGCGGCGTGTCCGACTACTTCACACCTTCGTTCGTGACACACGTCGACCAGATCGCCTCCACCACCGTGGCCCCCTTGGCCGATGATCCGAACCTGATCGGCTGGTACACCGACAGCGAGCTGCGTTGGGGACCCGACGGCACAAGCCTCGACCCGGTCCTCGACACATACCTCGCTCTGCCCCCGGGCTCCCCGGGCTGGACCGTGGCGCAGCAGTACAAGACAGACCCGACAGGGTTCGTCTCGGCCCTTGCCACACGCTATTTCCAGGTGACCACGGCTGCGGTGCACAAGTACGACACCCATCACCTCGTCCTCGGAGTGAAGGCCACAGCCCAAGAGATCCAGCCGCAACTCCTCGAGGAGGCGAGCAAGTATGTCGACGTCTTCAGCATCGACGACTACCAGCTCCAGACCGGTCTGGCTCAAGTAATCGACAAGCTGTTCCCCCAGTACCTTCCGGTCACATCCACCTTTGCCAGCTTCGAGCAGTACCTGCACAAGCCGATCATGGTGTCCGAGTACTCCTTCATCGCCAGTACGCCCGATACCCCAGACACGGTGCCCGGCCTGTTCCCCGTCTACCCCACACAGTCAGCCAGGGCGGCCGCCTACACCGACTACATCGCGCCGTTGTACGAGGACTCGCCGTGGACCGTCGGCGACGAGTGGTTCGAGTACGTCGACGAGCCCAAGGGTGGTCGGTTCGACGGCGAGAACGACAACTTCGGCCTGGTGAACGTCAAGAACCAGCCGTACCAGAACATGGTCACGCAAGCCGAGATCCTCCACTCCATCGCCCCTGACCTGCAGGCGAGCGCCGGACGGAGCTGCGACTCTTGGACGGGAGGCACAGGATCGGTGACGTGCACCGCCTACCTGACAGCCACCGAGTACCCGCTCGAGATCTTCGGCTCGACGATGCCGCCGGCGACACTGGACACCGCCTACAGCAACTACGTCATCACCATCGGCGGACGCCCCGGCTACCACTTCTCCCTCGCCCCCGGGCAGTCACTTCCACCGGGCCTGGACCTCGACCCCACGTCCGGTCTGGTGTCGGGTACGCCTGACCGGACCGGAAGCTACTCGTTCACCGTCGACGTCACCGACTCGTCGACCACACCGCAGCAAGCCACGCAGGCGGTATCCCTAACGGTGAACCCGGACCCTCTGGCGATCACGACCGCCTCGCTGCCGGAGGCAGCCGTAGGCGTGCCCTACTCGGCCGCCCTCAAGGCCACGGGGGGGACAGCGCCCTACACCTGGTCCGCCACCGGGCTCCCGGCCGGATTGACCCTGTCCGCGACGGGCACGATCTCGGGGATACCGGTGTCAGCCGGTGCGACTGCCTTCGAGGCAACGGCCAGCGACTCGGCCACCCCGGCTCCCCATACGGCGACGCGCCGGCTGACCCTGGTGGTCACAGCCACAGCCGACCCGCTCGGCATCGCCGCCGGCTACAGGGAGGCGGCCTCCGACGGAGGGGTGTTCTCCTTCGGGAGCGCCCGGTTCGACGGCTCGATGGGCGGCCGGGCCCTCCACGCCCCGGTGGTCGGCATGGCCGCCACTCCGACAGGCCAGGGCTACT
>JAJYWF010000103.1 GCA_021791635.1 Actinomycetes bacterium
GCCCCGAAGCTGAAGATCCCCCCGTCGGAGGCCACCAGCCAGTAGCCCCCACCTGTGGGCGTGGCAGCCATGCCCACGAAGAGCGTGTAGATGTCGGTCGACGCGGTGGCCTTGAAGAACCGGGCCGCCCCGAAGCTGAAGATCCCCCCGTCGGAGGCCACCAGCCAGTAGCCCCCACCTGTCGGGGTGGCGGCCATGCCCACGATGGGCTGGTTCAAGGTGATCGAGCCGGTGGACCCGTAGAACCGGGCCGCCCCGAAGCTGAAGATCCCCCCGTCGGAGGCCACCAGGTCGTACCCGGTGGCCCGGGGGGAGGGGGGCGGTGCGGGCGTGACCTGGTCCGAGGGCGCCGACGGCGGGCCGGTCTCCCCGGCGTTGGCCGCGGCGACGGTGAACGTGTAGGCCTGGCCGGGTGCCAGCCCCGATATCTCGGCCGACAGGTCGTTCCCCGGGACCGTGACCGACGTTCCCTGGGGAAGGGTGGTCACCGTATAGCCGGTCGGAGGGGATCCGGCGAACCCGACCACGGGCGACCACGACACGTCGGCCGTGCCCCCAACGGTCCCGGCCGAGGCCACCACGGTGCTCGGAGTGGATGGCGCGGACACAGCGGCCACTTCCCGGATGCGGTTCACCGCCGTGTCGGCGACGAAGAGGTCTCCGAGCGGATCCACGGCGACGCCACAGGCGGCCCCGGGCGCCTGCCCCTGTGTGGACGGCCCACCGGCGGGACAGATGTCGGGCAGGTCGCTCTGTGTGATGACCGGCGGTGTCCGCGACGTGCTCGGGAGGTACCCCACAGCCACCAGCGACGCCTGGCGGGCCGAGCCGAGGTCTCCAGGGAGGGCCCCGGGCCCTGACGTCACCTGGCAGGCCGGTGGCGGGTAGATGCGCTGGCCGGCCGGGGGTGTTGTCTGGATGCAGATCTGGTTCGACGCCGATACCTCCGACGGAGGTACTCCGGCCACCAGGGTGATCTCGCCCGTGGTCTCGGAGAGCTCGCGGACCACCTCGTCACCGGCGTCGGCGACGAACAGGCTTCCTGTGGGGCCGACGGTCAGTCCGTCAGGCGAGCGCAGCGGCGCCGAGCGCCCCGGGCACCCGTCGTTCAGCCCGTCGTTCCCTCCCGGTGTCGCCGGGGACGCGCACGTCACCCCGTCGCTGCCGGCGACGGTGTAGAGGCGGTCGGCCTGCATTGCTTCGCCGAACTGGGTCCCGTTCGCCCCGGGCACCTCGAGCACCGCTCCGTGCCCGTTCGACCAGGGTCTGTCGACCGGGAGTGTGAAGGTGCCCTGGTCGGTCGTGAACACCACGTTGCCCGATCCGTCGACCGCCACGTCCTGGGGTTGACCGATCCCCACCCCCGTCGGCGATGTTCCCGAAAACTGCCACCGACCCGTAGACGACGGTGTGCCGGCGAGATCGGTGATGGTATCGGTGACCGGGTCCACGGTTCGGACCATGAAGTCACCGGTGTCGGCGATGTAGAGCCTCCGTGTCGCGGCGACGGCCACGCCACGCGGACTCGACAACGTGGCGTGCCCGGCCGGACAGCCGTCCCCGAACCCGTCGGTGCGCGCCGGTGTCGACACCGGGCAGAGTGTCGACGCTGTGGCGCCGGCGACGGTGTAGATCCGACCGACCTGCATCGACTGGCCGTACTGGGGGCCTGTGGCCGATGCCACCTCGCGTATCCGGTTGTCCCCGGTATCGGCGATGAAGACGTTCCCTGTGGCGTCGACGGCCACGGCCGAGGGACGCCCCACCTCGGCCAGGTACCCCGGACAGCCGTCGCCCAGGTCGTCGGCCGCCGTCCCGCAGGCCCCTGCATCGTCGATGCCCTGCTGGCCGGTCCCGGCGATGGTGTAGCTGTCCCCGGCGACCATTGTCTGCCCGTACTGGCGACCCGACCGGGCCGGGATCTCGCGAACCCGATCGTTGGCGGTGTCGGCGATGAACAGGTCGCCTCGGGCATCGAAGGCCACCCCTTGCGGACCGTTGAGCTCGACCTGTCCAGCCCGAAGAGCGTGGGGGGCGTCCCCGGAGAACCCGGCTGCGCCCACCGGCACCGGTTCGGCCGACGCACCGAAGACGTTCTCGAATAGGCCCGAGTACCCGGTCCCGGCAACGCTGCCCACCAGGCCCGGGGCGGCCGACGCCACCGCGTCGGCGATGGTCCGCACCGTCCCGCCGTCGGTGACCACCAATGTCCCTGATGTGAGCGCGGCCAGGCCGGTGGGGAGGTGGAACGCCACGTCGAGCGATGTGCATCCCGAGCCCAGGACCGGTGTGGACCGACAGCCCGACCCCGACGGTCCGACGCCCCCGACCAGCGACACCTTCCCGTTCGTGGCACTAACCGCTTCGATCACGTCGTCGTAGTAGTTCACGGTCAGCAGTGTCCCCGCCGCGGCCACGAGCTGGCTGACGGGGTCGGTGAGATTGATGTCGAGGGCCGGGCACCCCACGCCCACGTCCAGAGCGCCGGTCTGCGTCGTGCACGTCGCCGACGTCGTGGCGTATGTCCCCTGGGTCTGGTACGAACGATCGCCGGCCACGGTGTAGACCTCGCCGGCGTTGACCGGGCCGGTGAGCCCGTAGGGACACCCGCCGGTGGCGGTGGAAGAGCAGCTGGCGGACGGGACCTCGACCACCGCGGCCCCGACGTTCAGGTCCTCACCCACCACGAGGGCACCTGTCGGGGCGAACGTGATCCCCTGTGGGCAGGGCACGAGGGCTTCGTTCGCCGGGGTCCCGTTGTCGGACGTCGTGTTCGCCGACGACGGCTGGCAGCTCGGCGGCGGTGTGGTCCAGCAGGCGGCCTTGCTCCCGCTCTTTCCCGGGAGTGGCGGAGGGCAGCCCAGCACGTCGTACACGTGATCGGCTGGAAGGTGGGTGGGAGCCGCTCCCGAGTAGGGCGGCGCGGCCGGGGACAAGGTGTCGAAAGGGCATGACGGGCCGCCGGCGACGCCGCACGATCTGGCCAGCACCACCTGGACCTGCCCGCTGAACTGGTCGCTGACGTAGAGGTTGCCGGCCTGGTCGAAAGCCAGGTCCGTCGGATCGCCCAGGTACGACGTGTCGGCCTGGCAACCGTCACCCACACCGTCGAACTCCCCCGAGCAGTAGGGCGGCCCTGTGGCCGCCGGACGGAAAGGCTCGCCACCGGCCACCGTGTAGATGTCGCCGGCGTGCATCTCGGTCTCCGATGTGGGCCCTGTGACCCCCGATCCCGGCCACTGCAGGCCTGTGACGGCTGCCACCTCCTCGACGGCGTGGTTCTCCTGGTCGGCGATGTAGAGGTCACCGCGGGCGTCCACGGCGAGGCCGGCGACGGAGTTGAGCGACACCTGGGTCGCCGGCTGGCCGTCGTAGCGGGTCACCCCGGGCGGGTTCTCGGCGTGGGCGGTGTACCCCTTGAGGCCGTTCCCGGCCACGACGACCTCTGTGCCTCCGGCCAGGTTCACCCGGCGGACGACGTTGTTGGCGAAGTCGGCCACGTAGAGCCAGTTCCCGGTCCCACCGCCGATGCCCACGCCTTCGAAATGGGTGGCGAAGTAGGGCGACTGGGCCACCGAGCCCGCCGGTCCGACCCCGATCCCGCCCACGACCGAGGCAACGGTCCCCGCCGACACGGTCCCCGCCGACACGGTCCCCGCCGACACGGTCCCCGCCGACACAGCACCGGCGCGCCCATCACCCCCGGACGCCGCGACCGAACCGGTCCCGAGCGTCACCGCCACGGCCATCGCCGCCAGGCCCGCCGCCACTGACCGCAGGGCTCGTCCCGACGATCGGAGTCGATGCACGTCCCCCCCGCTTCCGCCGTCAGGCCAGCTCAGGCGGGGAGGCCCAGGGCGTCGGGGAGGGCGCGGGTCCATGCCGCCTGGATATCGGACACGGGCAGGTCCACCAGCCCCTCGATGACGAACCGGCTGCCCCCGGCCCGGCCCAGGACCTCGGCCGGAACCCCGGCGGCCCGGGCCCGATCGATCACCTCGGTGGCGCGGGCCGTGGCCACCACCACCCGTGAGGGCAGCTCGGTGAACAGCTCGCGGTGGCCTTCGAGCGTCCGCCCGGACACCCCACCGACCGTCACCCCGATGCCGGTGCGGGCCGACATCTCGGCCAGGGCCACGCCGAGCCCACCGCCGGACACGTCGTGGACCCCGCAGACCAGCCCTTCGCCCCCGGCGACGGTCTCGCTCACCAGGTCGGCCACCAGCCCCACCACGCGGGAGTGGGCCGGCCAGTCGACCTGGGGGAGCACGCCGCCCCGGCGCCCGCGGCGCTCCACGGCCCACCGGGTGCCCCCGAGGGGATGGTCCCGTCCGGTTTCACCACGGGCAGGCGATCGTGGTGGTCCCACCAGGACCACGTCGGCGCCGTCGTACCACCCCACCCCCGGCGGGCGGGCGGCCAGCACGTCGACCAGGCCCAGCACGCCCAGCACCACCGTGGGATCGATGTCACGCCCGCCGCTCTCGTTGTAGAGGCTCACATTCCCGCCGATGACCGGGAGCCCGAGCGCCCGGCAGCTCTCGGCCATCCCGTCCACCGATTCGGAGAGCTGCCACATCACTTCGGGGTGCTCGGGGTTCCCGAAGTTGAGGCAGTTCACGACGGCCACGGCCCGGGCGCCGACGCACGCCAGGTTGGCCACGGCCTCGGCCAGGACCAACCCGGTCCCGCCTCGGGGGTCGAGGGCGCAGGCCCGGGGATTGGAGTCGGTGGTGAGGGCCATGCCTCGCCTGCTCGCAGGCAGACCGGGACCGGCCAGCCGCAACAGCGCGGCATCGCCGCCGGGGGCTTCGACCGTGTTCAAGAAGAGCTGGTGGTCGTACTGACGGGAGACCCACGACGTGTCGGCCAGGAGCCCCACGAGGTCGGATCCGCAGTCTCCTTGGTCCTCGTCACCGGTCGGATCGTCGGCCCGCCGGTCGTCGAGATCGGCCGGCACAGCCCGGGGTCGGTCGTACAGCGGCGCCTCGTCGGCCAGTGAAGCGGCCGGCACGTCGGCCAGGACCGGCCCGTCGAAGCCGTCGAGGATCCGGAGCCGCCCGTGGGACGGACCTCCACCGGGTCCGGCGACCGGTTCGGTGACCCGGCCGACCACGGTGGCCCGGACCTCCCAGCGGCGGCAGACGTCGGCGACTGCGGGCCAGTTCCCCGGCGTCACGATGGCCAGCATCCGCTCCTGGCTCTCGCTGGTCATGACCTCCCAGGGCTCCATCGCCTCCTCGCGCCGCGGCACGGCCGAGACGTCGACGTCCATGCCCACCCCGCCCCGAGACGCCGTCTCGCTGGTGGCGCAGGCCAGCCCGGCTCCACCGAGATCCTGGATCCCGACCACGAGGTGCTCGTCGAGCAGTGACAGGCATGCTTCGATGAGCCTCTTCTCCTCGAAGGGATCGCCCACCTGGACGCTGGGCCTCTTGGCGTCGCGGGCGGCACCCTGGTCCGACGATGTCCCTTCGGTGCCGCTGAACCCGGCCGACGCCAGGACGCTGACCCCTCCGATGCCGTCCCGTCCGGTGGTGGCGCCGAGGAGGACGGCGAGGTTCCCCGGTCCCGACGCCCGGCCCAGCACCAGGCGCTCGACCGGTAGGGCGCCGAGGCAGAGCACGTTCACCAAAGGGTTCTGGGCGTAGCAGGGGTCGAAGGTCAGCTCTCCGCCGACCGTGGGCACCCCGACCGAGTTCCCGTAGCCCGAGATCCCGGCCACCACCCCCTCCACGAGCCAGCGCTGGCGACTGTCGGTCAGGGGTCCGAAGAACAAGGGGTCCATGACCGCCAGCGGCCGGGCCCCCATGGTGAAGATGTCGCGGAGGATGCCCCCGACCCCGGTTGCCGCTCCCTGGTACGGCTCGACGGCCGAGGGATGGTTGTGGCTCTCGATCCGGACGGCAATGGCGATCCCGTCCCCGGCGTCGATGACTCCGGCGTTCTCGCCCGGCCCGACCAGGACCCGCTCCCCTTCGGTGGGGAGCCGACGGAGGTGGAGCCGGGACGACTTGTAGGAGCAGTGCTCGCTCCACATGACGGCGTACATGGCGAGTTCGAGGTGGTTCGGATCCCGACCGAGCACGGCCCGGATCTCCGACAGCTCGTCGTCGGTCAGGCCCAGGGCCCGGTGGAGCGGTTCGCCGTCGAGAGACGCATCGGTCACGTCGATACCGTAGTGGCGGGGGTGAGGACCGTCACCGGTGCTCGGGCACATGGCTGCCACTGCCCACCACCGGTCCGCCCACCATCGGGAAATCGTTGGCTCGCGCTCGGGCAACGCGGGCCCCGATCACCAGCAATTCTCACCGCACAGGCTCGATGTCCCCATGGTCAAGATCCTCTCGCCCATTATCACCGTCAACGTCGAGATTCGACTCCTCCGAGTAGCCCGGGCCGCCAGGTGACCCTCGGTGGGCATGAGAAAACTGTAAATACATGGTTGTGGATTTGCATCTTGAACGCAGAAGGGAAATAATCGGTTTATGCCCACTCAGAAGCCGCGATCAGCACGACACGCAATGACCAAAGAGCACAAGGCTGCTTTGGCCAAGGGAAGAGAGGAAGGACAGGCCGTACGCCAGTACCTCGAAGCCCTGGCCTCCACCCGCCGGCGACCGGGACGGCAGCGGACGCCGGCCTCGGTGGAGAAGCGCCTGGCCGCCGTCGAGGCCGAGCTGGCCACCGCTGACCCGCTGCCGCGCCTCCACCTGCTCCAGGAGCGAAAGGACCTGCAGGCCGAGCTGGCCAACCGGACCGAGCCCAAGGACATCAGCGAACTCGAGAAGCGGTTCGTGAAGGTGGCCAAGGCGTACGGCGAGCGCAAGGGCATCTCGTACGGCACCTGGCGTGCGGCCGGGGTGAGCCCGGCGACCCTGGAACGGGCCCGCATCACCCGGACGCGCGGCTGAGCAGGGCCGAGAGGAGGGCCGCGCCGTCGCCCGAGCCCACGAGCCGGTCCACGGCCCGCTCGGGGTGCGGCATCAGCCCCACCACGTTGCCCCCGGGGCCGGCGACGCCGGCGATGTCGTCGACCGAGCCGTTCGGGTTGTCCTCGTAACGCAGGACGATCCGGTCCTGGTCTCGGAGCTCGGCCAGCGTGCGGTCGTCGCACACGTAGCTCCCCGAGAAGTGATTGATGGGGATCCGCAGGCTGGTCCCCACCGCCAAACCGCTCGTGAGGACCGAGGACGCCGAGTCCACCCGGACGCCGACGGTGGTGCAGAGGAAGCGCAGGCGGCGGTTCTTCTGCAGGGCACCGGGTAGCAGGCCGGCTTCGGTGAGCACCTGAAAGCCGTTGCAGATGCCCACCACCGGACCGCCCCGGTCGGCGAACTCTCCCACCGCCGACATCACCGGGGAGAACCGGGCCAGGGCACCGGGACGGAGGTAGTC
>JAJYWF010000104.1 GCA_021791635.1 Actinomycetes bacterium
GGCACGTGGCGATGGCCAGGTCCTGGAGGAGCGTCTTCACCTTGGCCGAGCCCCGGGCCGGGATGGACACTCCCCGCCGCCCCACCCAGGATCGGTAGACGCTCATCCCGACCTCACGAGCCGCGATGAGCGCCACCGGGGCCCACGGCAGACGCCCCTGAGCGGCCAGAGCGAACAGGGCTCCGAGCACTACGACCTTGTCGGCGAGCGGGTCCAGGAACGCCCCTGACCGGGTGGTGCCCTGCCGACGGGCCACCCAGCCGTCGACCCCGTCACTGCCGGCCAGCACCACTCCCACGGCGACGGTCAGCCACGTCGCTCCCCGGGTCACGATAAGGGCCACGAACACCGGAGTGGCCAGCAGCCGGGCGACGGTCAGGGCGTTGGCCGGCGTGGCCAGGGCCGACGGGCCGAAGCCGTGCTGGCGGGCGGCGTCGGTCATCGACCGCGTCCGGAGAACGTCGGCTGCCCGGACGCCGCAAAGCTCCCGGAGGCCGCCGGCTCGGCACCTGCGACCGACTCGGCACCTGTGACCGGCTCGGCCACCAGGTCCGTTCCCAGCGAAGCGGTGATCACCATCTGCGCCATCGTGCCCGCTTCCAGGTGCGCTGGCACGTGGACCACGCCGTCGATCTCCGGTGCTTCGTGCACCGTGCGGCCGATGCCGGCTTCGTCCACCAGCACTTCACAGAGCGTGCCCACCATGGCGTCACGCCGACGGGCGGTGATCCGGTCCTGGAGCTCGGTGCACTCCCTCATCCGTTCGAGGGCGAGCTCGGGCGGCACCTGGTCGTCCATCCCGGCGGCGTGGGTGCCGTCCTCGGGTGAGAACAGGAAGAACCCGGCCCAGTCCAGCTCGGCCTGGGTGAGGAAGGAGAGGAGCACGTCGTGGTCCTCTTCGGTCTCTCCCGGGTAACCGAGGATGAACGACGACCGGAACGTGGCGTCAGGGGCGGCACGGCGGATCTCCTCGATGCGCCGAAGGAACCGTTCGCCGTCGCCCCACCGTCTCATCGCCGCCAGCAAGGGGCGCGACGCGTGCTGGAGCGAGAGGTCGAAGTAGGGGACCCCGGTACCGAGGATCGCCTCGACCAGCTCGTCGGTGAGACCCGACGGGTAGAGGTACAGAAGCCGGGTCCGGGACACGACGGAGGCCACGGCTTCGGTGAGGGCCACGATCGGCTGGGACGAGGCCGAGCCATCGGCTCCCAGCGACGGCCGCCGGTCGTGCGCTCGACGGGTCGAGCGGTCGCGCCCATACGAGGCCAGGTCCTGGGCCACCAGCACGATCTCGCGGACCCCGTGGGCTTCTCCTGTGGCGTCCCCGGCCTCCCCTGCCCCCGTCCCACCGGTCCTGCCTGCCGCCGAGGGTCGGGCCAGCTGCTCGACCTCGGCCAGGATGTCCTCGGGCCGGCGGGACCGCTGACGTCCTCGGAACGACGGGATGGCGCAGAAACCGCAGATGCGGTCACATCCCTCGGCCACCTTCACGTATGCCCAGGGCGCGCCACTTCGAGGCCGGGGAAGCTCCAGCAGATCGAATCCATCGGTCGGCGACCGGGGCCGGAGACGAGCCGAGATCCTCACCGGTGCCCGGGGGACTGTGTCGTTCTGGGGCGCAGGGGGCGCCAGGGGCACGCCGAAGCCGGCCACCATGTCCACTTCGGGCAATGCCTCTTCCAGCTCGCTCCCGTAGCGTTCGGCCAGGCAACCCGTCACCACCAGGCGGGACCCCGGCTTGCGGGACCCGGCCACCTCCAGGACGGCAGCGATCGACTCTTCGCGGGCAGCCTCGATGAAGGCACAGGTGTTCACTACCACCAGGTCCGCTCTCTCGGCGGTCTCGGCCGGAAGGTACCCATCGTCCTCGAGCTGACCGGCGAGCTTGTCGGAGTCGACTTGGTTCTTCGGACACCCCAAGGTCTGCAGCCAGTACCGGTTACCGCTCATCGTCTCCTCAGCCTCCCGGCCGCCAGCGCGTCCCATTCCCATCGGCGCCGTCCGCCGTCAGCCGCCCACCCCGTCGTCCACCCCGTCGTCCGGTGTCCCGAGTGCATCCGGCTCTCCGGACGTTCGAGCGGAGAGGGAGGGATTTGAACCCTCGGACCGGGTTCCCCCAGTCAACTCATTAGCAGTGAGTCCGATTCGGCCGCTCTCGCACCTCTCCTGGAGCTTTGGCCTGCATCTGACCCAGAAGTCACGAAAATGACCATAGGCACGACCACAGGCTGCCGCCACCTCCACAGTACCGGAAGTATCCAGGCCCTCGGGGCGGGGCGGTACCGCTCGCCGGTCCTCACCGGCACCGATCGGGTCAACGGGTGTCCACGGCTGGTCCCGTGCCGGGTGGACGTTCGGAACCGGTGCGAGGCCCGGCGGCGCTCGGACGGCCTACGCTCGGAGCTCACGAGCGGCGAAGCGCCCGAACCCGGACCCGAGGTCGCCATCTGAGAGCTCGGAACCTTTGGAAATGAGCGGGGATCTACCATTCGACCAACAAAGTGCTCGCGAAAGTTCCCAACCCTCGGAACGGCACGTCGGGGGCGCCACACGAACCCGAACGTGCGGTCGCATCGGCAGCGTCTTCGGGGCCCGCGAGCGGCAGGCTCGAGCCGTCGAACTGCATCATCACGTGCAAAGGGAGGTCGTTTGGCGCCGGACCGAGAACGGTCGTTCTGTCTCGACCTGCGGCGCGTCAGCGGCCCCGCCATCTGGTGCGTAGGGCCAGGGCCGGTGACCTGATCGACGAGGTAGTGCCGCGTTGCCGCCTGTCCCCGTTGACGCATCCTTGCGAAAATCTCACCGGGCGGACCATACGGACACTCGCGTCAGCGACGTCTTTGCTGACCTAGCGTGTTCCCACATGTAGTTCGGCTGGCGGTCGCGCCCGGTACCGCTCCGGTCCCACTGTCCGGACGTTGTCCGGACTCGGTGGACTTTCCACCGTGAACGACGCCGCCGTCCGCCCCTCGAAACGTCACCGCCTAGAGGTACGGGTGACCCCCGAGCAAGAAGCCCTCATCCGTCACGCCGCAGCCCTCGAAGGCACGACGGTGACCACTTTCGTGCTCGACACGGTGACCACGCGGGCCAGCAGCGTGATCGAAGCCCACCGAGATCTTGTGCTGCCGAACGAGGTCTTCCATCGTTTCCTCACCGAGTTGGACAAGCCGGCAACGCCCGTTCCCGAGCTCGTCGAGCTGTTTCACGACCACCCGAAGCTGCCCGAGGCGTGAGCGGTAGCCGCCATGAGCGGCTCGGTCCCCATGACCTTCTCGACGGGTTCCATTCGGGCATGGAGATACTCGACCGCTGGCTGCAGGCTCATGCCCTCGCCTGCCAGCAGATGGACGTGGCTCGCACCTTCGTGCTCTGGTCGAGGCTGAACACGTCGTCGGCTACTTCAGCCTCACCATGGGCTCCGTGCAGCGAGCCGAGGCACCCCCGGCGCTGGTACGCGGCCTGCCGGGCTACCCCATTGGGATGGCCCTGCTCGCCCGACGGGCCGTCGACGCTCGCCATCAGGGCGAGGGACTCGGTGCCTTACTCCTCGCCGAGGTGCTGCGAAAGGCTGTGGCCGCCGGAGAAGGGGCTGCAGCCCGGCCCCGTCGTGGTGGACGCCCCCGATGAGGCCACAGCCCGCTTCTACGTCCATCACGGCTTCGTCGAGGTGCCCGAGCATCCTCTCCACCTCTACCGAGGAATGAAGGACATTCGAGCATCGCAGTCGTGGATCCCGATGTGACGGCCAACACGTGCTCGGCGATGCGGCACCGACAGGACGGAACGGCCCACATGAACGCAGAGGTGGTCGGAGCAGTAGCGCCAGGGGGGCGGTGTCACGCCGCTGAGCGCTCACGACCCTTCGCCGCCGACCCGAGGCCGGCCTACCCGGTGACCAGCGATGCCCCTTCCTCGTCGGCTGCTTCAACCACGATGAGGAGCTCCCGGTCGCGCTCGTAGGTGAGGAGCCGGGCGGCGGCCTGAAAGTCGACCCACCTCACCTGGTCGACCTCCTCGTTCACGTGGAACGAACCGCCGAGCACCTCCATCACCCAGTAGGCGACGACCTTCGGACGGTCCTTCCGGTCCCGGTACTCGGTATGGCCCACGAACCGTCCGAGCCGGCAACGCAGTCCGGTCTCCTCGTGCACTTCCCTGAGGGCGCACTCTTCGAACGTCTCTCCGGGCTCCAGCTTCCCCTTCGGGAACGACCAGTCGCCTCGTTCCGGCCGGTGCACCACGGCCAGCTCCCAACGACTGTCGACCCGGCGACGAACAGGGATGCCACCGGCGGCGTGCACGACCTCAGCCGAATGGCTCGGCGAATCCAGCGTATTGCTCCGGATGCTGGTCACGCAGCACAGCCTAACGGCAGCCGGTCTCGGAGAACGGTATCCTCGGATCGATGGCCGGTGAGGACCGCGGTACCCCGACGGCCGCTGATCAGACCGAGATCGAGTGGCAGTTCGACGCGTTGGACCTGCGCCCGGTCGAACGCTGGGTCACCGCGCTTCCCGCAAATGTCGACTCAGGACTGAAGGAACCGATCACCGTCACCGCGCTGGCGAAGCCGGTTCGTCGCCTAAGTGATCGGTACCTCGACACCGAAGATTGGAGGATCGGGCGTGCTGGATACGTCCTCCGGACTCGACGTCGGGGACAGGGGACCGAGGTCACGCTGAAGGACTCACGGCCGGCTGAGGCAAGCGGGTTGCGGAGGCGCCTGGAGGTGACCGAGGCGCTCGGACCCGATGGTGTCGAGGCACTCGGAGCCACGGGGCCCGTCGGTCGTCGAGTGCGTGCCGTCGCTGGCCATCGCGCCCTTCACCAGGTCATCGAGGTTCGCACCCGCCGACGCGCCTTCGCCCTTCGAGTCTCGGGTGAAGAGGCCGCCGAGCTGGCGATGGATGAGACCGTCATCAGCGCCCGGCCAGGGCAGCGGCCTGTCCATCTGAACCGAGTCGAAGTAGAGGTGGCTCCACCGTGGGTCGACACCCTGGCACCCCTCGTCGCCAGCCTCCGCGACTCGTGCGGCCTGCGACCGGCCACGCTGTCCAAGTTCGAAGCTGGGCTGCTGGCCCTTGGCATGGAGGTCCCCGGCCCCCCGGATCTGGGCGACACCGAAGTCAACCAAGACTCGACCGTCGGTGAGGTGGCTTTGGCCGTCATCCGCCGCCACCTCGGTGTGCTGCTGGCCAGAGAGCCCGGCACCCGTCTCGGCGAGGACATCGAAGACCTCCACCAGATGCGCGTCGCTACCCGGCGCCTCAGGGCGGCGCTGGACTTCTTCGCCGATGTCCTGCCCCCGCGTTCCCGATCGATGTCTTCAGAGCTCGCCTGGATGGCTGAGATGCTGGGGCACGTTCGTGACCTGGACGTCCAGATCGAGCACATCGAGGGGATCGGCATATGGTCCGCGACGTGGCACAGACTGGTCGGTACCGGCGATTCGCCGGTGGACGAGCTCCTTTCGGTGCTTGCAGGTGACCGGGAACGAGCGCGGCTGATCTTGTTGGAATCACTCGACTCCCCCCGCTGGGACCGACTGGTCGCCGGGCTCACGTCGATGGTGACCCACCGCCAGCTCCGCCTCCCGGCCGGTGCCCGTCAGCGCGCCACTGCAGTCCTTCCCGACTTGGTCGAGAACCGCCACCGGGCGGTGGTCAAGGCGGCCCGCCGGGCGGGGCGCAGCGGTGCTGCTGGTGACTTCCACCGCTTGCGCATACGCTGCAAACGGCTCAGGTACTCGCTCGAATTCACGTCGGGTGTCTACGGGGGTCGCACCGAGCGATTCACCCGGCGACTCGCCCTCCTCCAGGACACGCTCGGGCTGATGCAGGATGCCGACGTGGCCACGATCCGCCTCTGGTCGCTGGCGACGGGATCGGACCCCGAGGGACGGCCTCGCGAGATGTCGGCGGAGGCCGCGTTCTTCGCCGGTGCCATGGCGGAGCAGTATCGGGCACATTCCGAACAGCTCCTAGGAGGCATGCCGAAGCGCCTGAAGCTCCTCGAAGGGAACCAGTGGGAGCGACTGCAGTCGCACATGGACCAACGCCGGGGCGTTCAGGAACAGCCCGTGCTCCAACCCCCGGGCTCGGCCCTTCGAGCCCTGCCCGACCCTTCGGCCGCCCTTCCGGTCTCAGTTCCGGCGGTGCCAGACGTCCAGGCCGCACTGGCCTCCTGGCCGGTCCCGGTGTGGGGCACGTCACAAATCGATCGGAACACTGACGTCTCGGACCCCGGTCTCGACTCGAGCTCCAGCACTACGCCCGGCATCGATCCCTTCGGCATTCCAGACGGTCGTTGACCCCAGTTCACGCGCACGGTGAAGTGTCACCGTCACCGATGACGACGCGGGGGTGCTCGGTCACCACGAATTCGAGACGCTCGGTGTCGAGGAACCCGGTGATGTCCGACCACACAGTGGCGAAATCCTCCTCGGCCATGTGGGCCCGATACTCGTCCATCGATTCGAACCACTGCACGGTGACACCGTCGTATCCGGGGTCGTCGTCTCCGGAGTACTCGGACAGTGGCCGGGGATGCTGCTCATAGCGAGCGACGTGGCTCCCGCTTCGAGTCGAGACGATGAGCGGTCCGTGCACGTCTCGCCAGTGGGCGTGGAACTCCTCGGGGCTCATTCCCTGCTTCCGGCGAAGCAGACAAGTAAGACGCACCATCGGTGAACGCTCCTCTCCTCGGGCCTAATCGAATCCGGCGACATCACGTTACGGCACCACACCCCGTGACAGTGGTTGCGCCCTTTGCCTCCGATGGGCTTGCCACGGGCGCGACCGACCGGGTGCCCCGATGATCTCGGAACACCCGGTCGTGCTCGCACCTCACGGCGGTTGCCGTCGGGAGAATTTGGACCGTGCTCGATCAGCCTCCGCAGACGGTGATCCCGCCGGTGCCGACAGTGATGCTGCCGCCCCCGGCGCTGGTCCCGATGGACACCGAGCCGCTCCCCGACACGGGGATCGACGAGCTGCTCGGGAGACCCGGGGTGCTCTCACAGGTCTGACCGCTGCTCCCGCTCCCGGAGCCGCCCCCGGGCAGGGACGGCAGTGTCGAGCTCGACGGCAGGGACGGCAGGCCACCGCTGGGCAGGGACGGCAGTGTGCCGAGGGACGGCAGGCCACCGCTGGGCAGGGACGGCAGTGTCGAGCTCGACGGCAG
>JAJYWF010000105.1:0-960 GCA_021791635.1 Actinomycetes bacterium
GGTCAGCGACTCGGCGTCCACTGAGGTCGCGTCGGTGGCCACCCCCTCGGTCGACTCTGCGGGCTCCTGGTGTTCACATCCTCCAGATCGTGTTGCTGCTCTCGACCTTCCTCGCCGTACTGCTCTTCAGCCTGGTCATCCCGTTGGTGACCGTCCCGTTCCTCGCCTTCGCCCTCGTGTTCGTCCTCTTCATCTTCCTCCTCTCCATCCTCCTCCGGACTGGTCGAGTTCGACCTCGTCGTGGTGGCGGTGGCCGGCACCGGCGCCCGCCTCCGGTCGGAGGTGGCAATACCGGTGGCGGCGAACCGGAAGCTGGCGAGCTCCTGGGGAGGCTGGGGCCCCTACCCTCCGTTTCTGGCGCGCTCGAACCGCTCTACTCCCTCGAGGTGTCATGACGGCCAGATTCGGCCGAATGTACAATGTCCGAGGGAAAACGGTGGCATAGACCGTTTGCTCGGGTACAATGCACGCCATGGGTATCGATGATCTGGTACTTCGAGAGATGCACCGTGTGGCGGTGGACGCTGGCCGCCCGGGCATCTGCCTGCCCTCAGCAGATCTGGCGAAGCTGGCGGTCCCCGCCGGCAGTCTGTCGGCGGCACGAGAGGCCGTCCGGCGTCTCTCGAAGGCCGGGCGGATCATTCGCGCCCGACGGGACCTGCTCGTCCTGCCCGACGCCACTGGCCTCTTGGGCGTGGATCTGCCCGACCTGGTCGATGTGGTGGCCCCCCGGCCCTACCTCATCACGGCCGGGCGGGCCCTCGAGCGCCACGAGCTCACCGACCAGCACTTCTTCGGAACCATCGTCCTGACGGCCGCCCGCCTCGAGCAGCTGCACTTCCGGGGCCAGACCGCCACCTTCTTGGAGACGGACCCGGCGAACATCTGGGGGTGGGAGGACGCATCCGGCCCGCGCTTCGCACGTCCCGAACGGGCCATCCTCGATGTCCTCAACCACCC
>JAJYWF010000105.1:970-7136 GCA_021791635.1 Actinomycetes bacterium
GGTACGCCGTGACACTCACGCAGGCCATCGACGCCCTGGTGCTCGCGGACTCTCGGGACCCCGACTTCGTCCCGCGGCTGTTGGACGCCGTGGTGCTCTACGGGTCGCCAGCGGTCGCGCGTCGCGTGGGGCTGATTGTCGATCGCTTCGTGGGACCTCAAGCAGCTGCCCCGTTCCGGGACTGGATAGGGAAGAACCGTGCCCCGGTGCTCCTGCGTCCTCGTGGGAAGCGAACCGGTCTTGTGGATGGGACCTGGCGGGTCCTCGTCAACGCACCTCTCGAGTCCGAGCGCGTTCGCACATGACTGGCCGCCATCCCCAACGCAAGTGGGGCAGCGACCGGCAACTCACCGAACTTCTCGAGTCCTTGCCGGGCGGTGTGGGCGTCGCCACCCGCGACTTCGCGCTGGTGACCCTCGCCGCCCAGCTGTCAGGTAGCTTCCCTGGTCAGCTGGTGTTCAAAGGCGGCTTCGTCCTTCGCCACGTCCACGGCATCCACCGCTTCTCCAAAGACGTCGACGCCACCAAGACCGATCCCGCCCGGCACAAACTGGACAGCGACGAGGTGGCTGAAGCCATCCGACAGGCGAGCATCCACAACGTCGTGCGCTTCATCCCCGAAGAGCCAGCAACCAACTCAGCTCGCAGCCTCGACTTCGATGACGTCGCCGTGCGCGGAGAGTCCATCCCTGACACCACGGTGCAGGTCGAGGTCAGCTACAGAGAAGCGGTCCTCGACGCCCCAGAACTGGCTCGCGTCGGGGCCCCGTTCTACGAGGAGTTCGAGGTCCTGACGATGACGGTCCCGGAGATGGCGGCTGAGAAGCTCCGCACGCTTGCCCAGCGCCTGCGCCCTACGGACTTGGCCGACCAGGCCGCCCTCCTCCAGCGCACACCAGAGAAGGACGACGGGCACATCGCTGAGTTGGCGGTGGCCAAGTTCGAGCTGGTCAAAGCGGGTCGGGCCAACCGCATCGACCGTATCCACGCCCACCTCGAGGAGATGGGCGAGACCTACGACATCGTGGTGCCCGAGCTGTTCCCCAACGCCCCCTCGTATCGCGAGGCCATGGGCATCGTCGCACCGAGACTCCGGAACCTGGTGCCCTGACCCCACCAGCAGGCGTTCCGAGAAGTACCCGGATCGCCCTCGCGAGCAGCTCCGCCATACGGAGCCGAGGCTACTTCCAGAGTCCTTCGATCCGGATGAAGGGTGTGGCTTCTCGCATCGCTGGCAGACCCAACCTGAGCGGAGCTGGGCAGCGGCCATGCTGCGAGAACAGCGGATCGTGCTACTCCAACGCGACGACCTGTTCCACGTCCTCCCACCGCACGATGAGCCTCGTCACTCCCATGGGCGGCGCTGGAGCAACAGTGGTCCTCCCGATCCTTTCGTCACCTCCACCGCTCGCCCCGCCGCCCATCGGGCGGTACTCGGTTCCCACATCGTCGGTGATCACGATCATCATGCGGGCGGCATCGTGACGCCGGCGTAGGAACTGCTTGCGCATGGCAAGACGTTGGTCCTCGGGCATACCTTCGGTGTCGGCGTCGAGCTCAGCCAGCCCCTCGCCTAACAGTGACTCGTTGTCGGGGAGGGGGGCGAAGCGCCAACCGACGGTTACCTGAGTGTCGTAAATCTCCACACCGAGAAGTTGAAACCGACCGCCGTGGCGCGTCGGCAGGGCCGGCGTGTTGGTGGGAACCAGTCGAATCAGCTCCGGGGTTGGACGCGGAACTGGCGGCTTGGATTCTGGCGGGTCGGCGCCGAACCCCACCAGGCGAGCGACCGCCACCCCCGGCCGAGGGTTGAGCGGCTCCAGCGGCTTCTCGCCGAGCGCCACCAGGCAACGGTTGGTCCACTCGCTGATCTCGTCATGGTCGACCATCCCCACGAAGGCCAGCGCATCGACCGCCGCCCTGAAGTTGCTGAAGGCCAAGCGCTTGCCATCTGGGGACTGCTGCTGGGCGGGGTGTACGGGGTCGCGAATCTGGGCCAGCCGGTCCGCCAGGTAGGCCTGCGCCACGGGGTTCATCGGCTCGCCGCTGGCGGCCGTCCATCGAGATGACCAGACCCGGGATGTTCCCTGCCAAGGCTCGATCCGTCGTCGGCCATGAGGCAAGCATAGAGGTTGCCTTGTCCGACGCGCTTTGTCCGACGGCTAACACCCAGTGACCGAAGACACGGGTTGGGTGGCTCTGCTGCACGAAAAGGGTGGCCGGGCTGCACGAACAGGTGAAGGGTTCAGTCAGGCTGAGTCTCGGCCGCTCCGCCACGACGAGGTCGCTGACCTGGAACTTCGCCGCTCCGTCAAAGTGTGTGGTCATAACGCTCGAAATCGCGTGATGAGCGAAGGCGGAAGCAGCAACGACGGGCTCCTGACCAGGGCCTGCCGAGTTTCGCAACAACCTCGCTGCGGGGTCCTGACGAGAGCGAGGGCCCCGGGACGAGAGCGGTGCCGGGATCGGAGGACGCAGCCGCCCGAAGGCACCCGGTCCCCGCTACCCCACCGGTGCCCAGTGCACGCCGTCGGTGGTGTGCCACGGCGCCCCGTCGAGGAGGGCGAGCCCGATCCCGGCGCTGGTCACCGACACCACGGCTGCCTGGGCTGCCGGTCCGACGGCCGTCCAGTCGACACCGCCGTCGGTCGTCCCGAACAGCCCGCCCCGATCGAGGGCGAGGACCGCCTGCTCCGGCGACAGCGCCGTCAACTGTTGGACGAACCCGCGGCCGCTGATCTGGCCCACCACCGGCGTCGAGCCCCCGGGTGCCACTCCGCCGAGCGGCACGGACGCGGCCAGGTGCCAGTGGGCTCCGCCGTCCGACGACCGGTAGAGCTGCTTCGCCTGGAGGCTGGTCTCCGGCTGGCTCACGCACGCGAGCCAGAGGTCGCCCACCCCGCCGGCCGACAGGTGCGTCAACGTGGTGAGGTCCAACCTGGCGCTCGAGCACGGCATCGTGCCGACCGCCGTCCACGAGGTCCCGCCGTCGGTGGTGGTGACGATCCCGGTCTGGCCGAGGCCATAGGCGGTCGAAGCGGTGACCCGGACGAGGGACCGGACCGGTGGCGTGGCCGCCGTCGACCGGGCCCATGTCGCCCCACCGTCGGACGACGTCCACAGGACCACGGGCGCCGTCGCCGCTCCGGCCGAACCCGGCTGCGTGACCACCCACACGCTCTGACCGAGGGACAGGACCTGCTCGACCCCGGTGATGCCGGGTACCGCCTTCCACGTGTGCCCACCGTCGCCCGTGGCCATGAGGGGTCGGGTCGTCGGTGCCGACGTGTCCGTGCAGCAGGAGGACGGGCCGGCCTGCCACGTCCACCCCCGCTGCGCGGTGGCGAAGACCAGACCCGACTCGTAGGACAGCGGCTGCAGCGTCTGCTGGGTGGCCACCGCCGTCCAGTGCGCTCCACCGTCGACGGTCGCGGCCACACCCACCGCTCCGGTCGTGGAGTAGTAGCGGGGCCCGATGAGCGCGTAGGCGTGCGTCTGATCGATGACCGACAGGCCGCTCAGCGCAGCCACCTTCACCTGGCTGCCGACGGTCGGCGTCGCGACCGTGGTCGTCGACCCGGCCGGAGCCGTCGTGGTGGTCGAGCCGGTGGTGGTCGAGGGGGACGACCGTGCCGCGCCGGACGTACACGACGCAGCCACCACCGCCGTCAGGGCCGCCGCTGCGAGAACCGAGCTCCGCCGGGTCCCTCGTCTCATGTCCCCCACCCTTCTGCCCGCCGCCGAATTCCGCCGAATGCCACCCAAGGTACGCCGCTGCGGTGTGGTGCGGGTGTTGGGAGGCGCCCCCACTCCCGCCCCACTCCTCCCGGATCGGCGACGATCGACCGGCGGGACGCGCCTCAACCGGCGGCGGCGACCTCGCCGGCCGGGGGCGCGGCGTCGAGCAGTCGGCGTGAGAACAGTTCGACCTCCCGGTAGACGTCCCGGCTGTCCTCGGCCCACGGCATGAGGATCTGGAACACGTGGAACATACCCTCGGCCTCGTGGGCGTGGACGGGGACTCCTTCCGCCCCGAGCCGCTCGGCGAAGCGACGGATCGGGTCCCGGAACATCTCGTCGCCGCCCCACGAGACGAAGGTCGGCGGGTAGGTGGACAGGTCGGCGTTCAGCGCCGTCACCCGGGCGTCGTCGGGGTCGATCCCGCGCAGGTAGGCGCCCGCGGGGATATTCCAGGGGAGGATGTCGCGTTCCGCGTTGGCGGTGATCGACGTGTCCTCCATGCGCAGGTCGACCTCGGGCGAGAACAGGATCAGGCCGGCCGGGCGGCGGCACGCGCCCCGGCCGCGGCCGACCTCGACCATCAGGCTGTGGGCCACGCCGCCCCCGCCGGAGTCACCGGCCACGAACAGGCGCTCCGGTGGCGTGCCCGCCTCCGCCAGAGCGGCCAGGGCCGAGGCGGCGTCCTCGACCGCCGCCGGGTAGGGGAACTCGGGCGCCAGCCGGTAGTCGGCGACGAAGACGGAGCACCCGGTGGCCCGGCACAGGCGGGCGGTGAAGAACGCGTACATGTTCGGCGAGGTCCCGATGTAGCCGCCCCCGTGCAGGTAGAGGATGGCGCCGGCCGGCTCCCGGCCGCGGGGCTGGTAGTGGATGCCGGGCACACCGCCGAGGACCACGTTCCGTTGCTCGACGTCGAACGACCGCACCACCGGCGGCATGGCCACCCGGCACAGCTCGTCGAGCAGGAGCTCGATGGAGCGGAACTCCGGGATGGGGAGCGAGGAGACGTAGCCCATGAACGAGCGGAGCACCTCCCGCGTGACGCTGGTCGCCAGGTTGGCACCGGCGCTCGAAGGGCCTCGCAGGGGGCGGCGGAAGGGGACCCGGGCCAGCGCCGCAGCCAGATGCTGTGCCAATCCGGCCGCGTCGATGGCTGCAACCGGCACCGACGCCGTCGCCACCCCTGGGCGCTTGGCCATGACCACGATCCCGACCTCCTCACCTCTCGTCGTCCGTCTTCTCGCGTCTCGCCGCCTGTCTTCACCGGCCGCCCGGCCACCGCCACTACCGTGAGCGCATGGCGCCACACCCGAGCACGCCGCCCCACCCTACGGGCCCGTGGGGCCCGTGGGTCCGACCGGCGGCGGGCGGGCAGCGGTGACCGACGACGAGGCGATGGCGCTGGCCCTGGCGCAAGCCGAGGCCGCGGTGGCCCACGGCGACGTGCCGGTCGGTGCCGTGGCCGTCGCCGGTGGGCGGGTAGTGGCCGCCCGCCACAACGAGCGGGAGCTCGCCGGGGACCCCACGGCCCATGCGGAGATCCTCGCCCTGCGCGACGCCGCTCGCGCCCTCGGGTCGTGGCGCCTCGCCGAGGTCACCCTGTACGTCACCCTGGAACCGTGCCCGATGTGCGCCGGGGCCCTGGTGGCCGGGCGGGTGGGCCGGGTGGTGTTCGGGGCGGCCGACCCCAAGGCGGGCGCGGCCGGCTCCCTCTACAACCTGTGTGCCGATCCCCGCCTCAACCACGAGGTGGCGGTCACCGCCGGCGTGCTCGCCGCCCCGTCCGCCGAGCTGCTCGCGGGATTCTTCGCCTCCCGGCGCGGCTAGCCTCTCCGGCGGAGGGATGCGAGAGTGGCCGAATCGGACGGTCTCGAAAACCGTTGTGCCCCCTGGGCACCGTGGGTTCGAATCCCACTCCCTCCGCGGAGCGGCACCGGTGCGTGCACGGTCCGGCGGTCGCCGGCTGCAGTGGTCCGGCACACCTGACCGCCGAGACCGCGCACCCGGACCGGGCACCAGGTTCGTGTGCCTCCCCCGGTCAGCTCCCCTGGTCGGCTCGGCCAGACAGCCACCGCCGCAGGCCGGCCGCGTTGGAGTGGACCCCGTTCAGCACGTCGAGCTTGTGGCGGTGCTCCTCGGGGACGTCGGCCATGAGCGGGTCGAACTCTGCGGACAGCGCCTCGGCGATGTCCGTCCCCGCCCGGTAGGCGGCCTCGGCCACCTCCGTCCACCGCCGGAGCGTCCCCTCCGCCTCGGCCAGGAGGTCCTGGGGATCGGTGAGCAGCCCGTAGTGGGCGAGCGCGATCCCCTCGGGCCGGCGGGCCGCGAATTTCGCCAGCGAGTGCAGCGCCTGGTCGAGGTCGAAGTCGGGCGGCGGGGTGGCCGGCCGCAGCACGCCCGAGTCGGGGAGCCGCACCCCCACGGC
>JAJYWF010000106.1 GCA_021791635.1 Actinomycetes bacterium
CGCATCTCGGGACCGAAGAGGACGTGTGGTTTTGCCGACGGGGGCCCAGGGATGCGATGCTGGCGCCCGGGTCAAATCCCCCCCTCGCCGATCCTGGGGCCGCACGCCCTCTCGTAGGTGACGGCGTCGGCGCGGCGCACAGCGCGTGACATCAGGAACCTGGCTTGAAGCTCTCCTGCCCCACGCACACTGACGCGTCGCGACCCGGACATGGTCGACCACTCCCCGAACCCCGGCGAAGCTCCGGGAGGGGAACGGTCCGGCCGGCCTCCTCGCGTGGGCGACTTCTTCTGGCTGGGAACGGGCTGCGCGATCTGCGTCGTGGGCGGCGGGGCCATCGGCTACGGCCTGGACTCGGCCTTCGGCACCACGCCGTGGGTCACCTTCGGGGGTCTGGCGTTCGGGGTGGTCTCGGCCGTGCTCCTGGCGGTCGCCCAAGTCCGCAAGTTCCTTCCCTGAGCCCGGTGACCGTCACCCTGGTTCCCGCCGTGGCCCGCGCCCGGTCCGATTCGGCGAGCGGGCTGGGTGCCGGCAGTCGTGAGATCGGTGGCCGTGGGACCGGTGGTCACCCGGGACCCAGGTTCTGGGGCCCGGGGGAGTAGGGGCGGCCGTGTTCGCCAGCTTCTCCCTACCCGACGTGGCCAGCGTCTCTCGAAGGACGGTGCTGGGTGCTCTCGTCGTGGGTGTCGGCGGCCTGGTGGGGTGCCTGTTGCTGAGTGCGTCGCTGGTCGGGGTGGGCTTCTGCATCGGCCTGGGCATGGGCATCTTCAACTTCCGTCTAATCCAGCGTTCGGTCGTCAAAGTCGGCCAACGTGAAGAGGAAAATCGGCGCCGGCCACTGGCCTTGAACACCATGGGACGCCTGACGGTCATCTCGGTGATCGCCCTGGGCCTGCTCTTCGCCAGCTTCGATCTCGGGGTGGGCGTCATGGCCGGGCTGGCGATCTTCCAGGCCCTCCTGCTGGTGAACGTCGCCCGCTCGATGCTGAAGATGGGAAGCAGCGGAGTGACAGGGGTGCTCGGGGCTGACGGTTCGGGCCCGGGCTTCGGCGATCCGACAGACGGCGCGGCCACGGTCGACGCCACCGTGGTGGACGCCACCGTGGTGGACGCCATCGAGGGCCCGGTATCCCCGATCGACGATGCTGGCGAAGGGGTCTGAGCCATGAACCTCGTGCTCGTCCCCCGGGTCCTGGCCGCCCAGATCACAGTCGGCCTGCACATCCAGCGAAAGGTCTTCGGGCTCACCTTGAACATGGACACCGTCTGGGCCACCGTGGCGGCCATGGTGGTCGTCGGGCTCCTCGGCCTGGCCCTCCGGCGGCAGACCACCAGCGGGGTGCCCGGGCGGCTGCAGGCGGCCTGGGAGATGGGAGTCGAGGCCGTCTCGAAGCAGGTGGAAGGCTCCATCGGACCTGCGGGCATGAGCGTCGTCCCCCTGGCCGTCGCCCTCTTCGTGTTCATCTTGGTGTGCAACGTGTTCGAGGTGGTGGGCCTGGGGAGCAAGTACGAGTGGCTGCCGGCCCCGACCGGCGACATCAACCTCCCCCTGGCGTTGGCCATCTTCGTGATCGTGCTGGTGCACGTGGCATCGGTCCGGGCCCGGGGACCGGTGGGGTACGTCAAGCACTACCTGCTCCACCCCTTCCCGGTGTACCTGATGCCGTTCAATCTGTTCATCAACCTCGTGGAGGAGATCGCCAAGCCGATCACCCTGGCCCTCCGGCTCTTCGGCAACCTGCTCTCTGGTGCCCTCATGCTCTCGCTCATCGCCGCGCTGGGCGGGTGGAAGCTGGCCTCGCTCCCGATCGGAGAGGTGGTGGTCCTCATCATCAACCCGATCTGGAAGCTGTTCGACCTCGGGGTCGGCGGCATCCAGGCCTTCATCTTCGCCCTACTCACCATCTTGTACTTCGACGTGGCGATGAGCACGGAGCACGACGGAGAGGAAGACCTTCTCCGGGTGCAAGAGGTCGAGAGACCTGACGGCGAAGGGGTGCCCGTCGGCGGGCACTGAGCAGCACGTGAACTGAGTTTCGAGACCACAACACCCAGCACAAAAGGAGACCCAAGAGATGGCAGTAGTGACGACGCCTGATGCAATCAAGCTGGCCGGCGCCATGATCGGAGGTGGATTGGCCCTGGGCGGTGGAGCCGTCGGCGCAGCCATCGGGGACGGTCTGGCCGGGAGCCAGACCATCGCCGGTGTGGCCCGCCAACCCGAAGCCCAGGGACGGCTGTTCACCATCATGTTCCTCACCGTCGGGTTGGTCGAGGCCATGTACTTCATCAACCTCGCCTTCACCGCGCTGTTCGTCTTCTCCCTCGGGAAGTAGGGGGAGAGGCGTTGAACCCGAAGTTTCCCGGTGCGACCCTCACGTACCGGCCAGCCGAAGTGGGCAAGGAGCTCGACGAGACGCTCGGTCACCGATGCCGCGGCGAGGGAGGAGACAGGACATGACCATCGCCAGTGACTTCCTCATTCCCAACGCCACCTTCATCGTGGAGCTGGTGGCCTTCGTCGTCGTGCTGGCGTTCATCGCCAAAGTGGTCCTCCCACCGCTGAACTCGGTGCTACGCCAGCGGGCCGAGAAGATCCAGGCGGAGCTGAAGGCCGCCGACGAGGCGAAGGCCGACGCCGCCACCGCCGATGCCGAGCGGCGCTCGGCGCTCGAGAGTGCCCGGCACCAGGCCCGCGAGATCGTGGCCCAAGCCAATCGCACTGCCGAGAAGGTGAGCGCCGACGCCCAGGCGAGGGGCCAGGCCGAGTACGAGCGCCTTCTCACCGCGGCCGAAGCCGAAGTCCGCCTGGCACGGCAGCGGGCCGTCGAAGAAGCTGCGGCGAGGTTGGGCGAGCTGGTGCTGGACGTGGTCGAGCGGATCGTCGGACGGGAGGTGGACGCCGAGGCTCACCGGGCGCTCATCGACGAAGCCGTCGGGGCGCTCTCCTCGGGCGACGACGCCTCGGCCGGCACGGCCGCCGCCGGATCGAGGCCATGACAGCTCGTCTCGAAGGGTATGCGGCGGCCGTTCTCGGCATGGTGCCGGACGACGACGCCCCGGCACGGGCCGGTGAGCTGGCGGCAGTGGAGCAACTGGTCTCGTCCCATCGCTCCCTCAGGTCGGCACTGACCGACACGGCGGTCCCGGCGTCCTCACGGCGGGCGATCCTCGACGACCTCCTCGATGACCGGGTCCGATCTGACGTACGCCGGCTGGCCGGGTTCGCCGCGGCCACCGTGGCCGCGCCCGACGTGATCGCAGCCCTGGCATGGCTCTCCCATCGTGCCCACATGGTGGCCGAAGGGCAGGAGATCGTGCCGGCCGTCCTGGGGCACCAAGCGGCGCGCCAGCGCGTGGGAGGGTTCGCCGCGGCCCTGTGCGACGAGCTGCCGGCCGAGCGCCTCGACGACGTCGAAGACGATCTCTTCCGGTTCGCCCGGACGGTGGAGACGACGCCGGCGCTCCGCGCTGCTCTCACCGATCGGGACCTCCCGGCGCAGGTGCGCCGGGGCGTCGTCGCCGACCTGATCGTGGCCAAGGTGCAGCCGCCCACCGCCCGGCTGGTCGACTACGCGGTGCTCGCCGCGCGCCCCCGGGACATCGTGGGCACCTTGTTCTGGCTGGTGGACCGGGTAGCTGAAGCCAGGGGCTGGAAGGTGGCCCTGGTGGCCGCAGCCCGGGACGTCGATCCCGACGAGCGTGAGCGGCTGTCGTCGTCCTTGGGACGGCTCACCGGTTGGCCAGTGGAGCTGCAGGTCGTGGTGGACCCGGCCCTGCTCGCCGGCGTACGGGTCCGGATCGGAGACCTCCAGGTGGACGCGACGGCCCGGGGACGGTTGGACCTGCTCGAGGAGCACATGAACGCCGCCGGCTGGGAAGACCGGGGGTTCGGAGGGAGCATGGGCGGTGGTCCGGCCAGCGGACCGGGAGCAGGCGATGCGGGCGGTCACGCCCGCGGGCAGAGTGGAGTGGAATCGGAGGGAAGAGACTGATGGCAGAGCTGACGATCGATGCCGGTGAGATCACCGAGGCGCTGCGACGCCACGTGGACCAGTACACGCCGGAGGTGGCCACCGAGCAGATCGGACGGGTCGTGGAGGTGGGAGACGGCATCGCCCGGGTGTCGGGGCTGCCGGCGGCCGCGGTGAACGAGCTCTTGGAGTTCGAGGACGGAACGTTGGGGCTGGCGCTCAATCTGGACGAGGACACCATCGGGGCCGTGGTCCTCGGAGACGTCGATTCGCTCGAAGAAGAGCAGATCGTAAGAGCCACCGGGCGCATCCTCTCGGTGCCGGTGGGTGACGCGCTCCTCGGACGCGTCGTGAGCGCGCTGGGCGAGCCACTGGACGGCAAGGGCCCGATCGCCGCGTCCGAGACGCGGCGGATGGAGGTCCAGGCGCCCGGGATCGTGGGCCGCCAACCGGTGGAGGAGCCGCTGCAGACCGGTATCAAGGCGATCGACGCGATGACGCCGATCGGGCGCGGCCAGCGCGAGCTCATCATCGGCGACCGCAAGACGGGCAAGACGACGGTGGCGATCGACACCATCATCAACCAAAAGGGCCAGGGCGTGAAGTGCATCTACGTGGCCGTGGGTCAGAAGAACTCGTCGGTGGCCCAGACGGTGAGCACCCTGGCCGCTCACGGGGCGCTCGACTACACCGTGGTCGTGGTGGCCTCCGCCGGAGACCCGGCTCCGTTCAAGTACCTGGCGCCCTACGCCGGATGTGCGATGGGCCAACACTGGATGGAGGGCGGCGAAGCTGCGCTCATCGTCTACGACGATCTGTCGAAGCAGGCCGAAGCGTACCGACAGATCTCCCTGCTCCTGCGCCGTCCACCGGGCCGTGAGGCGTACCCCGGAGACGTCTTCTACCTCCACAGCCGGCTGCTCGAGCGTGCAGCGAAGCTCTCCGACGAGCGCGGAGGGGGATCGTTGACCGCCCTGCCGATCATCGAGACCAAGGCCGGCGACATCTCCGCCTACATCCCGACGAATGTGATCTCGATCACCGACGGTCAGGTCTTCTTGGAGTCGGACCTCTTCTACGCCGGAGTTCGCCCAGCCATCAACGTCGGGAACTCGGTCAGCCGCGTCGGCGGCGCGGCCCAGGTGAAGGCCATGAAGTCAGTCTCGGGAACCTTGAAGCTGGACCTGGCCCAGTTCCGCGAGCTGGAGGCGTTCGCCACGTTCGGATCGGAGCTGGACAAGGTCTCCCAGGCCCAGCTCGACCGCGGCTACCGGCTGACCGAGCTGCTGAAGCAGCCTCAGAACGCACCGGTGGCGGTGGAAGAGCAAGTGTTGGTCATCTACGCCGGGACCAAGGGCTGGGCCGACTCCGTGCCGGTGGAGGAGGTGCGACGCTTCGAGATGGAGCTGCGCGAGTACTTCCGGGGGAACCACGCCGAACTGCTGGAGTCCATCCGCACCACGGGGAAGCTTCCCGACGAGGCGGAGCTCGACAAGGGGCTACAGGCGTTCCTCGACGGGTTCGACACCGGGAAGGTCGACTGAGAGGTGGCCGGCGGGCAGGAGCGCGTCCTGCGGCGACGTATCCGCAGCGTGCAGTCGACGAAGAAGATCACCAAGGCGATGGAGCTCATCGCCGCGTCCCAGATCGTCCGGTCCCAGGGGCGGATCGCCGCGAACCGACCGTACCGGGCCGGTATGGCCCGCCTGGTCTTCGAAGCGGCCCAGGGTGACCCGACGGCGGCGGCGAAGCTGCTGGGAGCACCCGAAGAGCGACGGGCCGTGGCGGTCCTGGCCGTCGTGGCCGACCGCGGGCTCTCGGGACCCTATAACTCGTCGGTCCTCAGGGCCACCGAGCGGCTTCTGGTCGAGCTCGGGTCCGAGCAGATCCAGACGCGCCTGTTCACCGTCGGGAAGAAGGCCGTGTCCTACTTCCGCTTCCGGGGTCAGGAGGTGGAGCAGGGCTTCGTGGGGATAAGCGAGCGTCCCGCTTTCTCCGATGCCCGTGCCGTCGCCGCCGCCGTCGCCGCTCCATTCGTTGCCGGCGACGTCGACCAGGTGCTCTTGGTCTCGACCCGGTTCCACTCGGCCGGGCACCAAGAAGTCGAGGTCCGTCAGCTCCTGCCACTCCCCGATCCGAGCGAGCCCGCGGCCGGGTCGGTGGGATCGTCAACGGGGGGCGGCGCAGATCGTTCGCCATCTCTCGTCGTCGCAACCGGGGGCTACACCGAATTCGAGCCCGACGTCGAGACGCTGCTGGAAGAGCTGGCGCCGAAGGCCGTCGAGTCCGAAGTTTTCGCCGCCCTCCTGGAAGGTGCGGCCTCGTTCTTCACGGCCCAGCAGCGGGCGATGGCTGCGGCCAGCGACAACGCCGACGAGCTGGTGCGCACGCTGAGTCGAGTGATGAACCGCGCCCGCCAGGACGCCATCACCACCGAGATCATGGAGATCGTCGGCGGAGCGGAAGCGCTCCGCCAATCGAAGGGAGCATGACCGATATGACCACCATCGCACCCGAGAGCGCACCGGCGGAAGGGGCGGCGCTCGAGCACGGCCGGGTCGTGGCCATCGCCGGACCGGTGATCGACGTGGAGTTCCCACCGCACGCCCTCCCCGAGATCAACCATGCCGTCGAGGTCGATCTCGAGCTGGAAGGCGTCAAAGTGAAGGTCACGGCCGAGGTAGCCCAGCAGATCGGAGAGGGGCGGGTCCGCTGCGTCTGCATGCAGCCCACCGACGGCCTGGTCCGCGGTGCTCCGGTGCGTAACACGGGACGGGGCATCTCGGTCCCGGTAGGTGACGCCGTTCTCGGGCACGTGTTCAACGTCCTCGGCGTCCCCCTCGACACCGACGACATCGGCCCGGTGGCCGACCGGTGGGAGATCCACCGCCCGGCACCCGACTTCGACCAGCTCGAGCCTCGGGCGCAGATGTTCGAGACCGGGATCAAGGTGATCGATCTCCTGGAGCCCTACGTACAGGGTGGCAAGATCGGGCTGTTCGGCGGTGCCGGGGTGGGCAAGACGGTGCTCATCTTGGAGATGATCAATCGGGTGGCCACGAACCACGGCGGTGTCTCGGTGTTCGCCGGCGTGGGGGAGAGGACCCGCGAGGGCACCGACCTG